>JBJTOP010000182.1:0-33310 GCA_046074645.1 Planctomycetaceae bacterium | reverse complement strand
CCGCAGGCCCAACGGGGACTGTCCCCGCAGCGGGATCGGGCGGCTGCAGCACCGGATTGGCTCCTTGCCGGGCAGCCGCTATAAGCCAGAAGTCCCGCAAATTTGTCAAAATCCTTGCGAGCCGTGCAACTGTTGCAATCGGTTGTTTCGCCCAACGGGGACAGTCCCTGTCGATGAGTCGGATGTCGTGAACCCCGATGGCGTCGGCCCCCATACCGTGGGCTCAAATCTGCTGTCGAGATCGGGGGGCGGATGCAGAAATTCGGATCAGTTTGCTCCGCTACTTCCGCCCACCCCTCTGTACCGTCTGCGTTCCGATTTCCAACCAGCCGGGGATTGTCCCCGCAAGCCCAACGGGGACTGTCCCCGCGGCAGGATCGGGCAGCTGCGGCACCGGATTGGCTCCTTGCCGAGCGGCCGCTATAAGCCAGAAGTCACTCAAATTTGTCAAAATCCTTGCAAGCCGTGCAACTGTTGCAATCGGTTGTTTCGCCCAACGGGGACAGTCCCCGCGGCGGGATCAGAAGGCTGCGGCACCGGATTGGTTCCTTGCCGAGCGGCCGCTCACAACGTGACGGCACTCATATTTGTCACAACCCCCGAAAGCCATGCAACCGTTCCAATCGATTGTTTCGCCAGCCGGGGACAGTCCCCGCAGCAGAATCAGAAGGCTGCGGCACCGGATTGGTTCCTTGCCAAGCGGCCGCTACCAGCGTGACGGCACTCATATTTGTCATAACCCCCACAAGCCATGCAACCATTCCAATCAATTGTTTCGCCGCACGGGGACTGTCCCCGCAGGCCCAACGGGGACAGTCCCCGCGGCGGGATCAGACAGCTGCGGGACCAGATTGGTTCCTTACCGGGCGGCCGCTACCAGCGTGACGGCAATCATATTTGTCACAACCCCCAAAGGCCGTGCAACCGTTCCAATCGATTGTTTCGCCAGACGGGGACTGTCCCAACAAGCCCAACGGGGACTGTCCCCGCGGCGGGATTTGGGGGTGCGGCTGGGATTGCGAAACAATCTGAGAACCGGGGAATTGGGATGTTTTCCGCTTCGCCCTCCCGGCATACGGGACTCCAGACAGCTATCGCCATTGCGGGGCAGCGCGCGGGCTTCCCTGCCAGCGCAAGGCAAACGCACTCGAAAGCGTGGGCACCTTTCGGTGCGCTTCGCCGCCGGGGGCTTCTGACCATCCACTGAGGACACTTTCTCGACCTGCTTGAATTCCTCCAACGGCGGGCGGTATTTCCAAAGGATCCACCGGGTGATTAGCATCCACTAATTCTTGTGCGAAAAAAAGTCATCTGCAAGCCTGCCTGCCATGAATCCAGCCCCACCCAGGTTTCCCGTCAGCGTTTCATTTGCCGACTCGCTGCGACTATGGCTGCAGGTGGGGTTGCTCAGTTTTGGCGGGCCCGCGGCGCAAATTGCGGTGATGCATCGTCTGGTTGTGGACGAGCGTCGCTGGGTCGATGAACAGAAGTTTCTGAATGGTCTGAATTTCTGCATGCTGCTCCCGGGGCCTGAAGCGCAGCAACTGGCAACGTGGCTGGGCTGGACGCTGCATGGGCTCCGTGGCGGGCTTGCTGCCGGGTTGCTGTTTATTCTTCCGGGCAGTCTCTGCATGCTGGCGCTGGGCTGGATCTACACCGAATATCGGGAACTCCCGGCGCTGGCGGGGCTGTTTTTTGGTCTGAAATGCGCCGTCCTTGCGGTGCTTGCGGATGCCCTGCGAAGACTGACGCGTCGAGTGCTCAAAAGTCGCCCATTGCAATGGCTTGCGGCAGCCACCTGTGCAGCAATGCTGATTGCCAGCCTGCCGTTCCCGTTGGTGGTGGCAACAGCAGGCGGTGTGGGCTGGTTCGTGGGACGTCGTCAGAGTTCTCCGGGTACCAATGGTATGTCAGGGGCTCCCGCGGAGCCGAAGCATACGGTGCCAGCGCAGACGACACACTCTGCGTCCCCGAGGGTGGCTCAGCAGGAGCTTTACGCTCCCGGAGTGCCCCTTCCGAGTGTTACCGCACCTGGCTGGGGTCATATCGCTCGTGTGCTGCCGATGGGGCTTGCGATTTGGTTTGCTCCGCTGCTGCTTGCGGGAAGCCTTGCGGGTTTCAACAGTGTGTTTGTGCAGACAGCTCTGTTTTTCAGCCGGGCCGCTGTGGTAACTTTTGGCGGTGCCTACGCGGTTCTGGGGTACGTCGATCAGCAGGCGGTAGAGAAATTCGGGTGGCTGCAACGCGGCGAAATGCTGGACGGTCTGGGGCTGGCCGAAACAACCCCAGGACCACTCATTCTTGTTGTGCAGTTTGTCGGGCACGTGGCCTGCTGGCGTGGGTCTGCGGACCTGCCTCCGGCGATCGCAGGAATTCTCGGTGCACTCCTGGCAACATGGGTAACGTTTGCTCCCAGTTTTCTCTGGATCTTCCTCGGGGCTCCGTGGGTTGAACAGCTTCCGCGTGTGCGCGGGCTCACGACCGGCCTGCAGGCAATCTCTGCTGTTGTGGTGGGCGTGATTGCATCTTTGAGTTTTGAACTGGCCGGCGGTGTGCTGTTCGATCAACAGCAGTCGCTGCTGATCGGTCCTTTGACGCTGCAGCTGCCGATCTGGACTTCTTTACGGCTGGACGCAGCGGCCGTATCAGCACTTGGAGCGGTGATCCTTTTTGTTTTCCGTGCAGGCCTTGGGGTGGTCCTGGCAGCCTGCGTCGCGGCTGGACTTGTTCTGCGGTTGGTGTTATAGCTTGATTCAGCTGACACATTCCCTCCCTGAGCTCTACGGAGAGCAATACCCATGCTGCGTTTTTTGATTTTTTGTCATTGTCTTCTCGGCGTTTCTGCTCCGTCAGCCCCAGTACAGGCGGCTGAAACGCAGCCGGGGCTTGTTTCCCGCGAATTCCTCTATGAATCCGCTTCATTTCCCGAATGTCACGCATCCACAATTGCGGAAACCCCAGTGGGTTTGGTGGTTGCCTGGTTTGGTGGAACGGAAGAGAAGCATCCGGACGTGGGTATCTGGATTTCCGCGTACCGCGATGGGCGCTGGCAGGCACCTCGGGAAGTTGCCAACGGCGTGCAGTACACCCGGCCGGACGGAACAACTCACCGTCATCCCACCTGGAACCCGGTGCTTTGGCAGGTTCCCGGCGGACCGTTGCTGCTCTTCTGGAAGTGCGGCCCGGATCCGGCATCGTGGTGGGGCATGATGGCAGTCTCCGCCGATCACGGGGAGACGTGGAGCGTCCCGCAGCGTCTGGCGGAACAGATTGACGGCCCCGTGCGAAACAAGCCGATCCTGCTTCCCGATGGCACGCTGCTGTGTGGCAGCAGCACGGAGAACGCCGGCTGGCGAGTCCACTTTGAACGTACTCGGGACAATGGCCGCACGTGGGAACGCATTGGCCCGATTCATGACGGACGCACGTTCGGTGCGATCCAGCCTACCCTGCTCACTCGCCCTGACGGATCAATTCTTGCCCTGTGCCGCAATCAGAACGGTAATGGTTCCATCCTCGCAACGTCCTCGGCTGATGGAGGCAAAACCTGGACCGACCTGAAGCCCACTTCACTGCCCAACCCCAACAGCGGGATTGACGGGGTCACGTTGAAGAGTGGTCGCCATGTACTGATTTACAATCACACTCATCGCGGCGAGGGCACTCCTCGCGGCCGTGAAATGCTGAACCTTGCCATCAGCGAAGACGGTGACACATGGCAGGCCGGTCTGGTTCTTGACAACGAAGCCCGTGCTGAGTTTTCTTATCCCGCGGTGATTGAGACGAAGGATGGACTCATTCATGTGACATGGACATGGAAACGACAACGAATCGTCCACGCTGTGGTGGACCCGAAACAGTTGAAACCAGTCCCGTTTGAAAATGGCAGCTGGCCGAAGTAGAGCGGACAGGTCTGACCGATTTTCAGTGCTTCGGAAAGCAGCCCAAATTATGTTCGCCCAGTCTGCCACGAACCTCTGGAACCTAACCAGCGTTCAAACTCCTTTCAGCAGGTCTTCTGGTGTTTCGACTATGTCTGCCTCTGCATTTATCCGCACAATGCTGCTATCCATAGCCTGCTGCTGTTCGGGGCTGTCTCCGACTCTACAGGCCGACGAGCCTGTCGTGGACTTTAACCGCGATGTCCGGCCAATCCTTGGCGATAACTGCCTGCACTGTCATGGCCCTGACGCGGCTCGGCGTCAGGCCGATCTGCGGCTTGACGATCGCTCCTCCACCATGACGATGCTCAAAGTCGCCAACGTCAGTGAGAGTGAACTTTATCGGCGTATCAGCACGTCTGATCCGGAACTCCGCATGCCGCCGCCGGATTCAGGCCGTGAACTTTCACCGACTCAACAGGACACACTTCGTCGCTGGATCGCTCAGGGTGCTGTCTGGGGCGAACACTGGTCCTGGCAACCGCTCCTGCGGCCCTCCGTCCCCATCGTCTCTGACCAGGTTGCTCACGTCCCGATTCGCAATCCGATTGATGCCTTCATCCAATCCGGGTTAAAGGCTTCGGGCCTCTCACCATCCCAGGAAGCAGCCCGCTCAACGCTGATTCGCCGCATCTCGCTTGAACTGACCGGACTGCCACCAACCCCCGCTGAGACTCTGGAATTTGAACAGGACAGCCGGCCGGACGCAGTGGAGCTGCTGGTCGATCGGCTGCTGGCTTCGCCACATTACGGTGAACGTATGGCGTGGGAGTGGCTCGACGCGGCTCGCTATGCCGACTCCAACGGCTATCAGGGCGACACTGAACGCACGATGTGGCCGTGGCGGGACTGGGTTGTGGATTCCTTCAACAGGAATTTGCCGTGGGACCAGTTTACCATTCAGCAGCTTGCCGGGGATTTGCTTCCGGAAGCCGGGGACACCGAGCGGCTGGCGACGGCTTTTTGCCGCAATCACATGATTAACGGAGAAGGTGGCAGAATTGCTGAAGAAAACCGAGTGGACTATGTGATGGACATGGCCGAAACGACCGGCACGCTCTGGCTGGGGCTGACGTTCAACTGCTGCCGCTGTCACGACCACAAGTTCGACGCGCTCAGTCAGCAGGATTACTACAGTCTGTTTGCATTCTTCAATCAGACGCCAGTGACCGGTGATGGCCGCAGCGGACAGACTCCGCCGATCCTCAGCGTGTTGACATCCGACCAGCAGGCAGAAGAATCGCGATTGAAGACAGCGACGAACCGTTTGAATGGTCAGCGTAGTCAGCGGGAGTCGCAGCTGAAGACTCAACAGGCGGCCTGGGAGGCCACTCGCCTGCAGCAGCTTGCGGCCGGCGTTCGCTGGGAAAGACTTTCCGCTGAACAGCTGAAAGCGGATCACCAGCAGCTGCGGCAACAGGAGGACCTGAGCATTTTTGCGAGTGGTCCGAATCCGGCCAACGATGTCTACCGCGTCGTCTCACGCCCCACTCCCGGCAACATCACCGCTCTGCGTCTGGATGCTCTTCGACATCCTTCGCACACTCACGGAGGACTGGCTCGTTCCGACAGCGGCAACTTTGTGCTCACAGAGATCAGCGTGCAGCATGTTCGCAATGGCCAGTCAAATCCTGTGCGAATTGTCTCCGCTGACGCAACATTCGAGCAGGGTAACCTGAAGGTCACGAATGCCTTCGACGGTGATCGACAATCCGGCTGGGCAATTCTTGGCGGCGGGCCGATTGACCGAGACCACTCAGCGGTCTTCCGCTTCGACAAACCGCTTGTGATTCAGGCCGGGGACGAACTTCGAATCGAGCTGCGGCATGATTCAGTCCATATCAGCCACAACATCGGTCTGTTTGCGATAGCGATCACCAGCGATGTTCAGCCGTCACTGAACAACAGGCTCCCGGAACAGCTCAGACAGGCACTTCAGACACCCAGCGAAAAACGCAGCCCCGACCAGCAGACTCTGTTGACAACCACACAGCAGTCGGCCGATGCGGAACATGCGGAATTGTCACGTCAGCTGCAGGACCTGGAGGAGCAGTTGAAGCGGCTTCGGGCCAGTGTGCCTCAGGTGATGGTCATGGCCGACATACCCTCGCGGCGCGACACATTTCTGCTCAACCGCGGACTTTATAACAACCCTGGTAAGGCGGTGAATGCGGCAGTACCGGCCAGTCTTCCGGGTCTTCCACCGGAAGCGGCGGGCACTCGCCTGGACCTTGCCCGATGGCTGGTGTCCCCACAGAATCCCCTGACAGCCCGTGTCGTGGTCAATCGCTTCTGGCAGCAGCTTTTCGGGACGGGGCTCGTCAAGACGGCAAATGATTTCGGCGTCCAGGGGGAATTGCCGGTACACCGCGAACTGCTCGACTGGCTGGCCGTTGAATTCCGGGATTCCGGCTGGGACGTCAAGCGGCTGCTGAAGCTGATGATCACCAGTCACACCTATCGTCAGTCCTCCGTAGTACGTGCGGAGCATCTGGAGCGTGACCCGGACAACCGTCTGCTTGCTCGCGCGCCGCGTTATCGCTGGCCCTCGTGGATGCTGCGGGACCAGGCATTGGCCGCCTCCGGACTGCTCACACGAAAACTTGGCGGTCCACCGGTAAATGTTCATCAGCCTCCTGGAATCTGGGAGGAGGCAACGTTTGGCCGCAAGACATATTCGCGGGATTCCGGAGCATCACTGTATCGCCGCAGCCTGTATGTATTCTGGCGTCGAATCATCGGACCGACGATGTTCTTTGACAACGCAGGTCGCCAGACGTGCAGTGTTTCCGTTTTCCGCACAAATTCACCTTTGCACGCATTGGCAACCTTCAACGATGTTACGTGGGCCGAAGCCGCCCGTGTGCTTGCCCAGCAGGTGCTCATCGAGCCGTCTGCGGATGATCGGCAACGTCTGCGGCAGATTTCTCTGCGAATCCTCGCGCGTGATCTCAGCGAACGCGAGGCTGGAATTCTGCTGGCAGGTCTTGTGCGTTCGCGGGAGCAGTTTTCCAGGGATGCTGAGTCGGCCGAAGCACTTGCCGCCGCGGGCGAATCTTCGCGAGTGGCGGGGTTGCCAGTGACCGAACACGCCGCATGGACTGCACTCTGTCTTGCGGTACTCAATCTGGATGAGGCATTGTCGAAGGAATAGGAATTGGAGTGAATCAATGCAGTCGTACGAGCAATTTCAGAATCTGATCGCGCGGCGGGCACTCCTCGGGCGTTCTGCCACCGGTGTTGGCAGCATGGCACTGACTTCGCTGCTGGCATCCGACAATTCGCGGGCCTCCGAAACACCGCGGCCACCCGCATTCGCCGCTCAGCCGGGGCTCCCGCATTTCCCTGCAAAAGCCAAACGCGTGATCTGGCTGTTCCAGAACGGTGCGCCAACTCATGTCGATCTCTTCGACTACAAGCCGAAGCTCCAGGAACTTCACGGACAACCGCTCCCTGCGGGCTACGCGGAGGGGCGTCGTTTCAGCACCATGACAGGAGCCGCTGACGGCAAGCTGATGCTGGCACCCGTCGAACGGTTTCGTCAGCGAGGCGACAGCGGTGCGTGGGTGAGCGATTTTCTGCCACACACGGCAGCGATTGCTGATCGGCTGTGCTTTGTGAAAAGCATGCACACGGAAGCCGTGAATCATGCGCCTGCGATTCAGTTTCTGCTGAGCGGTGCCGAGCTGCCGGGGCGGCCGACCGCCGGCGCGTGGCTGACGTGGGGGCTCGGTGCCGAAACACAGTCGCTCCCGGCCTTCGTCGTCATGACCTCCATCACTCGCAATACCACCTGCGGCCAGATCTTCTACGACTTCTACTGGGGGAGCGGCTTTCTGCCGTCCAAATATCAGGGCGTGAAGTTCAGGGGCAGTGGTGATCCGGTGCTGTATCTGAGCAATCCTGCGGGCATGTCGCGGGACATGAAACGCGGCTGGCTGGATGACATGGCACTGCTCAATGAACTTCGGCTGCAGGAATATGGCGACCCAGAAATCTCCGCCCGGATCGCTCAGTACGAAATGGCCTTTCGCATGCAGGCCAGTGTACCGGAATTAACAGATCTCTCCGGGGAAACGCAGGCCACGCTCGATATGTACGGCCCCGGTGTCACCGAACCCGGCACGTTTGCTCACAATTGCCTGCTGGCCCGAAGGCTTGTGGAACGCGGCACTCGGTTCGTACAGCTGATGCACGCGGGCTGGGATCAGCACAATTCACTCACCACGGAACTCTACAGTCAATGCCGGGACACCGATCAGCCCAGCGCCGCGCTCGTCCGCGATCTCGAACAGCGAGGACTCCTTGATGAAACACTGGTTATCTGGGGTGGCGAATTCGGCCGCACACCGTTTATTCAGGGAGACATCAACAATCGACCACGCTGGGGCCGGGACCATCATCCGTATGCTTTCACTGTGTGGCTGGCCGGCGGTGGCATTCGACCTGGACTGACCTACGGAGCATCAGACGAACTGGGATTCAACGCCGTTGATAACCGCGTCCACGTGCACGACCTGCAGGCAACTCTGCTCCACCAGCTGGGGATCAACCACGAACAGTTGACCTACAGATTCCAGGGACGACAGTTTCGACTGACGGATGTGCATGGGCATGTTGTGCATGAGATGCTGCAGTAGAGAATCCAACTGCAGGATGATCTTCCCAAAGCGGCAGACAATGCTCAGAAAAGAGTTTCAGATGAATTGAACGCAACATGTTCCGGACGTCATGGAGCGATGCTGGCGAAGTATCGCTGCTGCACGCAACAGGACGACGGCCGGCCGGTGCCTTGCTCGCTCAGCGGCTGACCTCTGGACGTTCAATCGTGATAGCCATGACGATCGGGGCAGTGTCGTCAGGGCCTTTGACGAGTTCGAGCGATTCGATGGTGGCGGATTTGGATGGTGTGACGGTGAGTTTCCGGATTTGTTGTCCGCCGAGCATGTAGGCGAATTCGGAACCGGGAACGTCAACACGGCGGATGTAGTCGGCGAAGTGGACGCTGTTGAGCAGCGGGAGATCTTCGGTATCGCCGCCCTGATAGTGCAGGCGGACGATCATGGAGACGCTCTTTTCCTGTTCGAACGGGTAGCTCCAGCCACCGACGCCGCTGAGGAGGTGAATGGCTTTGGCAGCAGAGTTCACGGGGAGGGATACGGTTTTGGGCATTTTGGGAGGCAGAGGTCCTCGGGGGCCGTAGAGGAGGATGACATTGGGGACACTGCGGCCGCGCGGGTCGGTGAGGAGGAAGGGGATGTCTTTAAATATTTTGGGGGTCCAGTCACCGAAGATCATGCGATCGGGGCCATTGTCATCGTTGCTGAAGAGGCCTTTGGTGCTGATGGCTGTGGCGTATCGATCGAGAGAAACGGGGAGGTATTTGCCTTTGTCTGTGAGGAAGCAGAGGAGATTGGAGAGTTCATCAGCAGACATCTGTTTTTCGAAGCCTTCGGGCATGAGCGATTTGCGGGAGCGGACGAGTTCTTCGATGTCTTCGCGAGCGATCTGGTTTTCTTTGCCTTCGGCATCGATAAGGGTGATGGCAGTTCGGGATTCGCCGGAGAGCATTCCGTTGAGAATGACGCCATCGGTTTTGACAACGGTGTAGATGCGGAAGTTGCCTTCGACGCTGCGGCTGGGGTCGATGATATGAGTGAGCAGTTCATGTTTTGGGTGGACGGCCATGCCGGTGAGATTTGGGCCGATGGCTTTGCCTTCAGAGCCGTGGACGTGACATTTGGAGCAATGTTTGACATACATGGCTTTTCCGGCGGGAACGTCACCTTCCTGTTCGCAGAGCGGCAGGAGTGCTTTGAGAACTTTGTCGCGGTCGGCATCGGGGAGTCCGCCGCCGGCGGCCATGAGTTTTTCGGCGGCGGAACGGATATCGCGATCCGGGTGTGCGCGGAGCGCCTGTTTCTGGTCGAGCGTGAGGTCACCAAGTTCCATGGAGCCGGCAGAGAAGGCATCGAGCATGGCTTTAGTGGTGGCGGGTCGTGAAAGAAGCACGCGGATGGCGGCTGAGCGAGCCTGTGGCGTGAGTGTACTGCTGCGTTCAATCAGTGCGGGTCCGAGGGAGTCAGCGGTGCTGAGTGCGGCGGCTTCGATCAGGCCGGTGGCAAGTTCCGGTGGAGTGGTGGTGGTGAGGCTGGTGAGGACAGCTGTGAGGATGTCGCTGCTGTCGGTCTGAAAGCTGACAGCTTCCTTTGCGGCGGCAATGCGGGCGGGAGTATCGATCACGGAGTCGCTGGCGGTTTTCAGCAGGGCATCGATGATTTCGCGGGCGTAGGCATCGAGTGCGGTGGAGCCGCAGAGTGTGGCCAGCTGCAGGAGTTTGCCGCGTGAGGCCGCGGGCACTTTCTGAAGCAGCGTAGTGAGTGTGTGTTCCAGTTCAGGCGTCGCCTTAAGGCGATGGTCGCGGGGCCAGCCTTCAGTAAGGCCGCGAATGACGAGTTCGAGCAGCTGTGGGGGGGCCTTGTCGAGAGCGGCGAGGAGTTGCTGCAGCTGAGTGACGGAGGGGCGACTGCGGGCGATGTGTTCGGCCACGAGTTGTGTGGTGCGAACAGCGGGTGCGGGGAGAGCCGCTTCGTCGGTGCCGAGGGCTTTCAGGAAGGGAGTGGCATGAACGGCCGCAGCGCACGTGATGGCGTCATTTTCCCAGAGATCGACAGACGGTTTGCGGATGGCGGCAGCGAGCAGAGTTCCAGCCTGTTCGTGTGTTGGCACATCGGCGAGTGCAAGGATTCCGGCAAGTCGAGCCTGAGCATCTGTGTCAGTGGTGAGGGCGCCTGCGGCGAGAATCGCGGGATGTCCCGCAGGCCAGAGGGCGAGTACTGCAGCGGCATTACGGCGGACCCCGGCGGACTTGTGGCTGAGTGCTGAGGCAGCGGCCTTGATGGCGGGAGTGGGGTCGGCAATGTTCAGCCCGTGAAGAGTCCAGAGGGCGTGGAGGACGCCAGGGTTGAGTCCGATGTCGTCCGTGGACGTATCCGCGGCAAGTTCAAGGAGGGCGGGGACGGCATCGCTGGCCTGCCGTTCGACGAGCAGTCTCTGGGCCTGGAGTCGCCACGGCATGGAGGGGTGGCGAAGAGTGTTGACAAGTTCGGCGGTGGAGGCGGCATGGAGGGGCTGCCATGGGTGAAGCTGATCACTGGTTGCCTGTGCGGAGGTGGCGACGACGGGCACGACGCGGTAGATGCGTCCGTGGCGTTTGTCGCGGAGTTCGCTTTCGTAGGCGTTCCCTTTACCGGTCTTGAATCCCTGAGGCGTGGGATTGTGCTGGATGATGTAGTTGTACCAGTCGAGCACCCAGACGGCGCCATCGGGGCCGATTTCGGCCATGATGGGGGAGGCCCATTCGTCGTCGGAGGCAATGAGGTTGGTGGGACTGGTTGACTTGTAGCCGGCACCATCGCGACGGAGGATGAAGGTACCGACAAGATGCCCTGTGGGTTCGCAGACGAATGCCGTTTTATTCCACCACTGGCGGGGGAAGGTGCGAGCCGTATAGAGGGCGTGGCCTGCTCCGGCGGTGTAGCCACCGAACTGGTCAACCTGGCGGACATTTTCGGTGATGGGTTTGAAGAGGTGGGTATCGGCGATGGTGCCAATATCGGTGGGAGCCCAGCCTCGCACTTTTTCGTAATAGCGATTTGAGATCGGCATGAAGGTACTGGGGTTGTGATTAGCGGTGGAGCCGAAGATGAGTCCTTCTTCGCTGATCCCAAGGCCCCATGTGTTGTTATTGGTGGAGCGAACAAATTCGAGATCTGAGACGGTGGGAGGATCGGTGTTGGTCAGTCGGAACCTGAAGAATCCCTGGCGGAATGATTCGGCTGTGTGTTCTTCGCCGTCGGCCGTTTTCCAGCGGGGAGTGCTGTCGTTGTAGCCCTGCATGGACCAGATCCAGTTGTCGACGCCATAGCGGAAGTTGCTGACTCCACCGTGCGTATCACCAGCCCCCCAGCCGCTGATGAGGGTAGTTTTGGTATCAGCTTTGTCGTCGCCGTCGGTGTCTTTGAGATAGATGGTTTCGGTGGCATTCTGAACCACAGCACCGCCTCGGAAAATAAGAATGGCAGTGGGGATGGACAGCCCTTCGGCGAAGATGGTGAACTTGTCGGCGACGTGGTCACCGTTCGTGTCTTCGCAGATGCGGATGCGATCGCGGTTTTGTCCCAGTTCATTGGGGTAGTCGAGCGTCTCGCAGAGCCACAGTCGGCCGCGTTCATCCCAGTTCATAGCGATGGGTTTGGACTGGAAGCTGCGTTCATCGGCATAGAGTCGCAGAGTCATGCCCTGAGGCGTAACGTAGTGCTGCATGGAATCTTCGACGCTGAGCGGCTTTTGCATGGTGGTGCGCGGGGCACCCTGAACGCCCCACTGTCGACCGGGCGTATAATTGGGGATTTTCGGGCCCACTTCAACGAATTCGAAGGCGGGCAGGCCGTCTGGAATGGAGGTCATTGGCGGGGCATTGAAGGCTTCCAGATCGAGGAAGGGCTGGACGCTGGAGAGGTCGGCACTGCAGGCCCAGCGGATGCCCCGTTCAACAAGGCTGGCGAACCCCGGATTGGTCCACGTGCGCTGGTCGTGCCCCCAGGCCGTGTAGAACACGCGGCCTTTTCCATGAGTGCGGACCCACGTCCATGGTTCGCGGTCGCGTCCCTGAGCCTGATCACCTTCAACGCGATATTCGAGCACCTGTCGGTTTTCTTCGTTGTGCAGTGTGTGGATGTAGGTCTCGTCCCAGCTGGAGAAGCCACTGAAACCCTTCATGATGGGATGTTCGGGTGCGGCGATTTGCGTGGCGAAGACCTGCCCGCCATGCCGCTGGAACTGAGCCCCCATGAGCTTGACCATATCCGGGTTATTGCGCCAGCAGAACGTGGCGCAGTGCAGAGGGATGAATCCTTTGCCACCGGCCACGTAGTCGAGCACCGCTTTGGCCTGAGCGTCTTCGATGCGATCGATATTGGCGTAGAGAACCAGGCCGTGGAACTCATTGAGCACATCCGGGGTGAGGTCTTCCATGCGGTCAGTGTATTTGAGTTCGATACCGCGCTGTTCGAGCACTCCAGCGAGTTCGTGGAAGCGTTCGGAGGGGCGATGGTGACCGTTGTCGCCGATGAAAAGCAACCTGAGATCAGCAGCGGAAGCAATCGACCCGAGGGGCAGAAGCGGTGCAGCGGCGGAAATCAGAAGGAGCAGTGTTCGAGCAATCCGGGGCATGGCGAGCATTGTGGCGGGTCCGCGGGAAGATACCCTGTGATCAGAAAAGTCAGGCAACAGAAGCAGGGGGCAGAGGCCAGCGTGAGTGCTGGTCACCGGCCGAGAAGTATATTCGTTTGCAGCAAAAATCCCAGCACCGCGTCGGGTTATGGAATTCTGAAAAATCGATCGTTATAGTCCCGGAATATGCTTGCATGGTGCCTGCATTCAGCGCAGGTAACTTTGATGTCCTGATGAATGTGTGTGATCCGGAGCCAGCCGGGATGAGCAGGATTTGGTTCAGGCGACCATCCGTGTGGTGTGGCGTGCTATCTATTGCGGCTGTCGCAGCGGCCGCAATCTGGTGGCAGTCCGCGCTGGAATCGCCTCGCCCACCTGGAATCTCATCTGCAGAATGGACCGCCGCTAAAGAAGCCGCAGCCAGCCGTCTGCGGCGGGCGCCGGCCGCTGCAGAGGTCTGTCTGACGCTGGCACGAAAGGCCATCCGTGATGGTCAATTCGAAACCGCGCTGGTTTGTTTCGACGCGGTGACTGCTGATGACCCGGATCATGGTCTGCAGGCGATGTTTGAACGTTCCTCGTTGCTCTTCGACCAATCCCGAGCCGGGGAGGCGGAAAAGGGGTTTCAAAAGATCCTCGAAGCATCGAGGGCAGGCGTGGCAGTCCCGGGGCGTCAAAGACTGTACGCTCTGCGAACGCTCAGCCTGCTCTACGGTGTGCAGATGCGGACCATTCAACGTGCTGCCATCCTGAAGCAGCTGATGGACGCCCGTCAGGCGGACGTGCATGAAGCGAAGTACTACTTTTTCCCATCATTGCTGGTGTGGCAGAATGACTGGGGAGCATCGCGGATTCGCGAATGGCTGAAGCACGAGCCGAATTCTCGTCCACTGCAGAATGCCGACGCCCGCTACCTGATCGGCGAGGGCCAGCTGGAGGCCGCACGTGAGCGGCTGGAGGCGTTGTATGCCGCTGATTCCCGGGATGCGGAGACCGCCGCGTTTCTGCTGGAGTGTTGCCGTGAGCAGAACGATGTGCCTCGATTCGAGACAATTTGCACTGAATTGCCACCAGAGTCTGCCACTGAACCGCTCCTGCTGACAGAATTCCGCGGTATATGGCTGCTGGATCGGAAAAAGTGGCAGCAGGCGCAGGCCTGTTTTCAGCGTTTACTGGAACGCGACCCGGCAAATCCCGCAGCGTGGCAGGGCCTGGCGACTTGCCATGGCCAGCTGGGCCAGTCCGAACAGCGATTGCAGGCGATTGATCGCGCTGCAGTGCTGGCGCGGCTGCGGGTCGGGCTGGGACCTGCTGCTCCAGAGAACCCGGAGGCGATTCGGGCCGTGGCCGACTGGTGCCGCCAGCTGGAGATGCCGGACGCCGCCATTGCGTTTGATTTCTTTGGCAGCGGTCGCGTTCAAGCCGATTCGCAGTGAGGGGAACGTGAAAGCCCCGCGGACAATCGGCCATTTTGAGTGAACAGGGTGGAAATTTTTCCAGGGAATTTCGTGAAATCTCTTTCGGCCAAATCTGCCTGAGTTTCGTAACACACTGTGAATAAAGCACTTACGAATTCAGCATCGAGCTAATCGGACCCATTTTCCCGGCCCGGAACGTATTGACCCAATTCTGCGATCCGAATACTGTTCTCACCATGACGGTGCAACGAAGAAGACCAGTGAAAACTGGTGAAAATTCGAAGTGCTGGCTGATCCAATCGCCCCCGGAAGCAGCTTGAGTCCTCCGCCCCCCTGGGATTCGCTGCTTCCGGGATTTTTTTTGCGATGCTGCGGGTTGAGTTCGGCAGTTCTGCCAATTCCCCCAAACTCCGGTGTCCCGGCCGTTGCATCCGCTTCACCCCAGCCTCAGAATGTCATGGCCTGCGGTCGGAAATCCGGAGACAGCCTGCCCAATGCTGCCACGACATCCATCCTCCAACACTTGCCCTGCCCCTGCGGAGCCCAATACTCATGAAGTTCGCCGCGTTCTGCTCTGGACTCTTGTTCCTGACCATCGTAAATATCCCTGCGACAGCTCAGCAGTACACCGATCTGCTGCGAAGCAAAGACCTCTCGCAGTGGACGCTGGAAAACGGAGGCGAGGTCAAATCGGGCTGGAAGCTGGAGTCGGACGGCAGCCTGCATCTGGCGGGGCGCGGTGGCAATCTGCTGTCGAAAGAAGACTTCGGAGACTTTGATTTGTGGTTCGAATGGAAAATTTCGGCGAAGGGCAACAGCGGAATCAAATACCGCGTGATGCAGTACGGAAAGTCCTGGCTGGGACCGGAATATCAAATTCAGGATGATGCTGCGTTTCCAAAAATGTCAGCCGAGCATTACACAGCTTCGCTCTACGACCTTGTAGACCAGTCGCAGCCGATTTTCAGTCGGCGATATCTGGATCTGAACGAATACAGTGTGGGGCGAGTGATTGTGCAGCGTCATCGTATCCGGCACTGGATGAACGGTAACCTCGTGATCGACGAACGGGACGATTCGGAACACTTTGCGGCAGCGGTGAAGGACAGTAAGTTTCGTGGTCAGGAAGGTTTTGGCAGAAATCACACCGGCAAGCTGATGCTCACTGATCACGGCAGCGAAGTCTGGTATCGGAACATTTTCATTCGTCGACTGGATCATTGTGCCGTCATCCCCTGAAACGCGGTCTGATTCTGTGCCTGACCAGCCCCTTCGGTGGCCCAGGTATCTCGCAGCGATCGCCATCCCTGCGCTGCTGATGTTGATCGCGTGGTGTCTGCTGCAGTTTCCGATCTCGCAGTGGCGTGAGACCTCAGCAGCTGCACAACGGGTTCGAATTCTGCAGGACTACTTCCGCGGTTTCGGTCCCGGGGCGCCGATCGCTTATTTGCTGTTTGTGACCATCGAAGTGGTGGTCGCTCCGATTCCAGGTTTGCTCCTGTATGCACCTGGTGGCTTGATTTTTGGCGCGATTCCCGGCGGTTTACTGGCACTCGCGGGCAACGTCCTGGGTGCCGGCATCTCCTGCCTGTTGGCGCGGCGTCTGGGTCGGCGTCTGGTGCAGGACGCGGATTCCGTGGGTCGGCTGAAAACGCTGCAGGGCCGCTTATCGCGTCACGGGTTCTGGGTAATTCTTCTCCTGAGGCTCAATCCACTGACATCCAGCGATCTGGTCTCGTGGGCAGCGGGTCTAAGTCAAATTCCGCTCTGGACAGTCATGTCCGCAACAGCACTGGGAATGGCGCCGCTGTGTTTGCTGCAGTCGTGGTTGTCGGACAGTTTATTTCGAGTCTGGCCCGGGCTGATCGGCCCTCTGCTGCTCCTGACTGCTGTTTTTGCCGGTGGCGTTTTTGTTGTTCTGCTGCGACTCTCGCGAGGCCGTTGACTGCCGTCGTGGTTGTCCCCATTGAGCAGTGGGCAGCGGGCCAAGGAATGCCTGATTTTCAAACGGGGCTGCTCGACCCAGCTCGCTGATCGTTGGCGTCAGCAGCAGAAAGATGGCATAGACAGCCAGAACAGGAATCATAATCAGCCTTGCCACAACATGGTAGAGCCAGCGCGTCGGAGCGGGACGACCGCCACGATGCCATGCCCACGCAACCGCCAGACGAGCAGGATAGATCAGCACCACGAAGACCGGCGTCAGAATCAGTAGCGCGTCTGTGGGTGGCAAACGCACTTTGCCAAGGTAGAGCGGCAAAGTCATTGCGCAGAACAGAATGGTGCTGAACATCCACGCAAAAGGGGCTGTGCGGATTCGTCGACGAACTTCGCGAACGGCCAGAATCGCCCGGAAGCGCCCGGCGACGATCTGCTGCACCTGCAAAAACGGCAGCCATGCTACCACGGGAATCATCAGCACAACTCCAAGGGCCGCCAGCAGTCCGAACACGGGTCTGACGCGATCGGGAGGCGAGTAGGCGACGAGCAGTGACGCGGGGAGAATCAGCCAGATCACAGCTCCGAAATAAGCACGAAGTCCAGCCAGAAAGTGCCGCAGCGGCTGCAGAATACTGATCACCAGATCAATCCCCGCTGCCAGCTCGCTGCGACCGCCGGAGGTCAGCAGCAGCTTCAGACCCCGACGCAGATTGCGAATGGGCCGCAGGTAACAGCTGAGAGTGCTCCCGTTCAGAATCGCCAGCACCAGATGAGTACCGATGAGCCACTGCATCACGGTGAGTGCTGTGGCAAAGGACTGAGTCCGCGCATGGTCTGGCCCAAGAAGCACCATTGCATCGCTGACTCGAGTCGCCTGGAAACGCAGCGGCAGCTGAAATAACAGCACGCAGATCAACATGATGCCGAGCCGCGGTGCGAGGATCATCAGAGGGAAGCCATCTCGCAGTCTCCCGGAAAGAGCGACCCGCCGCTGTGGCTCAACAAGGTAGCCCAGTGCGAGCACGTTCAGTGCGGGGATGGCCGCGAGCACAGCGAGCGTCAGCACGATGCAGAGCACACCGAAGCCAATGTGCAGGCACCACCAGAACGATCGGAATGGGTGCCAGACGCCCGGAAATGGACCGGGACCCAGTCGTCCCCGCAGGTCCTCGCTCAGATCAACCCACTCAGTGCCGGAATCCGTTCGCACAGGAGCGATTTCGATGATTTCTTCTTTGGTCATTGCGAGCAGTTTCCAGGCAGGCAGGCTTTGAGCGGCAGGGACGGACAACAGCAGGAGTCTCGCCCACGCGAAACAGCGACGTGTGTCGGGAAATATCGTATGCAACCAATTCAGAAGTGAGTCTCGCCAGCAGGGCGAGTCTGTGCAAGCGTGGACTCGCAGTGAAAGTGCAGTCTTGCCTGAGGATTGGTGAAGCGGCGCAAGAATGGGCAAACTGAAATGCTTCAGTCCCGCCTGACCAGTCCCTCCGCACGCCGCCATCCGACTCCGCACTTGGAATTTGCCTCTGTCAGGACTACAGTATTAACTCCTGACATAACCAACCAGTCTGCGACTTTTCTCGATGGGAGACTCCCAATGCGGTGGATGCTTGTGTGTTTGCTGGCGACCACAACGGTATCAACTGCGGCCGACGAACTGGTCCGTTCGGTGGAACAGCAGCGGGGTGGGCGACACTGGATTGATCAGCCCACGGATCCACCAAAGTCGGCCGAAGACTCTGCAGCCTGCTTTGTGCTTGAAGAGGGTTACCGAATCACCCTCGCTGCCTCAGAACCGCTTGTATTCGACCCCGTGGGCATCGACTTTGATCACCGCGGTCGGATGTTCGTGGCCGAATACTCTGACTACCCAACCGGGCCGGCTGAGCCAGACTCCCCTGCCCTCTCACGCATTGTGCTCCTCGAAGACACCGACGTAAAAAACGGCTTTGACCGTCGAACTGTATTCGCCGATCATCTGAAGTTCTGTCACAGCGTGATGGCCTTCGGCACCGGCGTTCTGGCCTGCACGGAAACTCAGATTGTCTACCTTCCGGACGACAACA
The DNA here is from genome assembly GCA_046074645.1 of Planctomycetaceae bacterium. Taxonomy (GTDB): domain Bacteria; phylum Planctomycetota; class Planctomycetia; order Planctomycetales; family Planctomycetaceae; genus SXXK01. The sequence goes on along the minus strand of JBJTOP010000182.1, from coordinate 14,707 downwards.
GCGACAACGTTGCAGACCGGATTGAACCGTGGTTTGATGGCTTCATCCCAGCGCATCCTCAAATGCAGATCGGCTGCCCCCGTCGTGGCCTCGATAACTGGATCTATTTCACCTACGGCCACGGCAAAGTGCGGTGCGTTCGTCCAGGTTTCGAATCGACCGCAGCCGTGGATATTCCGCGAGTGGACTTCCGGTTTGACCCGCGCACGATGCGGTTCGAAGCGGTGGCCGGTGCAGGTCAGTTTGGCAATACCATTGACGCCTTTGGCCGGCGATTCTTCAGTTCCAATCGCAACCCCATCATGACCGATGTTTTTAGTCTGGCCCAGACAGGCCAGAACGCCTTCGCCGGTGTCTCCAGTGGACACACCGATGTGGGACCTTCCGGCGAAAAGACTCGCGTCTACCCCGCTGTCACCATGAAAAGCAACTGGCTTTCCCATGCAGGCACCCACACCTCAGCCTGTGGTGTCACGGCCTATCGCGGCGGTTTGTTCGGCGAACATTCAGACCACCTGGTGTTTGTCTGTGAGCCAGTCGGACACCTCGTTACACGCTCCGTCATTCAGTCCGACGGCGCGGGACTGACCGCGGTACGTGGCCGCGAACAACTGGACTTTCTCACCTCCACTGACACTTGGTTCCGTCCCGCAAGCCTCGCCACCGGCCCCAACGGCGAACTGTATCTTGCCGACATGTACAGACTCTGGGTCGAACATCCCAAGTTTGTCCCGGAGGACGTTGCCCAAAAAATGAACTGGCGTGCCGGTGAAGATCGTGGCCGCATCTGGTGCATCACACCAGACTCCCACTTCAACATCCCTGCCCCTTTCATCTCACCACAAACCGACGACGAACTCCTGCAACTGCTGACCGATACCAACGGCTGGCGACGAATGCTGGCTCAACGCCTGATCGTCGATGCAGGTCGGACCGATCTGGAACCCCGCCTCCGCAAACTCCTGCTGCGTTCCAACACAAACTCCGCCAGCACCTCTGCTCCACTGGGACGACTGCACGCACTCTGGTGTCTGCACGGACTGCAAAAGCTCACGCCCGACGACGTCATTACAGCCGCTGCTGACGAATTCCACACCATCCGTCGCGACGCCGCAAAACTGATCGCCGAACTCATCGCTGCTCATCCCTCAGAAGTCAATCCCTCCGAACTCCAGCAACTCCTCGCCAAACTCGCGGCTGATCAATCACCCGAAGTTGCCTTCACAGCACTGCTGCGAATGCCGGAGTCAGCGCCAAATGCCAGTTCCGCCGTCCAGGCTGCTGCGGTCAGTGGCGACGTCTGGCTGCAGCGCGCATTGCTTCTTGGAGCCCCCCAACTCGCCGCAGTCGCAGCAGACGCAGTGGTCAGCCAGGCGACAGCAAAGACAACCGCACCTGCATCCGGTCCCGCACCTGCCCCGCCCACAACCTTCCTGCGACAGCTTGCTGCAACCGCAGCCGCCCGGGGTGGTCAGGCTGCAGTGCTGCCGCTGGCAGAACTCATCGCAGGACCCGATGCAGCCGGCCAGTGGTGGCAGACAGCCATTGTTGCCGGTCTGGCCGATGGACTGCCGCGCGGCACCGATCCGGCTCTGCCAAAATCTCTCCCGGCACTGCTCGCTGCCCCGCCGACAGCTGCCGCTGACTCCTTCCGAGCCATCTCAAAAGTTCTGGAAACATCCGCAGCAATCGTCACCGACCGCTCCCGCTCAGATACCGATCGGCTCGCTGCCATGGAACTCCTTCCTCAGCTGCCTCCCGAACAGCTCCTCACCGCCATGACTCCGCTCCTTTCCAGCGGCGAATCCCCGGCCTGCCAGCGCGCCGCCGTGGAAGCACTCAGACGCAGCGGCCGGCCGGAATCCACCAGCCTCGTACTCGCCGCATGGCCAGAGCTCTCCCCGGCTGCCCGCTCTGCCGCACTCGATCTGCTCCTGTCCCGCCGCGAATCCACTCTGGAACTGCTCAATCAAATGCAGGCCGGAGCGATTCCGGCCTCGGCGGCTTCGATCGATCAGCGACTGAATCTGCTCAAACACCCCGAACCTGCCCTCCGCGCACTCGCTGAAAAACTCTTCGGAGGCACCGTGTCCGCCGATCGCAGAGCCGTTGCTGAACAATACGCAAAAGCTCTGTCTGTCGATGGCAACGCCAGCGCCGGAGCCCTGGTGTTCCAGAAAACCTGCAGCAAATGCCATCGCATCGGCGGGGTGGGCGCAAATGTCGGACCCGACATCAGCGACACACGCGCTCGAGCCCGCGACGCACTGCTCTACGATATCCTCGATCCCAATCGACGCGTGGATCCCCAGTTCTCAGAATACGTCGTCGTCACCACCGACGGGCGTCTCCTGAATGGACTCCTCGCCGCCGAAAACTCAGAATCCATCACACTTCGCCAACCCGAAGGCCGTGAAGTCACAGTGCCCCGAACTGAAATCGACGAGTTGCGAACCACCAGCAAATCGCTCATGCCGGAAGGCATCGAGAGGGACGTTACCGTCGAACAGATGGCCGACATACTCGCCTTCCTCAAGAATCGCTGACCTTCCATTCTCGATTTCGGGAACACCTGCGATTCCCTGTTCGACTCATCACCATTGCGGCGGTTTGGTCCCGGGCACATCGGATTCAACCGGGGCCGTAAATCAATCGGGAACAAATGAAGTTGGCCGAAATTCCGGGCGAAACCTGCCGCGATTCGGCTGATTGCAGTTCCGTCCGCTGAACCTATAATCCCGTGCGAGTTCTTCAGCCGATTGGTGGTTGACGAATTCATTCCAGGATCCTTGCGATTTTTCCCAGGAGGAGCGTGCCACTTGAACGCTCTGCTGCGTCTTCTCAGCTTACCCGCCGCACTGCTGTCGTCCGTTCCGGGACTCAGACCGGTGGTCCGTTCGCTGTCCACATCTGTGGGACAGAAATTTCTGATGGCGGTCAGCGGATCGTCGCTGGTGGCATTTCTGATTGTGCACCTCGGTGGCAATCTGCAGTTGTACGCGGGCGCTCAGGTGTTTAACGCCTACGCCGAAAAGCTGCACAGTCTCGGACCGCTGCTGGCGGCGGCTGAAATCGGGTTGTTTGCCACCTTTGCTCTGCACATCGGACTGGCGTTTTCTACCGCCTCGATGAATCGGCTTGCCCGCCGCACTGATTACGCGACAAAACAGACGAAGCAGGGCCTGTTTGTGCTGCCCGCAGGCGGCGCGTCCTCGTGGATGATGGTCACGGGAGTCCTTGTCGGAATCTTCCTGGTGATCCACATCACAGATATGAAGTTCAAAAAAGGTTTCGACGTCGATTATTCGGCGGCAATGGTGGACGGCGTTGCTTCAAACGAGTACGAAGCGGTAAAAGCGGTGCTTTCCCACCCCGTGCATGCCGCAATTTACGTGATCTGTCTGGTGGCCCTTGGCATCCACCTCAGCCACGGTGTTCGCAGTTCATTCCAGACCCTGGGCCTGAACCAGCGAAACTGGAATTTTGTTTTCAAGGCGACCGGAATTACCGTCGCCTGGCTGATTGCTGGCGGCTTCATCAGCCTCGTTGTCTGGGCACTGGGTTTTCAGTCTTAGTGAACGTAGAATTACGTCGTTGGAATTCTCTGTGAGAACTGAGGTAGTGCGATGTTTCGCGTGGCAGGCGACACTCTGAACTCGCGGGTTCCCGAGGGTCCACTTGAACAAAAGTGGGACAAGCATCGGTTCAACCTGAAACTGGTCAATCCCGCGAACAAGCGGAAGTACAGCGTCATTGTCGTGGGCACAGGTCTCGCGGGCGGTTCCGCCGCAGCATCGCTGGGGGAACTGGGCTACAACGTGAAGGCTTTCTGCTTCCAGGACAGCCCCCGGCGTGCCCATAGCATCGCTGCCCAGGGAGGCATCAATGCCGCCAAAAATTACCCCAACGACGGCGACAGCATCTGGAGACTGTTCTACGACACAATCAAGGGCGGTGACTACCGCGCCCGCGAAGCCAATGTCTACCGGCTCGCACAGGTCGCCAACAATATCATCGACCAGTGTGTCGCTCAGGGCGTCCCCTTCGCCCGCGAGTACGGCGGAACGCTGGCAAACCGCTCCTTCGGTGGCGCACAACTGTCCCGAACGTTCTACTGTCGCGGCCAAACCGGCCAGCAACTGCTGCTGGGAGCCTACCAGGCGCTCATGCGGCAGGTTGCCGTCGGCAAAGTCAAAATGTTCGCCCGCCGAGAAATGCTGGATCTCATCGTCGTCGATGGAGCAGCCCGCGGCATCGTCGTCCGCAATCTCGAAAATGGTCAGCTGGAGACTCACACGGCTGATGCAGTCGTGCTCTGCACAGGTGGTTACGGCAACGTCTATTATCTCTCCACAAACGCCAAAGGCTGCAACGTCACTGCCTCCTGGCGGTGTCATCGTCGCGGAGCCTTCTTCGCAAACCCCTGCTATACTCAAATTCATCCAACCTGCATCCCCGTCAGCGGCGACTACCAGTCAAAGCTGACGCTCATGAGCGAAAGTCTGCGAAACGACGGCCGTGTCTGGGTGCCGAAGAACAAGGGTGACAGCCGCCCCGTCAGCCAGATCCCGGACGACCAACGCGACTACTACCTTGAACGCCGCTACCCTTCATTTGGTAATCTTGCCCCTCGTGACATCGCATCGCGAGCAGCCAAGGAGCGGACGGATGCAGGCTATGGCGTCGGAGAATCCGGCCTTGCCGTTTACCTCGATTTCCGCGATGCAATCGTCCGCGATGGCGAAGACGTCGTGCGGAAGAAGTACGGCAACCTCTTCCACATGTACGCCAAGATCACAGCTGAAGACCCCTACAAGGTCCCGATGAGAATTTACCCGGCGGTCCACTACACCATGGGTGGACTGTGGGTGGATTACAATCTGATGAGCAACGTTCCAGGTCTGTACGTGCTCGGAGAAGCCAACTTCTCAGACCACGGTGCTAATCGGCTCGGGGCAAGCGCTCTGATGCAGGGCCTCTCCGACGGCTACTTCGTGATCCCCTACACAATTGGCGACTACCTCGCCGGTACAAAACTCCCGAAAGTTGCCGAAGACCACGCGGCCTGCAAATCAGCAGTTCAGGACGCGTCAGGGCGCCTCACAAGGCTGCTTGAAGTCAACGGTCGCCGCAGTGTGGATTCGTTCCACCGCGAACTCGGGCTGCTCATGTGGGACTACTGCGGTATGGCTCGCAGCCGCTCGGGACTGGAAGCCACCATCCCCAGAATCCGCGAACTTCGCGAACAGTTCTGGAAGGACGTCCGCGTCCTCGGCACCGGCGATTCGCTCAATCAAAGTCTCGAAAAGGCAGGCCGCGTCGCCGACTTCATGGAATTCGCAGAATTGCTCGCTGTCGATGCTCTGCACCGCGAAGAAAGTTGCGGTGGCCACTTCCGTGAAGAGTACCAGACTCCGGACGGCGAAGCCGCACGAAGAGACGACCTCTACAGCTATGTGGCTGCCTGGGAAACAACAGCACCCGGCAGCGAACCGGTGCTCCACAAGGAACCGCTGGTCTTCGAAAACGTGAAGCCCTCCACGAGGAGCTACAAGTAACATGAGCTCTGATTCACTGAACCTCACTCTCCGCGTCTGGCGGCAGCCCGGACCGAATGCCCCCGGGGCCTTTCGCGACTATAAGCTGAACGGCGTGAGCACCCACATGTCGTTCCTCGAAATGCTGGATGTTCTCAACGAGCAGCTCATCGCGTCAGGTGAAGAACCTGTCGCCTTCGACCATGACTGCCGCGAAGGAATCTGCGGAAGCTGCAGCCTGATGATCAACGGGCAGGCCCACGGCCCTGACCGTGGTACCACCACCTGCCAGCTTCATATGCGGCGTTTCAACGACGGTGAAACTGTCACCATCGAACCGTGGCGCGCTCAGGCATTCCCGATCGTCAAAGACCTCGTTGTCAACCGCTCCGCCTTCGACCGGATCATCCAGTCCGGAGGCTTTGTGTCGGTCAACACAGGCAACGCCCCGGACGGTAACAGCGTTCCTGTGCCCGGTCGCAGGCAGGAAGTGGCGATGGATGCGGCCGCCTGTATCGGTTGCGGTGCCTGTGTCGCGTCCTGCAAAAATGCGTCCGCCATGCTGTTCGTCTCCGCCAAGGTCTCGCAGCTGTCCATCCTGCCACAGGGCCAGCCCGAACGTGCCACTCGCGTGCTCAGCATGGTGGCTCAAATGGACCGCGAAGGCTTTGGTTCCTGCACCAACACTTCCGAGTGTGAAGCTGCCTGTCCGGCGGAAATCAGCGTTTCCCACATCGCCCGTTTGAACCGCGAATATCTGAAGGCTCTGGTGTTCGCGGAGTAATGCAGTTCGTCGCAGCAGCGGCAAATTCTGCCGCTGCCGCAGGAGTGACGAAAATGACCGATCGACAGTATTCGGCCTATCAGCAGAAGGTGATCCAGCGGTTCTACGAGAACCGCGATCAGATGGACGAGCAGCGGCTCGCGGAACTCGTCACAAACCTCTACCTCTCACCGCCCAAAAAACAGGCGAAAATGTGGGAAGCAGCCGAAGAGATCATGACGCGGATGAAGGTGCCCGCATCCCGTATTGCCCATGTCATTCAGTCGAAAGACGCTGCTGTTCTGGCGAAGGTAGTGGAAGAGGTTCAAAAGGGGGTTTTACGTCGGGAAAAATAGCAGTTCTCCCGTCTCTTCCTCCGAAAAACCAGAATTTTGTCCCCGCCTTCAGATTCCGTGATTTGCTCTGACCGATCTTCCCTGTAGCATACTGCGTTTCGTCAACAACCGGCACACGCGTATCCGAAGCTGCGTTCAGCCGTGCAAAAATTGCTGTTTCGGGTCAAAAGGTTTCCACCATGGCTAAAACTCACCGTAAGCTTAAAAAGGCCAACCACGGCCAGCGTCCCGCAAGCTCCAAAGCACGACGGGCAAAACGCAAGCACGTCAAGCTCTCCTGACGGCTCCGCTTTCCAACGGGCCGGCTCTTTCGGCTAAGGATTCGAAACCTGCCCCCCTTCGGGCAGGTTTTTTTGTTTCGATGGTCGGCGTGTTGTTTCTCTTTGACTGGGTCAGGCATGTCTTCCGCTGCAAAATCCTCACAGCTGTCTCTCCACGAAAAACTCACTCGACTCTCACAAAACCTCTGGTGGAGCTGGGACCCGGACGCCACCGACGTCTTCCGACTCATCGACCCGGTGCTCTGGGAATCCGTCAGTCACAACCCCGTACGACTCCTCGAGGCATACCCACCGGAACGACTCGAAGAGCGTGCTCGAGAGGCCGTACTCCACAGCCGCATTCACTGGGCCTACCGCCGCTTTCTGGACTACATGGAGCGATCAGACGCCTGGGGCTCTACCCACGCATCAATTCTCGGTCAGGGCCCAGTGGCCTATTTCTCCGCAGAATTCGGCCTGCATGAATCGCTCCCGATTTACTCCGGTGGACTCGGAGTCCTCGCTGGAGATCACCTCAAAAGCGCCTCAGACCTCGGTTTGCCCCTCGTCGGTATCGGCCTGTTCTACCACGAAGGCTATTTCACTCAGGCGATTGACGTCCATGGCTGGCAGCAGGAATCATATCCGCGGCTGCCCAGTGATCTGCTGCCCCTGAAGGAAGTCCAGGGCCCTGCGGGTCGCCTGCTGATTTCCGTGGAAACTCGCACCGGCAGCTTCTATGCCCGCGTGCTGCAGCTCTCCGTCGGCCGCATTCAGCTTTTTCTGCTCGACACAGACATCATCGAAAACTCCGAAGCCGACCGACAGCTTACCGGACGACTCTACGGTGGCGACCAGCGCATGCGAATTCGCCAGGAACTGCTGCTGGGGGTCGGTGGTGTTCGGGCATTGCGAGCCATGGGAATCCAGCCCAGCGTGATCCACATGAACGAGGGCCACTCCGCCTTTGCTCCGCTGGAAGTCATTCGCCAGCGCATGCATGACGAGGGGCTCTCCTTCGAACGTGCAATGCGGCTCACGGCGGGCGGCAGCGTCTTCACCACCCACACACCGGTGCCCGCAGGACACGACCGATTTGATCAGGGTCTGATGGACGAACATCTGGGCCCCGTTGCCGATGCTCTGGGGCTCGGCCTGCACAGCCTGATGGGTCTTGGTCGAGTGGATCCGCAGAACGGCGGCGAGCTGTTCTGCATGACCGTGCTGGCGCTGCGACTGTGTCGCATGGCCAACGGTGTCTCCAGCCTCCACGGCGTCGTCAGTCGCGAAATGTGGGCCAGTCTCTGGCCGTGGCGCAGCGTCGAGGAAGTGCCGATCGGCCACATCACCAACGGAGTGCATGTTGGCACCTGGCTCGCCTCGCAGATGCGAGTCCTCTACGACAGGGTCCTCCCGGAAAACTGGCACCAGCGTTCCGGGGAAGCGGATGTCTGGAAGGGCTTTGAACGAGTGGAACCCGGTGAACTTTGGGAAGTGCACTCGGCACTCAAGCTGCGACTGATCAACTACGCTCGCCGCGAGGCTGTGGATCAGGCTCTGCGCCGTGGTGAAGAGCCCGGTGTGATTCGCGACCTGCAGAATCTCTTCGACCCGCAGGCACTCACAATCGGCTTCGCCAGACGTTTTGCCCCCTACAAGCGAGCCGATCTGATTCTGCGGGACCTCGACTTCCTCGCCCGACTCATTACTGATACCGATCGTCCGGTGCAGTTCATCTTCGCTGGCAAGGCCCATCCGGCGGATGACCGCGGAAAACAGATGCTCCAGCAAATCTTCCGACTGGCACGTCAGGAACCCTTCCGCGGTCGCGTCCTGATCCTCGAAAACTATTCGATCGACATGGGACGGTATCTCGTTCAGGGAGTGGACGTGTGGCTGAACAACCCGCGGCGACCGCTGGAAGCCTCCGGCACCAGTGGCCAGAAGGTCGTCCTCAACGGCGGCCTCAACTGCTCCATTCTTGATGGCTGGTGGGCCGAGGCTTATGATGGGCAGAACGGGTTTGCGATCGGCAACGGCCGCATTCACTCAAATCAGGAACTGCAGGACACCCGCGACGGCGAAGACCTTTATAAAGTGCTCACGCAACAGGTGATTCCACTGTTTTACAGCCGTGACAGGGACGACCTGCCACAGGAATGGATTTCCAGAATGAAACGGGCCATCCGAACACTCGGATGGCGATTTAACGCAGACCGCATGGTCATGGACTATGCCGGGAAGACGTATGTCCCGGCGGCCGGCGGTCTAAGTTGTTCAATTGTGTCGATGCCCTGATTTTCAAAGCTGCAACACCCCCTGCGGAGCGATCTGATGCTGCATTTAACCGGAAGCCGCAAGCGGTTGTGCAGCGGTGTTACTCGCCGAGATCTGCTGCAGATCGGTGGCGTCAGCGCCCTTGGGCTCTGCAGCAGCAGCGCCGCAACTGCTCGCACCCCAGCCTCCAGCGCCGCTCCCCGCCGCTTCAGCCAGGGCCGGGCCAAAGCCTGCATCTTCGTGTTCCTCTTCGGCTCTCCGCCACAGCACGAAACCTTCGACCCCAAACCACTGGCCGCTCGCGAAATTCAGGGGGAACTGCGGGCCATTGACACGGTTGTCCCGGGTCTGCAGATTTCTGAAGGACTTCCTCAAATCGCCCGAATCGCCGATCGACTCACCGTTGTGCGGTCCATGACCCACGAATACCCGATTCACTGCTGCGCCTATGTCATGACCGGCATGCCCAATTACAGCATCCCGCTCGAAACAGCACCACGCGATCCTCAACAGTGGCCGTTCATGGGTTCCGTGATTGACTATCTGGATTCCCGGGCAACTCATCAACCGCCTGCACTGCCCCGCAATGTCGGACTCCCATGGAAATTCTGTTCCAGAGGCACATCAACCACTCAGGCGGGACCCTATGGCGCTTTTCTGGGTGATGGCCTGGATCCATTCTGGACAGACTTCTCCGGCACAGGCACAACACACGTCCCAAAACTCAACGCCGACTCCCAGAAGGAACTCGTGCTCGACCCGCACGCCGGCATCACCCCCGACGGCCGCTTCGAACTCGCCTCCGGCTGCGAACTGCCTGAGGCCATGTCGCGGCAGCGTTTCGATGCTCGACTGCATCTGCTGAAACAATTCGACAGCACCCGGCCGATTCTGGAAAGCGTCGCCGAAGCTGGCCGCTGGAACGACCAGCAGTCCCGCGCTCTTTCACTCATCGGATCCCATCGCATCCGCCAGGCACTCGATGTCCAGCGCGAAACAGACGCAATGCGACAACGTTACGGCATGACGCTCTTCGGACAGTCATGCCTCGCAGCACGCCGACTTGTCGAAGCCGGTGCCAGATTCGTGTCTGTCTTCTGGGATCCCTTCGGCCCCCATGGTGCCAGCGTCTGGGATACGCATTCAAACCACTTCCCGCGGCTGCGAAATTATCTGCTCCCAGTTTTCGATCAAAGCTTCTCTGCACTGATCGCAGATCTCGACGACCGAGGACTCCTCGACGATACACTCGTGCTCTGCACCAGCGAGCACGGCAGAACCCCACAGATTGATTCCGGTCCGGCCGGCGGAGCTCGTCATCACTGGTCCCGCGCTTATTCCAGCGTCTTCGCCGGCGGTGGCATGGCCCGCGGCCGAATCGTCGGCGCCACGGATGCTCTGGGCGGAGACGTCGCCGACACCCCCATCAGCCCCAAAGATATGCAGGCCACGGCCTATCACCTGCTGGGCTATGGAGACGAAACCACAATCCCCGACAAAAACGGTCGGCCACTGCGAATCAGCGGCAGCGGCCAGGTTCGCCCTGAACTGCTTGAGTAACCAGCCGCTGGCGAAGCGTCCACAGAAAAAGAATGGCCCCGCTGACCGGCTGGTTTTGGGAGGGCCGGCAGCGGCTGGGGCTGACAATCGAATACAGCACACGCAAAGGGGTGGGAACGGAGTTTCGCGCTGGAATTCCGGCAAACCGGAGGACCGCATGATGCCAATGCCTGGGCGAATGCAAACGATCCTGCTCGTTGATGATGAGCCACTATACCGCACATCCACCGCTGCACTGCGCAGAAACTCCGGTTATCAGGTGATCACGGCAGCATCGAGGCACGAAGCCATCCGGCTGATGCGTGAGCAGCCGGCAGGGCTGGCGATGGTGGACCTGAACCTGCCGGGCTGTCACGTCAGGGACGGCACCGAATCCTCCAGCGACACAGACTCGCCGCACGAGACTTTCGCGGTCGGCCTGACAGCACCCCCTCCCCCGCAACCCAACCCTCACAAAAGTCGCAGTGCACCACAGCTGAAACATCGCCACCGGAAACTCGTTGACAACCTCGCCCGAGCCCCGTAATATCCGCCCCGGAGAGATGGCAGAGCGGCCGATTGCACCGGTCTTGAAAACCGGAGTGCCCTTACGGGTACCCAGGGTTCGAATCCCTGTCTCTCCGCTCATGAAACCCTGATTTTCCTGCATTTTTGCTTGGAATTTCAGGGTTTTCTTCATTGGTGGCCGACTCTGTTTCAGTGCCATCCGTTGCCACCTCGCGACCTGAAAAGTCACCTGCGCGCTGCAATGGGCGCTGCAATGAAGGTAGCCGGTCTACCGCGACTTTCTGGTCCTGAAGGTCGATGTGAGTGTACCTCTGGGCCGTCAGCATCGGCGTTGAATGCCGAGCAAGCTTCTGAGCGGTCACGAGGGAGACGCCGTTCCTTGCAAGGTTGGTAATATAAGTGTGTCGCAGGGCGTGGAAATCGGCAAACAATCCGTTGGCGTCCACATATGGCACGTCGGCCTCTGCCAAATCAATCTGAAGCATCTTCCCACACCCGCCTTTCTGATTGATGAACCCAATAACTGTTGCCGCCATACCGCTTCGTTGGAGTCTCCCATCCGATTGCCAATGGCAATTCCTGCCAAGTGTTTGAAATCTCAGGAGCAACACTCCCATGCACCGCCGCGGTGCGTCAATCAGAAATCTTTCGGAGCGACGAGTCTCGGAAATCTGCGTTTTGTTCGCTGCCTGCTCGACGATAATGCATGACACGAATGAACTGCTTGACATATATGTCACACACGACTAATCTTTGATCTATGACTGCCTCTCCACCAATTCTGGCTTTCAATGGCGACGGACTGCTTCCGGCAGGTGACTACGTCCTCACATTGGCTGAATTGCAGGACAGTCTGCTGGTAAATGGTCCGGCCGGAAAGGCGGAGATCCCGGGCTGGGATATGGGATGGCGAATGCACCTTGTGGAGAACCTCGGGGTTCTTTGTCGCCAGCTGTGGCAAGTTGGGATTTCTGAGATTTACGTGGACGGCTCGTTTGTTGAGGACAAATGCCATCCGAATGACATCGACGGATACTTTGAATGCGATTTGCAGTATCTGGCCAGCGGTCATCTGGAACGAGACCTGAATCTCATCGATCCACACAAAGTCTGGACGTGGGATCCGTCGGCTCGAAGGGCTTGCCGTGGGTTCTCCAAGCGTCAATTACCGATGTGGCATGTTTACCGAGTGGAACTGTATCCGCATGTTGGCCAGTCGTCTGGACTTCGGGACACGCATGGAAACGAACTGGAGTTCCCATCAGCGTTCCGACTGACTCGGGGCCAAAGTCTGCGTAAGGGAATTATCAAAATCGGAGGTGAACGATGATTCGTAACGAAGCAGAATACCAGGAAGCCGTCCAGCGTCTGAAAGACGAGTATCAACGTCTTCGACAGCAGGAAAAACAACTGAAAGAACTCAACCTTTCAAAAGAAGAAATCAAACGTGTTCTGGATCCGATTCAGTCGTTTCATTTGCAGCTGAAGGAAGAGGTTCAGAGCTATGAACGCCTGAAACGCGGTGAGTTTGATGAAATACGAAACTTCGACGGGATGGGGCGTCTGTTTGTCGCCCTGAGAATTTCTCAGGGGATGACGCAGAGGGAACTTGCGGAGCGGCTGGGTGTTCACGAGTCTCAGGTGTCACGTGACGAACGGAACGAATACCACGGCATCACACTGGAGCGAGCCAGCCGATTGCTGGATGCACTCGGTGCTGATACCAGAACTGCAGTCATGCAGGTCCATTCTGCGGCAACCAAGCGTGCCGCGGAGACACAGGTGAGTTAATCCGCCCACATTCAGGATTTTGTGCTGTTGATTTCCATCACGGGCTGCTAAGGCAGTGCTGTGAGCGGCAAAGCAAAACTCAGACATTCGGATTTGGGAACGCCGGTTTTGTCACCCGCAGTTTCACCGGTTTTGAGGTCAGCACCCGGCGGGGCGCTGTAGGTTGCGCTGATACCCGGGCTAGGCGCACGTGTTTGACGCGTGCGGAGCTTGAGCTGTTCTTCTTGTGTCAGCGTACGGGCTTCAGAGCGGGCTGAGGGCGTCAGGAGGCGGCGAAATCGGGTCCGCAGGAGTCGCCGTCCACGGAGGATGCATGCCTGCGATGCTGACTCAACTCGAATTCACCATGCGGGGATGAAGTGGCCCGCCATTGGGGCTGCTGTCACAGAACGCTGGTCAGGGCGAGGATCAGGCCGTCAAGCTTCTTGCCATCCTGAGACAACGTCACGTTTTCGTACACGTATCCCTTGAATTTCTGGACCTTGTTCAGGATCGTTTGCAGTTGCATCTCGCGGACTCCCAGTCATGGACTTTCTTTTGCAACTGGATCATGACAGACCCGCGAGATGCTTTCCTCCCAAAACTAGAGGCGAAAAGGGGCGGAACCCCTTTTGCTGAACCTGAGCGGAGCTTTTAAACCACACTCTTTACCCACAGATTCGGGTGAAGAACCCTTTTTAATGGAGTGACGTTTCTATCGCTTCCTGCCTTGGATAGCGCGAATGAGTTTCGTGTTGCGTTGGTTAGCTAAGCTTGAGTTGACGACGAATAGAGCGTGGATCATGCCAGGGATCCAGAGACACAAGGTTAACAGAAAGTTTAGGAGTGCCAGGAACGGCCGACCACAGAGGAGAACGGCGACAGGCGGAAGCACGATCGCCAAAAGATACCGCATTTGCGACCCACTCTCACGTAGAACGATACGGTCAACCGGGCGGCGGTTAACCAACGTTGATTTCAGAAGCCGCGCGGCCCGCGGTTGAACCTATTGTTGCCCCTTTTCACGCGTTTTATTGCACAATTCTCAAGATCTGCCCTAAGCTGAGACCTGCGGAACCCTCTTCCGGTCAATTGGCGCAGAAAATCATGAGCTTGATCAAAATGCTGAAGTTAGTGACGATAGTAATTGATGTACTCCAGAATCGCCAACGTTTTTGGCAGCGCCGGGTTTCTTCCCCACAGTTTCAGCGGCTTTGAGGTCAGCAACCGGCGGCGGGGGCATATACGCCCGGGCTTGGCGCAGATGGCTGATGCGTGCGGACCGTGAGTTGTATCACTTGTGTCAGCGTGCGAGCTACAGAGCTGGCCGAGGGCGTCAGAATGAGGCGAAATCGGGTCTGGAGGAGTTGCCGTCCACGGAGGATGCAGGTCTGCGATGCTGACTCAACGGGAGTATGGAGGGGGCCACCGTTGGGGCTGTTGTGACAGGACGCTGGTCCCAGGAAAGGTGGGATTATGGTGTGAGGGGGTGGTGGCGGGGTAGTGGAGAAGGGGGTGTTTTTGAGGGGTGGGCTCGGGCTGGAAAGCCCGAGCTACGGTTGTAGTGTTCGGGCTGGAAGGACGCGAGTGGGACAGGTGGGATTATGGTGTGAGGGGGTGGTGGCGGGGTAGTGGAGACGGGGGTGTTTTTGAGGGATGTGCTCGGGCTGGAAAGCC
>JBJTOP010000181.1:0-3360 GCA_046074645.1 Planctomycetaceae bacterium | reverse complement strand
ACACCACCCTTCACGCAGATTCGATGAGCCGTGCGGGGGAGTCTACAAAAGTCTGCATGCCACGAACAGCAACGCACTGCCGCATTACGGACGGTAGCGGAACTGCTCGCACGAGCGGTCAGGCGGCGAGCGGCGATACGCCGCCAGTCTCGCGATTCCTTGGAATCAGTCGCCCGTGCCGTTGATCTCGCGCCCCAGATCCGGCTCACTGTGGGGCAGGCTGCAGACGATAGGCTGCAGACCATAGCCTGCAGACGATAGCCTGCGGCCTGCGGTCTGCGGCCTACCTCCTCAGTGACCGAATCAAGCCTCCAAGGACTTTTGATGACTCAACACTGGCCTGCAGCAATGATGCAAAGTCTTCTTCGCCCAGATAGCCCAGACGTTGGGCAAGGCTCAACTGGTATTCCAGTTCCCGGGCTGAGGCATAGGCGATGTCCAGAAATCGCAGATAGTCGGCCTCCGAGTGGCGGGCACAGCCTTCGACGATGTTGGAAGAAACTGACACAGCCGCACGTCTCAGTTGGGACTTCAATCCGAACTGTTCTTCCGGCGGGAACGCAGCCGTGCTGCGGTCCACCGCAAGTGCCACCTCATCGGCTGGCTCGAACGCTCGTAATCTGGAATGGTCTCTCATTGGTCTCAGACTATCGAACAAGTCGCCAACTCGCTGGACGCTCAGCGGGAAGCGGCCGAGGCCTATGTGGCCAGCCAGCGACACGAAGGGTGGGTATGCCTGGGATGGTGAAACGGTGTAAATTCGGGCGAATAAGGATGTTTCAGTTCTGCTTGCCAGTTGACAGCTCTCACCGCGATCCCTTGTTCAGGGACTGTTGGTCTCTCGCAAAGGCGCAAAGACTCAAAGGAAGGACAGAAGGTTCAAATTTCCAACATTTCCAGCTTTCCGCCCTGGGGCCTTTGCGTGAGGTCAGAGTTGCTGCAGCAAGATGCCATGCGGCGCGTCTGCAGGAAATCCGACAGACGATCTCAAGTGTCCTTAACACCGTTTCGTCATCCCACCCTCGACCAGCCGGCGGAACGCACGCTGCATCCCCTCGCCGAACAGCTGACGGAGGATTGCGACCACCGCCAGTGCCAGTACACGTCCGAAGACCTCGCGAATCGCCGCCTGCTGTCAGAATCCGTCCGGGAAATAAAAAGCAACCGCAGCGGCAGTCTCGGCACTCAGGATTGCTGCTGCCGTCGCACGGTCGATTTGAGAGCCGGCTTCTCTGCAGCCTGCCAGGGCGTCGGTTGATTCAGGAAGTGTTGAACAGCATTCGCTGTCCGACCAGATCGCGGCCGATCGATACCTGCAGGCAAAGCAGGCAGCTCGCTCCCGGCGGCCTGGTCTTCGCATCACGAAGATTGTCCCTCCGGGAGCCGGCTGATCATGCTGTCCTGGATGCGCCGCACACTTGCCATGTCGCTGAGCCAGGTCAGTCGAGGCAGTCCTGTTTCATTGGTGAATGGAAACCGCCAGCGATACGGCCTCGATGTGACCGATATCCAGCAGGATCCGGCTGTGATGTCACTCCTGTCAGACAGGTGGAGTGCGACCGACGAATCGCCCTGAAAAATGCTCGATCGGTTTGCGGCAGGCGCTGCTTTTTGTGAACATCCCGTCAAGTGCGCGGCAATCGGTCGTCTGACCAGTGGATTTGCGGCGATTACTGTTGACTGGTGTTTTGGGGTTTCAACGGTTTCTGCGGAGACGAAACATGCAGCGTCTGAATGTCCCGGTCGCGATGTTCGCTATTTTTGCAGGCTGCTGCTCACAGGCGTTTACGGATGAGCGGCCAAAACGCCCAGAGACGCTCCCGCCCATCATTCAGCCGGTGCTCTTCCACACGCCGGAAGCGGATGCCATTCTCTCGGCCATGGAGATCTTTCCGGAAGACAATGCCTTCAACCAGTCCATTGAAGACTGGCCGCTTCATCCCAACTCGCGAAACATCGTCGCCTCCGTCGGAGCCGATAAGCCGCTCAGATACAACCCGGACATGAGTTTTGTGATTGTGCCCCCGAATCAGCCACGAGTGGACGTGGCGGTTGTCGAGTATCCTGGGGAATCCGATGCGGGGCCCTGGCCGGTTCCTGCGAACATCCCGATTGAAGGCTGGCCCGGGAACATGCTGCAGAACGGGCAGCCTGTACCGCTTGAACGTGTGCAGCAAAGACCACTTCAGTATGAGGGAGACCGGCATGCGATTATTGTGGATCCGGTCAATCAGAAGCTGTATGAATTCTTCACCTTCGGGCGGACCGGAAGCGGTTGGGCGGCAGGTCAGGCATCGTCGTTTGATCTGAGTTCCAACGCGCTGCGTCCGGACGGCTGGACATCGGCAGACGCCGCTGGGCTGCCCATCTTTCCGGCGGTGGTGAGATATGACGAGCTTCAGCGGGGGCAGGTGGAGCATGCATTGCGGGTCACGGTGCGCCGATCCCGCCGAGCGTACGTCGCACCGGCCACGCACTATGCCAGTCAGCTGACTGATGAAAATCTGCCGCGGATGGGTGAGCGATTTCGGCTGCGTCGGGATTTCGACGTCCGTCCGTTCTCAACGCAGGTGCAGGCCATCCTGAAAGGGCTTAAGCGCCACGGGATGCTTGTGGCGGATAACGGCATTGAATGGGCCATCTCTGTTACGCCCGATCCCCGCATCCCGAATCTGCATGAGGAGTTGCGGCGCATCCGCGGCTCAGATTTTGAAGTTGTCATCTCCCCCTGAGCGGCATCACGGCGCCCGATCGTGCAGTGTGGTTTCCAGTTCCCGTCGCTTCGTGGAGACGCCGAGCGTCATTCCTTTCAGGATCCACGCAACGATCCTTCTCCCGAGGACATTCCATTTCCAGGACAAAAACGCCATCTTCCTGACGACAAACCACTGGTTTGTAGTGTGAACAGCCACAGGCGCGGTACAATGAGGCTGCCGTGATCCTGCACTGCTGATGACATAGGCGTTGGTGACCACACTTCCGTCAGACCGAGTCGACCACTTTTTGTGAAACCTCCAAGTGCCTTTTTCCCATGCCGCGCACCCTGCTGCGCTTTGAACCGTTCAGACAACACAACTCAAACCAACGACCTGATGGGTGGTTCGAACACACATGGCGTCTCAAAGCTCAATTCTTGTCACCGGCGGAGCTGGATTCCTCGGATCCCACCTGACACGGCACCTGCTCAGCGAACCGTCGTTCGCGGGAAGGCAGATTGTCGTTTTGGATGATCTTTCCGGAGGTTTCCTCGAAAACGTTCCCGAATCGTCTCGAGTCCACTTTGTCGCAGGCAGTATCGCTGATCCAGAACTCATCGAACGGCTGTTTCGCCAGAACACATTTGCTTATGTGTTCCACCTC
>JBJTOP010000180.1:0-10718 GCA_046074645.1 Planctomycetaceae bacterium | reverse complement strand
TGGCTTCAATCACGCTTTGCGGCGTGGGATTTTCTTCGATGATTTTCCTGAGCACACCGCTGGAGGCCGCCGCCTGAACGCGCGGGGCCACGGTATCGCCAACAAGCAGGTGCATGACCTGCGAGAGTGACGGATCGGTTTTGGTATCGCAGGCACACACCGTTTCCCGGGCGGATTGTCCAAAGGTATCCAGCACATAATCGCCGGTGGCGGAGTAGTAGTGGTTGCGGTTGATGTAGCTGATCGCTTTGGTGCCGGCCGGGGCATTGGGGAAGGACCGCGGAACGCCGGTGACTGCGACGATGGAATCGAGCAGCACGTCGGCGCGAAGGCGTCGCAGGCGAGCGTGCGAAAACTGGCGCTGATCATTTCGACCGGAGGGCGTTGGTTCGACGGACAGCTGGTAGACTCGGGAGTTGCAGATATCTCGAATCATTGGCCTCAATCGTCGGCCGTGTTGGGCAAACCGAGTCGCGAGTGCGTCCAGCAGGGGCCCGTTAGCCGGCGGATTGGTGGCTCGAAAATCATCCACCGGATCCACAATACCGACTCCCATGAGCTGCGCCCAGAGGCGGTTGACGATGTTGCGATTGAAGAGGTCGTTGGAGGGTTCGCGAATCCACGCCGCGAGTGCTCGACGGGGGTCACCGGTTCCGGCAACCGGTTCTACGGCACCGGGAAGCTTCGCGGGGACCGGGCGTCCGTCCACGGCGTGCATGGCGGGCGCGGCGGTGGGGTCAAAAACGACGCGACGGTCCCGGCTGTCGCTCCCGGATTTGCGTTTGACGCATGTGAAGAAGCTGACGAAACCGTAGTAGTCGTCCATGGTCCAGCGATCGAACGGGTGATTGTGGCATTCGGCGCATTGCATGCGAACGCCCAGAAACAGTTGTGAGAAGTCAGCTGCCAGCACTTTGGGATTGAGCCTGTAGTCCTTGATCAACATGGTGTACAGACCAGTCTGACCGTCAGTATTTGTGCTGCCGACAGCGGTCGCCATGTCGGCGACGACTTCGTCGAACGGGCGGTCTGCAGCGATCTGGTCGCGAAGCCAGGAGTAAAACGCGTTGGCCGGTTTATGCGAATCCGCGCGACCGGTGTAGTCCTGGCTGTTGATCCGGCAGAGTTCTCCCCAGAGAGCCGTGATGTAGTCGGTGAAGTCTTCACTGGCGAGCAGTTCGTCGATTTTGCGGGCCCGTTTGTCACTGGAACTGTCCGCGAGAAATGCACGGTACTCTTCAATCGTTGGCGGTCGCGCTGCAAGGTCCAGCGTCACCCGCCGCAGGAATGTTTCGTCATCGCAAAGTTCTGCCGGAACAATCCGCAGTTTCTGCAGCCGGGAGAAGACGAGGGTGTCGATGAAATTGTTTTCGGGGGGACTGGGCCAGACGAAGTCCTGATCGGAAGGCAGCACAATCACTTCCGCGGCCACTGTGAAACGGCTGAAACGAGCGAACACGGCCGTATCACCGGGTCCTTGGGCAGTGACCCGCCCGTCCACGGCCACGTCCGCGACTCCGGGATTGTTTGTGCCGAAGAGTGACAAAGTGGTGACATCGCGGGTGGACCCGTCGGCATAGGTGGCGGTGACGTGCAGATTTTCATGGGCAGCGATTTTTTCGAAGACCAGCGAAGGCTGAGAAACTGAGATCCCGGTGACGTCGGGAATGGAGCCGACGTCATCGGGAGCGCCGGCTTCGATCCATGCGAGCAGTGTGCGGGCGAGGTCGCTGTTGGGTTCAATCCGCCGGCCGCCTGTATGCGGCACGGCGCCGGTGGCTTTCAGGAGGAGCAGGCTTTCGGCGGGGACGGCTGTGTTAATGCGGCGACCGGGCAGCTCTTCAACGGTGCGGCGGTAGTCGCCAGCGGCATCGAAGCCGAACAGCGAGAGCATGAACCCATCTTTGCCGCGAGCTGAACCGTGGCAGGTTCCGGAATTGCAACCGGCACGAAAGAAGACCGGCATCACGTCGCGGCGAAAACCGGGGACAGTGTTCGCAGCGGGGACAGTGGTCGTGCCGGGGGCGGGACCATCGGCAGCCTGAGCCGCGGACAACGCTGTCCGGGTTGCCATGACGAGTGCGAGTGTCGTGACGGCTTGCAGCAGGAGCCTGCTGAAATTGGGGGTGTGCAACATGTTCCTGTTCACTTCGCAAGTCTGGGGTCGATGCGTAATTTTCCTGAACCGGTACGGAGGCTGACTTCTTCGCCATCACCGGAGAACCGCACGTCACACTTGAGATCACCAACAAGTCCCAGCAGAGCATCATCGGTCGCTTCCAGTTCAACGGCGACTTCTGTGGAGCTGCTGTCGATGGTGGGTTCGGGGCCGATGGCTGTAATGCCGACGGGGAGTCCGAGGATGCGTACGCGAGCCTTTCCGGGGAACGGTCGCACCTGTTTGACGGTCCAGCGATAAGCCAGCCGTTCTCCACGCCGCACGCTTTGAGGTTCGCTGGCAAGCGTCACAAAGCTTTCGGCAATTTCAACGGCGACAACGGGGGACGAGACGCGGATGCGTTCGGAACCATAAATGCTGTCGCCAGGAACGGAATTGGCTGTGTTGCCACCGCGAGCCTGTGTGGTGGTGAGCATGACGTACAGTGGAGCGGATCCCAGACGTGCTCCGGCTTCGGCTGACAATGTCAGACTGGCAGCGGTGGCACCGGCGGGGATGAGTTCAGCTGGTGAAACACCGACACCTGGCGGGGCGAGTTCACACTGCATTTCGAGCGGTTCATCGCAGCCTGGCTGGCGGATGATGCGGACGGGGATGGTGAGTTCTGAGCCGCGCATGAGCGGTTGTTTTGGGGGATCGAGTTCCACTGCGAAACCTGCCGGCTCGCTGACGGCGGCGGCAAACCGATCGACGCGAATGTTCCGCCATGGATAATGTGAATAGGAAACTCGCTGCAGGTTTTGCTGGTTGACAGTGACGAAGGGCCGCGCATCGCCGACTGGCCGGGCGGTTATCTGAATGAGCGAAGCATCGAGCTGTGCGGCGGGGTCAGCTTCGAATGACATCGGCCAGACCGACTGGAGTGCTGGCAGGGGCGGCGATGTCATCCGGATTCCCTGGGGCAGTCCTTCGACGGCCAGTTCGAGCGGTCCGTTGATGCTGGTGCCCTGACCGGGGTAGAGCGAGAGTCTGACGGTCCAGCGTCCGCCGCGGGGAATTGAGAGGGAGGTGCGACGCGGGCGTTCGGGCTTGTAGCCTTCCCACGAGAGGCCGAGATGCAGAGTGTTGGCGGGCGGAGTGATTTCAACGCGGTAGACGTTGTTGGGTCCACCAGCGCCGCGGGGATCCCAAAGTTCGAGGAGGTAGTTGCCGTCCAGTCTGGGAGTCCAGATGACGGACGGGTCGAAGGCATCGGGAAAGTCGCCCTGAGCTCCGAAGATGTCACGTTCGGCAAGTGACGCATCGTCGACCTCGATTTCAGCCGGGCCCGGGGATCCGGACGCATCGAGTGGTCGGATGCGAATGGAGGGGTCAACAGCAGACCCGAGGGCGCTTGCCCAGACTCGAACCTGCAGTGGCTGGCCTTTGGCCACGGTGAGCCTGAAGCGGTCTGTTTCGTCGGGTGCAGCGAGGATTCCATTGAGAGCTGCGGGCACGTCGGGAACAGCGGTTTCCTGCTGACCGGGTGCTTCCAGCACATTCGGGAAGGGGCTGGATCGCATCAGCAGCGGCAGCGGTGCTTCGCCAATGTGTGCGAAGGTGCCGCTGACTTCGGGAACGGAAAGAGTTTGCGGGACGGTACCGAGCGGATCACCGAGGAGCTGGACTTCGAGCGGTTTTCCGGCGAGTCCACCGAGCGGGTAGGCGGCCAGCGGCCGGAAGAATCGGCCGATGTGAATGGCATAAGCCCGCTCTTCCGGCACAAACATCGACCTTCTCAGAACGACCGTATAGTCGCCGTCAGCGGGAATTCTGACGGACAGCAGCGGATCCTGGCGGTTGAGTGATGAGTCGTCGTTGAGGGCGATGCGTTTTCCGGAAGGATCGAGGATGGCGACGACTGTGTCGTAGCCTTCCGGGACAGGATTCCAGCGAAGGTCATCGCCCATCTTCACCATATCCACTTCGATCGACAGCCGTTCGCCTGCGCGACAGGTGACGTGGAAGCAGTCGATATCGTCGGCCGCGCTGTTGGAGAGAGTACCACGGACGGTGATGTCTCCGGTGACTGTCAGAGCGGTTGCGGGCTGATCGTTGGTGTTGGCTTTGACTTCGGATTCATCGATGACCGGGAAGGGGCTGACAAAGACAGTGCCCATCGAGGACAGCCCGACGCCGGTGAGGACGCGAAAGGGATACTCGCCCGGTCGACAGTCGGCGGAGACTTCAAGATGACAGATGAGCTGTTGTCTGGCGGAGTCGAAGCGAGTGCTGACGCAGCGGATTCCTGGAGCTGGAGTGTTGGCAGCAGCGGGGACAGCATCGGCGGTGGAGTGCGGGTAGAAGAGCACACGGGTTGCTTCGTGCTGCCACTGCGAAATGACGATCTCGCTGGTGACACCTCGGCCGATGATCCGCGGTGATACTCCCGCGATCCATGGGTCAGCGAGGGCCGGGGTGACGAGGCAAAGCAGGGTGATTGCTGGCGCGAGGATTGCGCGGCTGATCACTGACATGCGGTCCGGCCTTTCGAATAAGACGTTGGTGAGATTCAGCCGATCAGTGGCTGGATGACTTCGGCATCGCGAATGATTTCGATCGGTCGTGTTCCGAAGGCGACAATTTCTTTGTTGGCGTCGATGCCAAGCTGGTGATAGATCGTGGCCATGAGGTTTTCGAGTGTCACAGCGTCGCGAACGGGTTCGCCGCCTGTGGAGTCGCTGGCGCCGTGAATGAGGCCCTGTTTGAAGCCACCGCCGGCAAGCAGCATGGAATAGCAGCGGGCCCAGTGATCGCGACCACTTTCACGATTGATCTTCGGGGTTCTGCCGAATTCGCTGGTGACCCAGACGATGGTGGATTCGAGCATTCCGCGACGATCGAGGTCACTGATCAGGCCAGCGATGGAGTAGTCGAAGGGACGCATCTGATCAAGGCAGGCAGTGCGGACGTCGCCGTGGCAGTCCCACGACCCGTACTCCAGTGTGACGAAACGGACGCCCGCTTCCACAAGTCTGCGGGCGATGATGAGTCGTTCGGCAAGGCCTTTGGGGTGCAGTCGATTATCCGGTCCTTTGATGTCACCGGTCACTTCGCTGCCGTACAACGCAAAGGTTTCGTCGGTCTCGCCTTCGAAGGAGAATGCCTGCTGAGCGTAGGTGGAGGTCAGCAGCGAATAAGCGCGGGAGTGGAATTCGTCCATGGTATCAAGCAGTACCGGGCTGGCTTCGAGATCGCGGATTCGCTTTTCAACAGCGTTGCGAACAAGACGGCGACGCTGCAGCTGTTCGGTGGTGGTGCCGGGCGGGAGCGAAAAGTCGCGGACTTTGAAGTTCTTTTTCTGCGTGGCAGGATCTCCGCCGGTTTCGAAGGGCCCATGAATGCTGGGAAGAAATCCAGTGCCGCCGCTGGATGAATTCTTTCCCGGTATCGCGATATAGCAGGGCAGTTCGCCGCGGGCGCCAAGCTGGTGGGAAACTACAGAACCCATCTGCGGGTAGTCGATGACGGTCGAGGGCGTGTAGCCAGTGTGGAGATGATAAGTGGCGAGGTTGTGGTCGGGTATCTTGCCGACGACGGAACGGACAACCGTGGTGCGGTTGGCGATGGCAGCCAGTTGGGGCAGGTTGTCGCTGAAGACATCGCCGATTTTCGTCTTCACCACTCCGAACGAACCACGGTATTCAACCGGCGCTTCGGGCTTGGGGTCGAATGATTCGTGGTGCGGAAAGCCACCGGGAAGATTGATTTGAATGATGCTTTTTGCCCGTGCTTCCAGCTTTCTGCCCGCGGTTACGGAAATCCCGGACTGATCCTCGGCCTGCAGTCGAAGGAGGTCGGACAGCGACAGGCCGAGCCCGCCGCACAGACCAGCCTGCAGGGTGGAACGGCGGGTTGTGGAACGAAAACCGGAACAGCCGCGAAGGTGGGGATGAGCAGGCATGGTGGGATTTCCTGGATTTCGGGGAAAGGCAGCACCCGGATGTTACAAAAAACGTCACCAGGAGAAAGATCTGTGTGCTGGAATGAATGGAAAAAGTGAGCTGGCGGTCAAATCAGGGGAGGTACCGGATGTTCGCCGGCATAATCGTCAAATTTGGAAAATATTTTTCATTCTGTCTGACCGATACAATCAGTGCGGCGTTGCTGATGCCGGGTCGCCTGCACAGGAATTGATTGAGTTGAGGGGAGTATGTATTCAGTTTTACTTCAGGCAGCACTGGTGTTTCAGGCAGCAGCGGGTGTGATTTGGGGGGAGTCGCCGTCAGCGATGTTCGAGGGTGGCGGCCCGGAGCAGGTGGCAGGGGAATTTGCTGATGCAGCAGCAGATTTGTCTGGTGAGGATACTGGATCAGGTGCCGAGGACAGGCTGGCGAATCTGGAAAAAATTGTTGCCGATCTGCAGCAGAAGGCCGCGAAAAAAACATACCCAGCGCTGACCGTCAACGGTGTGTTTCAGGCGGATGCGGGCTGGATTCATCAGGACGTGGCAAGTGAGTCAGCCTACGGGCAGATTCAGGATGGTGCAGCCTTTCGGCGGGCGCGGTTATCTGCGAAGGGACTGGTGAGCGAATCGACCGGTTACATGCTGCAGATGGATTTCGGGTTTTTCGGTCGCCCGACGTTTACAGATGTCTGGGTGGAGAAAACGGGCATTCCGCTGCTGGGGACGGTGCGTATTGGGCAATGGAAGCAGCCATTCAGTCTGGAGGCGGTGAGCAGCTTTCGCTACCTGACCTTCATGGAGCGAAGCCTTTTGTTTCAGCCGTTTGTGCCGTTTCGTCATATCGGCGTGGGCTTTTATGATCACAACGATGAGCTGGACTGCACTTGGGCGGCATCGGTGTTTCGGACGGGGCAGGACCAGTTCGGCGGGACGCTCAGTTCTGACGGTGGCTATGGCACTGCAGAGCGGTTGACTTTGCTTCCGTTGTGGGAGCGAGAGGGCGAACGCTATCTGCATGTTGGGGCCGGTCACTTCTTCAATTCGCCTCCGGGTGATTCGGTGTCCTTTCGAACCATTCCGGAATTCTTTGTGGGAGCGAACGGTCCGGGAGCCGTTGGAACCAGCGGTCAGGCGGTTCCGGGCGGATCGAATGGCACTCCGTTTTTCGTTTCGACGGGGAATCTGACTGTGCCATTCTACAACGTGCTGGGCTCTGAACTGCTGTGGGTGGAAGGTCCGTTGAGTCTTCAGTCTGAGGCGATGGCGGCGCTTCTGCCCGCCTCTGCTGGCTCTGCAGTGCTGGCGGGCGTGTACGCGCAGGTTGGCTGGTTCTTGACGGGTGAGCATCGTCCTTACGACCGGGCGACGGGCACCATTGATCGGGTCAGGCCGAAAACGGGATTTGCGTTTCATGGGAGCGGTGAGCGTCCCGGGGCGGGCGCATGGGAACTGGCCGGGCGTTTCTCGGCGCTCGATCTGACCGATGGAACAGTCACGGGAGGCCGGCTGACGGATTATACAGTTGGCGTGAACTGGTACTGGAACGCGTACACGAAGATGGAGTTCAACTGGGTGCACGCGGTTTCAGACCTGTCGGCGCGCGAGACGGCTCACAGTGATCTGTTCGGACTTCGGGCACAAATTGACTTTTAGCTTTTCGTGGCAGCTCAGATCAGCCAGAAGCAGGCGATGGCGAGTGCTGTTGGCATGAGTGCTCCAAGGAAAAGTCTGCCTGGGCTGATGCCTTCCCCGCCGAATGCTGATGATGACTGCAGAATACCGGCGCCTGCAGGATTGGGGGCGTTCGCGATCACTGTCAGTCCACCGCCGGAAACAGCACCCGCCAGCAGGGCGTACTTCATAGCGTCAGACAGATTTGGAACCTGACTACCCAGCAGCGTGAGTGCCGCGTTATCGGTGATCGCGGTCAGTCCTGTGGAACCGTAGTAAAGCCAGGTTGCATTCATGCTGCCAATGAGCGGTTCAAGCCACCAGCGCTGCAGGGAGCTGAAGGTGACGAGTCCGGCAAGGAAGAAGCCAACCAGCAGACCTTCCTTGAGCTTCAGCGGGTCCTGATATTCGCGAGTTGCCGTGACCAGTCCAAGGAAGATCATCAGAACGCCGAAGAACACGTCCGCGTGATGTGAGAAGAGGACCACGAGGGCGAGGAAGGCAACATGGCTTCCTGTGAGCCAGAGCGGGATGAAGCGGGGCTTGTGATCGGGAAGTGACAGTTGTTTCAGTTCCTGACGGAAAACCAATACGACGAGGACCGTGCTGACGAAACAGCTGATGACGGCACGCCAGCCGAATTTCTGCAGCATGACGTCCATACCCCAGCCCCATTTGCCGGCGACCATCAGGACCGGAGGAGCGGCGAAGTGGGTGAGCGTGCCACCGATGGAGACGTTGACGAAGAGCAGTCCCAGCGTTGCGTAGGCGAGCTTCTTGCTGATGCCTTGATCGAAGTACCGCTGTTTGAGCAGCATCGCCAGCAGCGTCATTGCAGCAGGTTCGGTGATGAAAGATCCCAGCAGTGGTCCGAAGGCCAGTGCGGTGAAATAAAACGAAATATTGGGACTGACGAGGGGAATCAGCGAAGAGGTCACCTGAATGATCCGCTCTGCAAGCTGCACTACGGGACGCGTGGCGGCCACAACCATCACGGCCAGTACGAACTTGGGTTCAGTGAAGTCGAGTGACTCGATGTAGTCCACAGCCCCTTTCAGACTGCCCTGTACGACCGCATGGAAGAGGAACAGAGCTGCCGCCCAAACTCCAAACACGATCTCTGTTTCTGCGAGAAAGTGAAACAGGTTTTCCAGCAGCGAGCCCTCCGGATAGTGGTGCGCCAATTTTGCAAACTTCTTCACGCAGAATGTGTGCAGCACAGCCAGAGCGAACAGCACAGTGCCGAGGGCTTCGATGACAGTTGGATTCACGGGATGAGGTTCCTGGGGAACGAGTTGGCAGACGGGTTCAGGTTGGTGGTGGGGTTATGGGAGTGGGTTTGGCGGAGTGAAGCGCGCCTTTGGGGGCGGCTGTTTTTCAGGTCGTTGCGAGGCCTTGCTGGAAGGCGTCGGGTGGAAGACTGCGGCCGGTGAGTTGTTTGAACTGCAGATCGAGTCGGGCGGCGAAGACGGTGACGGGGTCGATATAGCGGGCGCCGCGGGCCTGGGCTTCGATGGCGAAATCGGCACCGCGGAGTCCGACGCTGAGATCGACGACCGTCTGACGTTCACGGATGATCGATGGGTTGAGGCAGCCTTTGGTGAGGCCGCAGGGGGTGCCGTAGTCGGCGATCACAAGAGTATCAGCGCGGAGGTCGTAGACGGCATTCCAGGGAACGTGTCGCACGCCGGCCTGGCGAGCCATGGAGGCGGCGGTGTTGTCGGACATACCGGCGAGGCTGACAGCGGCGCCTTTGGCGGCGAAGAACTGAGCGGCTCCGCGGGCTAAATGGCTGCTGCCGAGCACGGTCACGGCGCCGCGGCCGGCCCAGTCGGGTGAGCCGAGTGTTTGTCGCCCGGCTTCTTCGATGGCTGCAAATGTGCAGCAGACACCGCGCCAGCCCTGAGGTGTTTCCATGAGCACATCGAGACGTCCGGATGAGGTGGCCGCATCGTCGGAGGTGGCTGCCAGCGGTGTCAGATCAAGATTGCAGGCGGGATCAACGATCAGACCGTTGATTTTCATCTTCTCAAGCATCTTCGGGAAGCGGCTGAGGTCTCCAGGAAGCAGGGGCAGGCAGAGAATCGGGCGATCCATGGCTTTGAAGGCGGCATTGAGCACGCGGGCGGCGATGTTTTCAGATTCGCCGGAGCCGATGATTCCAAGAAACCGCGTGCGAGCATCGATGTCGTTCCAGTGATAGTCTTCGCGGAGTTGCCATACGGTGGACTGGGCGGGGAATGCTTCCATGCCGCGTTCGAGGGCTGCATAGATCCATGGTGAACCGTACTTGCGGCCCAGCAACGAGAAAGTCAGGCCAGCGCGACCGACGCCCAGGCCCACGATAGGGACTTCCCGTGGCTGAGTGGCGGCGGCCAGGAGTGGCCATGCGGCGTCGAGGTCTTCGGTGAGCCACGTGAACTTCACAACGTCCGCTTTTGCATCCCGACACTTCTGGTACATGTCGTCGAACTTCGAGAGCGGGCGGTTCAGACTGCTCCAGGAAATCACGCGCTTTGTTTTTCCAAACCGCGGGATCCCGGCGGCGATGTCGAGGTCCAGTTCGATGTAGGCCGGACCAGCGACGATGGCTTCCCGCAGCAGCTGGATGCGTTCCTGTTCACTCCCCTTCCACTTGCCACCGTCCTTTTCGCTGCGGCAGGACACAAGAATCGGCTTATCGACGCACTTCAGGAGTTCTCCGACATTTGGTTCGTTGATGAAGTGGTCGAGGCAAAGCTCGATGATGTCACAGTGGCGGCTGGCGTTGAGCAGATCGGCGGGCGCGAGCGTGCGGCTGGTTGGAGTGACGGTGATGCAGATCATGGATGGGCTCAGAGGAAAGGAAGGGGATTTGCGGGAGGGCGAAGCTGGGATGACGAAACGGTGTTAAGACGGGAGTTCAGGGGTGTTTTTGGCTTGAGCGAGGAAAGGTCGTGGTTTGAGCTTTTCAGCAGTGAAAAAGCTGGGTGTCCGTTTCGA
>JBJTOP010000179.1:0-11050 GCA_046074645.1 Planctomycetaceae bacterium | reverse complement strand
CGCCCCGATAGCGCCATCAGGTCCAAGCAGAGCTGAAGTGGGGAGACAACCTTTACGCCGTCGAGATAGCTGACGTTCTGTTCTCGACACATCTCTGCGACTCGTGGCGAGATGTACGGAGTGCAAAGCAGAATGGAACCTTCCGGGCGATCCCCCTTGAGTTTTTGGAAGAGGCCCGTGACCGTGTTCGGCAATAGGTGCTGCCGAGTCTGCACGAGCAGATCGACCTGTCGCTGGTCTGGCTTCAGTGAAATCATGGATCGTTGCGTGAATCCGAGATGCCTGGAGGCCAACAAAAAAACTGACCGGCCTTCAACGTCAGAAGGGCGGTCAGTTCGAGGTACGATGTCGAGTTGGCGATGCGGCGCAAATGCACCTCATTCCATGAAATGCACACTGTTCGGTGCGTTGTCAGAGATTTCCAAATTTCACAAGTCGTTAAAAAAATAGAGACTTGTGGAAACGTGGCTCACCTGTCTATTTCGCCCATGACGATATCGAGGGATCCGACGATCGCAGGGATGTCTGCGAGGGGAACACCTTCACAGATGCGGTCGGTGACGGACAGATTGCAGAAACAGCTGCTCTTGGCTCGCAGGCGGAGAGGATTTCCTTCTCCGTTACCGACGATGTAGAAGCCCATTTGTCCTCGGGGGCATTCTGTTTCGAGATAGACTTCGTCCTTCGGAAGTTTGGCGTTGAGCTTAAAGGGTTCACGGTATGAACCAGCGGCGGCGATGTATTTGGGGATGGCCTGTCGTACGAGTTTGATGGACTGCACGACTTCCATCATGCGAACGTAGAAGCGGCACCAGTTATCGCCGAGCACGACTTCGCGGGGAGCGGCGGTGAACGGGGCGACGGGAACATCGAACTGATAACCGCGATACATGCGGGTGTAGATTTCTTCGCCGTCGCGACGGAGATCAATATCAACGCCGCTTCCGCGGAGGACCGGGCCTGTGCAGCCGTAGCTGACGGCCATCTCCGGCGTGAGTACTCCCATGCCGGCAGTGCGTTTGATAAAGATTGCGTTGCGGGTGAGGAGTGTGTGGTATTCTGTGATGCGTGGTTCGAGCCATGCGAGGAACATTTCGACGACGTCGAAGAACTTGAATGTTTCGCGAGGCTTGCGACCGGTGAGCGACGCAAGTCCGTCGGGGATTTCGATTTCTTCGGGGAGATCGTGGGTAGCACCGCCGATGGTGAGGTAGCTGCAGGTGAGTCGGGCGCCGCAGGCTTCTTCGAACAGGTCGAGGATGATTTCGCGTTCGCGGAAGGCGTAGAGGAATGGGCTGAAGGTCCCGAGATCGAGTCCGTAGGCGCCCATACCGACGAGATGGCTGGAGATGCGTCCCAGTTCCGCGATAATCACGCGGAGGTGCATGGCTTTTTCGGGCACCTGCATATCGATGAGCTTCTCTACGGCGAGTGAGAAGCCGAGATTCATATTCATGGCCGCAAGGTAGTCCATGCGGTCGGTATAGGGGATGTACTGTGGCGGGCTGAGGTTTTCGCCGATTTTTTCTGCGCAGCGATGCAGGTATCCAATGTGCGGCGTGCACTCGTGGACGATTTCGCCGTCGGTTCGCAGGAGGAGTCTGAGCACCCCGTGTGTGCTGGGGTGCTGTGGTCCCATGTTGACCAGCATCTCGTCCGTCTGAACGTCAAATTCGATGACTCGCGGATCTTCAATCACAAGGCTCATAGTGCCAGTGTCCTGACGGGTTGATCAAACATAAGAAGCTTAGCGGCCGCGAACACCGTGGTATTCGAGGGGGAATTCGTAATCGCGTCGGAGTGCGTGGCCGGTCCAGTCTTCCGGGCAGAGGATACGTCGGAGGTTGGGGTGACCTGCGAACTCGATACCGACAAGATCATAGGCTTCGCGTTCGTGCCAGTTGGCGATGCCCCAGATGGAGCTGACGGAAGGCACGACAGGAAGTTGGCCTGCCTTGTCATCCTTCCAGCGGGGGACGCTGACTTTCAGCTTGGCGGCGTGCCTGAGTTTCAGGCTGGTGAGGTGATAAACGACTTCCACGTGTGGCTCGTGTCCAAACTTTGCGGCTTTCTTCGCATCGGGTTCGAGGTAATCAACGCCGCAGAGATCGTTGAGATGGTCGAACAGGAGGCGCTGGTCATCACGAAGGAATCGAGCGACCGGCACAAGTGCGTCGGCGGACACCTGGATCCATGAATCCTTTGCCTTGTGGATTTCAGTGCCAACGGCATCTGAGCCGAATTTTTCCAGCAGCAGCTGATGGATTTCTGAAAGGGTCATCGATTTTCTCGCAGAGTTTACATTGGCGACGCGGCGGGGGACTGGGTTCAGCCGACACCGGCGAGTGACTGATCGGGAGCCTGGGCGGACTTTTTGGAGAGGGCACGAATCCAGTCGAGATCTCCTCGTTTCCAGACGTAGGCGAAGCCTACGAGCAGCACGCAGAAGAAGACGAGGATGTCGACAAGCCCGAGCCATCCGAGCTGGAGGGCGGTGGCAGGTGAGATCACCTGATCGGGAGTCATCGCTGCGGGATCGACGCTGAGCAGACGTGCGCTGAGAATTTCGCGGGCAGAGTCATCCAGCCGGACATCGGCGAGCTGCATCACGCTGCCGTAGACAGAGGCCCATGGGAAAAAGAACGCCACTTCGACGTCGAAGATAATGAACAGCAGGGCAACCACGTAGAATCGCAGGTCGAACTGAATGTAGCTGGAACCGATTGCTGGTTCGCCGCACTCGTAAATCGCGTCTTTCTCTGGCGTTGGCAGACGCGGACGCAGCAGCTTTCCGAGGAGCAGCGGCAGCATCAAAAAGGCGATTGCGAGGAGTCCAAAAATCAGGAAATGACCGACGAGATCCGTCATGGTAAGCGATCCGGAAAGCGAGCGATGAAATCAGTGGCTGATGGCAGCAGGGAGCAGTGGCTGTCGAGCATTTTGTGAACACGGACCGGAATGCCAGCAACAGAGTTCAGGTTCTTCCGGTTGCCAGCAAAACATGACGCGGCGTCCATCGAGCAAGCCTGGAAAGTCGATGGTTCCATGCACTGGGTCGGTCAGAGTCCCGCCAATCTGTTTTAACTCAAGCTGAAGCTCTTCGAATCTCTGCTGGTCCGCTGCCAGTTCCTTCGCGTAATGATCGACTTCCTGTTCGTAAATGGAATCATCCTCGGCGGCCGGGTAGCGTTCTCTGAGCGACTGCAGACGGTCACTGCGCCACTGGAGGTCCCGATGGAGTTCGACGATATCTTTTACGATGGACCTGACCAGTGGCAGCCTGGCGTTGACATCAGCGGTCGTCAGCATGAGTGGACTCTCCGGAAGACCAGCAAGCACAAGAACCTGCGACACATTGCTTAATGTTCTGCACCGGCAAATTCGAACGGGCTCGGCTCGCCCTTCACCCAGACCGGCTGATGCAGGACTTTTGATTCTGCAACAACGGACGGGTTCAGTGTTGCTTTTCCCCACGCGATCTGCAGCGGCAGTTTCGCGTAGTCCACAATGCACCCATCGCGGCTGTAGCAGCTGAGGTCGTAGTTTGAACCCATGAAAATGCAGTCTACGGGACACGGTTCCACACAGAGAGCACAGAACATGCACTTGGTGTAGTCGATCGTGAATCCGTTGACACGAAATCCCTTGCCGACAGGACTTTTTTCCTTGTCGATATAGATGCAGTCCACCGGGCACGCCACCGCACATTTTTCGCAGCCGATGCAGGTGGTCAGGTCAAATCTGTGGAACCCCCGATAACGCGGTTTCACTCGCACCGCGACTTCCGGGTATTCGTAAACTTCCGTGAACGTTCTTCGCTGATAGGTACGGAACATGGTCAGCAGCGTGACATACATGCCCTGAAGCACTGTCGCAACCGACATCCACACATTGCGAAACCACAGGAACATCTGATGATCTCTCCGAGCACAGATTTTCGAGGCTGAACTCCCCATCCCGAATGATTATAGGAGAGCCGGGCGAGCACGCAACCGGACACAGAGGGGTCTTGACGGTGGGAAGTGGTGTTGCGGGCAGATTCCACTGCGGGTGAGCAAGGGTTCTCAAATCGCATCCACAGAGCCGCTGCTGTCCGCAAATCGTTCAACCGGTGTCCCCAGCTTCTGCAGGAGACTTACAAACAGATTCGACAACGGTCGGTCTTCATGAGTGACTGCTTTTTGCCACGGTTCCTGGCCCCCTTCCCACGCTCCTCCCTCAGGATTTTGCGGTCCGTAGTTGAGGTACTGGTCGTGCCGCAGTCCCATTCCGCGACCACCCGCCAGAATCAATGGGTAGTTTCTTGAAAGATGGAAAGCGCTGGAGGCCGAGCCGAACAGGCACAGGGTGTTGTCCAGCATAGTCCCCTCTCCACCCGGTTCCGGTGTCGTTTCCAGACGCCTCAGAAACCGCGCCAGCTCCTCGCTCAGGAACCGACAATAAACCCCAAAATTCTTCCATCCACCCGGTTCCTTCGTGTTGTGCGACAGCTGATGCGTCAGGTTGAAGCCAACTGCCCTCGCCAGATAGTCGCTGATGCCAACGCCATTCTCCCGGCCGATCTGCCACGTAGCGACTCGCGTTGAATCTGTGCGGAAGGCCAGATAAATGAGTTCATACATGGTTTGCAGAAATTCCCGCGGCTGCTCCGGCGACAGCTCCAGATTCAAGCCCCCCGCATCTACCTGCGGCAGCGGCGTATGAATCCACCTGGCTGCCTTTTCCACGCGAATCTCAGTTTCGCGAACTGCGTGCAAGTAATCCTCCAGTCGCCCCTGGTCCTCGACGGACAGCGTCCGCTGAAGCGACCGCGCGTCCTCGAGCAGATCGTCCAGCGCGCTGCGAGTGAATGCCAGACGCCGGGCTGCATTGCGGTCGCTGGAAACAAACAACATATCGAATAATCGCTTCGGGCGATGTTCCGCGGGAATCGGGCGACCATGGCGATTAAATGACATCGTATGGGCACCTCGCGGAGTCCCTGTGCCGCCGTCCGTGGACATGACCACCGATGAAATCCGGGTTTGATCGCCGATACGAATCGCGTATTCCTGATCCAGAGAAATACCGTTTCGATATTCGCCCGAAGGCCCTGTCGGAGCGCCGGTGAGGAACTGATCGGCATTCGAATGCCCGTGAATGCTCCGCGCAGACGGATGCGAAAAGCCAGAGAGAACCGTCAGGTGCTTTCGCAGCGGTTCCAGTGGCTCAAGGCAGCGCGTGAGCCGGTATTCACGGCCGCTCCCATGCGGAAACCACGCCCACTCTTCAAAGGCCGGGTCATTCGCCAGCGGCATCGGAACTCCGTCCGGCTGATAGAAACATGCCAGCCGCCGAGGATTTGAACGCTCAGTCGGCTGCTCGCCCCGAACAACCGCAGAGCCAAACCACGGCAAGGCCAATGCCACCCCGGCACCACGGAGAAATCGACGGCGATCAAGAGCAGCTGGATTCGTAAACATCATGTGGATCCGGAAGTGTTGGGCGAAGGAGGGCGTATGGTGGTTGGCCCCTCACCCGCGACCCCGCTCCCCTGATTGGGGAGATGGGGGGGAGTGGGAAACCGGCGAATTTGTTTTCCTTGTTCCGTGTTTCTCTCATCCGGCACCGCCGTTTGAGAGCAGGCATTGGCATCGTTGGATCGTTGGCATCATCGGCTGTGAAAAAGTGGACTGCAGGCCAGAATTTCGATCAGAGTTGCCATTCCATCACCTTCTGCCCGCAATTGCCCGGCAATTTGCTCAATTTGTGCATGATCGCTGAATTTGAGCGGTCTGCCGAGACCGTAGGCTGCCAGTCTGGCGGTCAGTGCAACGATAAACTGGTCCTGGCGATCTTCAAGCAGATAGGTTTTCAGTCCGTCGACGCCATGAAGAGTTGTGCGGTTATAAAGTTCAGCGGCGGCATCGACAGGTTTTCCGCGAACCCCAGTGCGCCAGCTGCCGACGGCATCGAACTGTTCAAAGGCGATCCCCCACGGATCGATGCGGGCATGACAGGAGAAGCAGGCGGGCTGACTGCGGTGATTTTCGAGTCGTTGTTTCAGAGTCAGCTTGAGAATTTCCGGGTCTGCGAGGTCGATTCGGGGAACGGCGGGGGGCGGTGGAGGAGGCGGATCATTGAGGATTCGTTCCAGCAGCCAGATGCCGCGTTTGACGGGATGCGAATCCAGACCGTCGGAATTCATTGCCAGCAGACCAGCCTGGGTGAGCAGGCCACCGCGATGCAGTTCCGGCGGCAGCTGCACGCGGCGAAAATGACTGCCGACCACGTTTGCCAGCCCGTAATGCCGCGCGAGTCGCTGGTTAACCACAGCGTAGTCAGCGTGCAGCAGGTCAAGCACGCTGGCGTTGGTGCTGAGGACCTCTTTGAAGAACTCGGCGGGCTCCGCCTGCATCGCGGAATGCAGGCTTTCATCGAACTGCGTATGAGCGGAGCGGTCAACCTTGAGGAAGCCCAGCAGCTGCAGTCCCAGCCACTGCCGGACGAATTCGTGTGATAATCGGTTGGAGCGTGGGTCAGCCAGCATGCGACGGACTGTTTGACGAAGCACTTCCGGCTGACGCAGCGTGCCGTTGTCCGCCAGTTCAAGCAGACCGTCGTCAGGAACACTGCACCACAGAAAAAGCGACAGCCGTGTTGCGAACTGATGCAGATCGAGCTGCCCTGCGGAACTGTTATCAGCCACCTGTCCGAGGTACAGGAAGCGGGGTGAAGCCAGCACGGTTGCAAGTACTTCGAGGATCGCTTCCTGGAAGTCATCCGTCTGGGGACGGATCGTGTTGAAAAGTGCGAGGCGGCGTTCGATTTCGCGTTCTGCCACTGGTCCCCGCCATGCTTTTCGCAGGAATCGAGAGAGGATTTGGCGAGCGACGGTTTGTTCGTCTGCAGGTGCGTCGGCACCGAGGAGTGCTGTGTGTGACAACGGCGGCCAGTCCTGCCATGCCGGTGCGATGACTTCCACATAGTCAATCTGCACCGCATTTCGGGAGTTGCTCGCGTTGATGACACGAATGAGTTCCGACGGACTTGGAGTTTCGCCCATCCGATTGACGCCACGAACGAGGTTTCGGGGTTCAATTTCATCCAGCGGCACTCGCCACTCGTACCAGCCTGGCTGTTGTGGATCGGCAGTGACCGGGTGACTGAGATCACTGATCCGCATGGATGCCTGAGAATCGTTGCTGGCCTGCCAGCCGAATTCGAGCTGCAGTTCGGGTGGCGGGCCATCACCATCGGCAACACGTGCAGCGCGAACGCGAACGAGCAGTGGGCCTGAGTCAGGGAGCTGATCGCCGAGTTCGACTGTGAGTTTCCGTCCAGCGGGAACAATCGCGACGCGGCCCTCGATCCGGGGTGCGGTTGGGGGGGAGGGCTGGGGTGACCAGGCATACTGAGCACCTCCGTAGCCCCATTGAATGCCTTCCGTCAAACCGGTTACCGGGTCGAGGTAATAAGGTCCGCCGTGCCTGCGGCTGTGCTGGGAATGAAATTCAGCCAGTGCTCGTTCGAGTGCTGCGGGATCGGCAGCGTGCTCTTCTCTGAGCTTTTGCTGCGACTGTTCCAATCGCGTCCATTCGTCGGCCGAAGCCGCGTGCATGGAGCAGCCCCAGGAGAGCAGGGCCGGGCGTTCGCCGCGAACGGTCACCCGCTGCAGCGCCTTCAGAAAGGATT
Source organism: Planctomycetaceae bacterium (assembly GCA_046074645.1). Classification (GTDB taxonomy): domain Bacteria; phylum Planctomycetota; class Planctomycetia; order Planctomycetales; family Planctomycetaceae; genus SXXK01. The sequence continues at coordinate 3,376 of JBJTOP010000179.1, read as the reverse complement.
CTCGACAGATCTCGAACTGGCTGGCCGACATCTGCAGAAGTTCAGCGCTGTTCTGGAAGCCATCCTTCGAAAAGGGTTCCGGCGGCAGGTCGCGAGCAAAACTGAACGGCTGGCCAAGCAGATCCTGAAGGGCGTAGTTGATTTCATAGCGTGTCAGTCTGCGAAAGGCAGATCCACTGTGGGCTGCCCGCTGTACTTCTGAGGCGGCGCGGAGTTGTGAAGCGAGCCATTCCACAATCGCGGCCCGGTCTGCCTGTGCCAGGGGCTCGGCATCCGGCGGGGGCATTTCACTGCGAGCCACGACGGAAGAGACTTCCAGCCACCAGGCGATGTCGGGGCCGGTGAGGAGGTTGGGGTTGAGGGTGTCAATTCTCAGATTTCCCTCGACAGTGTCAGGTCCGTGGCAGGGCACGCAGGACCGTTGCAGGAGTGGAGCAATTCGCTGCTGATAGCCAGCGAGATCTGCGATGGGGGCTGTCGGGGTCGTGTCAGTCAGTGCCGACCTGTCGTGCCTTGCCAGCATCGATTTTGCCCGACCGGCTTCCCGAGCGGCTGTGAAGTCGGGTTGGGGCGATGTCGGTGGTTCTGTGGCCGCAATCATGGCGAGCAGCAGAAGCGCCGGAATCGTGAGCAAAGTGGGAGTCATGGGCTGAAGGGCCTGGGGCAGGGAGGAGGATCAAGGCGAGGGAGGCGGGTGAGGTGAGCGGGAGAGGGCGGTTTCTGAGGATAACGGGTGTGGCATCGCCGGGCAATCAGAAGTTTCAGAGAATCAGCGTTGCTGCGGGTCAGTTTCAGTGGAATTTGCTGGCTTTAAGCCACTCAATCGACTGTGTTTGCCAGGCATCCCACATCGGACCTTTGTAGCCATTGAGTCCGTGGCCACCGGAAGGCAGTTCCAGATACTTCGAGTCAACGCCGGCAGCTTGCAGGGCCTGATGCAGTTGCCGGCTGTTTTCCGGTGGGACCGGTTTGTCATCGATGGCGTGTGCCAGAAACATGGGCGGGGTTTGCGGAGTCACCTGCTTTTCGTTCGAAAACAGATCCATCAGCTCCTGTGCAGGATTTTCGCCGAGCAGATTCTTCTTCGAGCCACCGTGCGTCAATGGCCCCATGGTCACCACAGGATAAACGAGGATCGCAAAGTCGGGACGAGTGGAAGGTCGATCAAGTGGATTGGCAGCATTCGGGTCTTCGGGAAGAAAATGAGTGGCAGCAGTGGATGCCAGATGGCCTCCGGCAGAAAAGCCCATGATCCCCACTCGCTTCGCATCCACTCGCCACTCTGCAGCGCGGGATCGCACAATCCGAATGGCTCGCTGTGCATCCAGCAATGGCACGAATGAACGGCCGCGTGGCAAGCGATATTCCAGCACAATTCCGGTGATACTATGGGCGTTGAGCCATGCTGCGATCCCGTGACCTTCCGGCCCTGTCACCAGTCCCCCGTAACCACCTCCGGGACAGATCACGACCGCTGCACCGCTGGGCGTCGGTGGAATGTGCACCGTGATTTTGGCTTCACTCTTTTCAAACGTCTGATCTCCATTCGGAGCCTCCTCGGGCCAGAGTCGGACCTCGATGGGCCCTGACGGAACAGCCGGCGTTGTCTCGGCGGCAGGGGGCAGCAGCAGCGATGTGAGTACCTGGGCGTAGATGCGGTGACCGAAATCATTCGGATGATTGACACCGTTGCCGGTGAGGTCTGCGTCCGTTTTGCGCTGAAGCATTTCCGTCCAGATTGAAGTCATGTCGGCGAGGGCGATACCGGGGCCAGTGAGTTCCTGCAGGGCATCGCGATAGGCCGGAAAGAGGTCCTGCTGCAGTGTTACCCAGTCCGCGTTGCCTCGCATACTGGAAATGAGGATGAACTCTGTATCCGGTGCAGCCTTGCGGATCTCACGGATCATCGCAGCAATGTTGGCCGCGTATTCACTGGCGGGGCGACCGGATGAATCGTTCATGCCGAACGCCAGCAGCACAAGGTCAGGAGACGCCGCAAGCACGTCTGCAACCTTTGTGAGTCCCCACGGTGTGGATGTGCCCCCGACTGCCAGATTTGTCAGCGAAACTGTCGGTGAAGACACCGCCTGCAAATGCTGCAGCAGCAGGTCCTGCCAGGGTGGCTGAAAGGGCGCAACCCCGGCCCAGCCCGATGCGTTGCAACCCGTTGAAATGCTGTCCCCCAGAAGCGCTATTGAAAGCGATTGTCGGTCACGCAGACGTGCGGTTGCACGGGGCAGGGTTTTGGCGGCATATTCCGGCAGAGCTGCCGGCCACTGCTCTTCGGCACGTTCGTAGGTCACTGCAACCTGCATCTGATGGTACTCGTCCTTCGCGCCGAAGAGAATCTCACCGTTGCCATCGCGGTGTGTGAGCCGATATTTCTGAGAACCCGCGGGGCGGCGAAGCTGGTCGGGTGTGAAGGAAGGGATGCGCGACCCGACCGGAAGTACAATTTCACGACTTCCTGCGATGCACGTGAAATCCCGGCCTTCCTCGAAAACGACCGCACCAGGGTTCCGCCATGCGCTGGCAAGCGTGATGCGAATGAGCCTTGAGACTGGGAACAGGAGTCTGCCACGCGCTGTTCCCGAATCCGGATCACGAATGAACAGCACCGACTCACCATCAATCCCCTGACCCTGCCAGAACGGCCGCAGCAACTCAGAGGAATAGCTCCAGGAGGACTGCGGCGGATCCGCAGCCAGAGTGCCACCAGAACAGCTGCACAGGGCAATCAGAGTTAAGACAAACCGTGTTAGAATCGGACGCATAGGGCGACCTTTGTGAAGGTGGCAGTGGGAGTCAGTTGATGCTCCGGACAATACCATCACGGCGGCTCTGATGCGAACTTCCGTCGGTCCGGAGTTTTCGAAAAATCCAGTGAATTGGGACTGCCGGGAACTACCGCTGTGGCTGCAGATACGCTTTTGCGTAGTCCACCAGAGCGTCCGCAAGCTCAGCAGCTCTTTTTTCCCGCACATCGTCGCGGCGGTAGTCAGCCCCCAGTTCCAGCTGGATGGCGTCGATTCCCTCGGGCTGATGGCTGCCGTAGGTCCTGACAATATACCCCCCCGTGAACCCTGACTGTTCCTGGCCCGTGAATGGATCCGGATGAACCGTCCAGCCTCGTTTCTGAAGCAATCCCGTCAGGCTGAGCGGGCCGGTATGAGCAGTCTCTGAGAATTGTTCGCGGAGTGCTTTCACCGTTAATCCATTGTTTGTGCCCCGAAAGGCCGTGATTGCCGATGATCCCTGACCGTGAATGTCCACCAGCAGCCCGCGACCATGTCGCGAGCGGACGCGGCGAACCGCAGTGCGGAGCCCTTCGTGATAGCTGTCGTGGACAATTCGGGCTGCCTGGTGTTCAACACCG
>JBJTOP010000178.1:0-3058 GCA_046074645.1 Planctomycetaceae bacterium | reverse complement strand
TGCGGTCGGATCTGAGGCAGACGCGGCAAGGTTTTTGGCGGGATCTGCTGATCATCTGCTGATCGTTTTCGGCGATACGGTGGGATCCGTTCAGGAGCGGATCGGGGTACCAACGCGGGTCTGCGGGCGTGCCAGTGCCTTCCCTGATCTCAGACGACAGTCCATCTGTCTGCTGCAACTTGACTGGCAGGATTCGCATATTCACAGAAAACTTATACTGTCCGGATTAAGGGAAGGGCGAAAGTAAACAGGAAGTTTGGAGCGAGCGGGCGGTCCGGGTCTGCAGATTGACTTTGGAGTGGACGTTGCCAATGATTCGCGGAGCGGCGTGTCTTGCAGCAGGTGCAGCGATCTGCATTCTTCTGAATGTTGATGGAGTGATCACGAAGATTGCGGCGGCGAGTCCGGATGCCCTGCTGAGCGGGATTGCGCGATTCGAGGCCTTTGGCCACGGCATCGGTACGCTGCTGATCGTGGTCACGGCCTGTATTGTGGGGGGGCTGAATCGGAAACAGCAGGGTCTGCTGCTTTTATCAGCATTTGGTTCCGGCATTCTGGCCAGCCTGGTAAAGGTGTTTTTCGTGCGCCCTCGACCCTTTTTGTATCTGAGTGGGAAGGCAGATGTATTGCTCAGCACAGTCTTCCACGATGGCACTTTTTCAGGGTTTGTGGAACATCTGGGGAATTCGCATCTGCAGTCCTTTCCATCGGCCCATACGGCTGCGGCGTTCGGGCTGGCAGCGGCTCTGGGAAAAGTTGCGCCGCAAGGCTGCTGGTGGTGGCTGTTTCTGGCGTCTGGCTGTGGTTTGCAGCGACTGTCTGCACAGAAGCATTTTGCATCTGACGTCCTGTTTGGCGCTGCGATAGGACTGTTTTGCGGGCAACTGCTGGCGTGGCAGATGTCTCAGCGCAGCGTCGGCCCTTCAGGACGCGATGTGCTTCCAATCGAAGAGCGTTTGAAGTTTGGCAATCAGCGAGCGGCCTGAAGTGTGGTGTGTGTGCGGGGATCAGGCCGCATCGTCAAGCCGCAGGACAGCCGGGCGAGTTGTGAAGTTCCGCGTCTGTCTGACTGCATACGAGGGGCGACGCCGACTGAGATGATGAATCCGTGAACAGACCTCGCCAAGGATTCCGAGGGTGAAAAGCTGCAGCATGGCGAACACGGAGAGCACCGTCAGCAGCAGCAGCGGATTACCGGTCATATCGGTACCACGGAACTTCATCAGCAGTGTGCCCGCACCGGAGATCAGTGCGACTGCACCGGCTGTCACTCCAAATCTTCCGAACAGCCGCATTGGGCTGGTGGACCAGTGGATGAGGTAACTGACGGTAATCAGGTCGAGGAGGACGCGTAAGGTCCTGTCCAGCCCATATTTGGTTTTGCCGGCAGTGCGCGGCCGGTGATGTGTGTCCAGTTCGACCCATCGCGCGCCGGCGACGTGGAGCAGCACAGCAAGGTAGCGATGCATCTCTCCGTACAGGTCCAGCTCCCGCAGAAAATCAGCCCGGACGGCTTTCATCGCACATCCCAGATCAGCCACATTGACTCCGGACACCGTGCGAATCAGCAGGTTGCCGCAGAGTGACGGCAGGCGACGCAGCAGGAGCCCATCCTGGCGCTGCCTGCGAACCCCAAGGACAGCATCAAATCCTTCGTCGAGTTTGCGGAGTAATCGGGGAATATCAGCAGGATCGTTCTGGCGGTCTCCATCCATGGTGACGATGACGTCACCCGCGGCTGCATCGATGCCGGCCTGCAGCGCTGTCGTCTGACCATAATTGCGGCGCAGGCGAATCACTCGTACACCTGAGTCTCCGGTCGCCAGTTCACTCAGGCGAACAAATGTGGCGTCGGTGGAACCATCGTCAACAAGGATCAGCTCATAGTGCCAGCCTGTGCCCTGCAGGGCGTGCGAAACTTCAGTGTGCAAAGGAACCACATTGCCTTCTTCATTACGGACAGGCACAACGATCGACAATGTCACAGGGGGAGTCATGAACAGGCCTCAGCTGCATTCGGGTCCGAAAATCGAACCATGAATGCTGGCATGTTGCATGGCCATGCGTCCAGTGCGGTCGGACTCTGCGTTCATGGTGGCAAAAGGCTTTACACGAAATTCATTAATCAGTGGCGACTTCTGCCGATCAGCCGATGTGTTTCATCCCAGAATCAGATAGGCGAGCAGTCCGGTCTGGAGCGATGCGAGAGTCCCGGTGACGGGAGCCAGCAGGCGACTTTGCCGATGCATCATTCCCAGCAGCACGGCCATCACGACAATCGTGCCGGCGACCTTTAGTTGTACGAACAGTTGGACATCACCGCTTCCCATCCGAATCAGCCAGCGTCCCAATGGATTTTCCTCCATAAATGGAAGTTCTTCACGGTAACGCACTGTCAGCCAGATGTCGTAAATCGAAACAGCGGCGATCAGTACCCAGCCCAGCGGAAACCAGAGTCGCCAGCGACGGAACTCTTCAACCATCACACCCATGGCTCGTATTCCTGTCCGAGACAAACCGACGTTTGCTTCGGGGTCAGGTGGGTGCCCCGAAGTGCGGCGGAGAGCGACATGAGAGGCATGTCGCTGCGGCACGTCGATGGGGAGGGGTGAACGCAAAAGGCGGGCCAAATCCCGAAGCCGACAATCTGAACGTGCGGATTCCTCATCAAATGTGTTGACTGCAACTGTCACATGTGCGGATGACAGGCAGCGATGCTGATTCGCGGTGCACGCTGTTGCTGCGTATTCCCTCAAACGCGAAAATCGAGGGGCGGCGACCGTCGGGGACATGGCGGTGAACCGTGCAGCAGTTCCCGCAAGTCGAGCTGGGCTGCTGAGTTTTCGTTCAAATGTGCACGGGATCTGCGGGATTGCACTTGAATTCCCCAAACCTTAAAACACTCCCGGAGTCTGTCAGCTGTCAGAACCCTGAATTTTTCGGAGTCAACCCGTGTTTTCATGCCCAGGCTGGCTGCGTTCGCAGCGTTTCCTGCTGAAACTCATGTGCCTGCTTGCTGTGCTGGAGTGCGTGGGGATTGCTTTGGGGATTCGATGGG
>JBJTOP010000177.1:0-14373 GCA_046074645.1 Planctomycetaceae bacterium | reverse complement strand
CCTGAAGCGTCGTGGACAGAACGCAGTGAATGGGGAGGGGGCGTGGTCGGCCCCTCCCGATTCCTTGGCTCGCCGTGCTTCTGAATTTCAGGGCATCTGACCGCTTGCTGGCTGGAGCAACGTGCTCCGGCCATGGATTTGCTGAGAAAACATCAATCCGGGGATCGATGATATGCCGCCGCGCGCTACAGTTCTCTTCTTCCGCATCGTTCTTGACCTCGAACAATCAGTCCACAGTGTCCTTTTTTTCGACGCCGATCGCCGTCTGATTGACCGGATTCACACATCTGATATCTCCGTCATTCGCAGCCTTACTTCATTTCTGCGGTACGAGAGCCCACTCTACTGGGATATGGATCGGCAGTGGCTGGTGACGGCTGAGTTTGAGCCAGTTGGAGAGGGGGGCGAATTAGCTATCGCACCTGACTCATCCGGCACACGGCCAGAACAAATCGGAAGTGTCGCCGAGACCAATATTCCTGAGGACTTGTGGAAGGCGCAATCGTTCGACCTGCAAAAACTGGTGGAACAGGAACGCCATGCGTTTCCGGAAAACAGTGATCGCTACCGACACATCTCGCAGTACAAAGTGCGTTTCGACTTTGCCGGTGGTCGACACCACATCTTCCTTTACCTCGATGGTGATCTGAAAGGTCGAATCTGTACGTCAGACAATAATCTGTTCGATTTTCTTTTCGATGTGCTTCGAAATGGAAACCGGACGCTTTTGTACGATCACTACACCGGCGTCATCGTGACGCAGCTGGAATCCGTTGGTGGCGTACTTTCAAGGCAGGACTCGTAGTCGTCTGACTTACCGAAAGATTCTGAAAAAGCGACCATATAAATCGCATGAGTAGTCTTCATGGACTGCCAACTGGCGTAGTATGAGTGGTTGCGGAAGGCAGCCACTCGTACCCGATATCAAGCCACGCCGAGAACCACTAAGCAGAACACTCTGATTAGTCTTTTCGGCAATCCACCCGATGCATCTCCGTGAGCTTGCGCCCGGCACCCTGACCTACTGCTTCTTCGCCGCCGGGACCAGTCTGACATAGTCTATGGCCACCATGAAGGCTTTGACGGCGGCGGGATTGGCACCGGTGATTTCCAGTGTCAGGCGATGAACGCCTGATTTCACTTCCACACCGGGATAGCTTAGAACCCCGGTCGTGATCACGTCCGGTGTGTTGTAGAGGTCAATTGCCGGATCAAGGACGGTGTTGTCAAGCGAAAGTCGGACGATGCCGTAGTCGCGGGCTCTTGTAAGCACGACTTCGATGTCCCAGACTCCGTCTTTCTCCACCGGCACTTCAAGGCTCAGGCGGTCGCCTGGTTTGGCTCCGGTCCACCACAACTGATCACTGCCGCTCCAGCGATCCTTTGCGAATCCGCCCATCGCCTGACTGACGGCGTTGCCGCCGGACTTTTCCACGATCTTCATGGATTCACCTTCGATCGCTCCGGGGACCTTTCCGGTTTCGCGATTGATTGCGGACGGTGGTCCGGCAAGGGTGACCTGGGCTGGGCTGGCGAGATAGGCGACGAGGTCGCGGATTTCGTCGCGACTGAGCGAATCCAGCTGGCGTTCGGGCATCATGGAGGTATTCGACAGACTGCGTTCTTCAATCTCTGCTTTTGGCACCACAACGACGTCATTGAGCGTCTGCAGGGTGAGTGCGCTGTCAGTTTCCTTTTTGAGCATACCCTGAACGACGCGGCCGTCGTTGAGTGCGAGTACTGTGACCTGGTAATCGCGCCCGACCACAGCGCTGGGATCGAGCATATTTTCGAGGATGTAATCGAGATTTGCGCGGTTGGAGCCGGTGAGATCGGGACCGATTTCACCACCCGTACCGAAGAGTCGATGACAGTTCTGACAGGTTTTCGTGAAGACGCGGCGGCCATTCCCAAGGCTGGCCTGTGCGAGAACTCGCGGCCCCAGCTGCTTTTTCAGCGCATCCTGCTGAGCGCGGCGGTCGGCGGAAGATTCGCGAATTTCGCCCCAGTGCTGTTTGAGCTGTGCAGTGAGATCGGCATCGTTGAAGGCCAGCACCTGGCGCACGTGGAAGGCATGGAGGTCTTTGCTGGAAATGCTGCCGGACGCAATGGCCGCCAGCAGCTCGCGAGCCCACGCCGGACGCGACACCAGAGTGCTTACGGCGTCCAGTCGCAGGTCAGCAGCGAGCGCCGTGTAGTGCTTCAGCAGAACTCCCGGGGTGCGGTCGTCGCCGAGCCCGGCCAGCGCCCGAACGGCTGCTGCCTGAAGCTCGGGTTTCAGCAGCACGGATTCGCCCAGCAGCACGTCGGCTGCCTGGCGGTCCTGGCCCTTTACAAGTACTGCCAGTGCCGCCTGACGCCGCGCAAGCTCGGCAGATCCGTCAGCCAGCAGTGTTCGCATCGCACTGAAAACGCGCTGGTCCCCGAAGAGCACTGCCAGCTGGTCAGCTGCATCCCTCACTGCCCGCTGGTCCGATCCCTGCAGAAACTCGTAGGTTTGTTTCCATGAATCCGGCATGGGAATGTCCACGCGACCTTCGAAGGCGGCCGTGATTTCCTGCAACATCAGCAGCTGCTGATCGGTGGTGGCTGTTTTTCCGAGCGCGGCGATCACTGCCGGGAGTGATCCGGATTCCGCGGCCGTTCGACGGATGATGAATCGCCGCACCTTTTCAATCTTCGCAGCGGCCGCGATGCGGAGGGCCGCTTCGGGGTCGGTGGCGGCCAGTGGTTCGACGCCGTACCAGATCATCAGCGGCAGGTTGTGATCTGTATTGTCTTCGCCACGGGCGGCCAGAGCGGCCGCGATACCGGTTCGCGAGGCAACAGGCAGACGCTGAAGTGCTGAGGACAGATAGAGTCGGACAACGGCAGAACTGTCGGCGGTGGCGAGTGATTCGAGGGACTTCAGGACGGCAGGGCTGAGCTGCTGATCTTCCAGTTCCAGCTGAATCGTCCAGGCGCGGATGTACTCCTCGGCATCCTTCAGGAGGGTACTGACGAGTTCTTCGCTGAGCCCTTTGGTGGCGTGCAGAGTCCAGAGACAGCGGAGCCGGATTTGGAGTGACCGAGTGGTGTCGAGCACTGCGGTTTTGAGCGTTTCTGCGAGTGCCGTGGAGCAGCCGCGGTGCATCAGAATGCGGCGGGCCATGCGGGAATGCCATTCGTTCAGATGCTCATGAGCAGCGAACAGCTGGGCGTCATCCCATGCCGAGGCGTCCACCGACACTGTCTTCGCTTCACCCCACGTCACTCTGTAAATGCGGCCGCTGGTGCGGTCCCAGATCTCCGGATTGGTGCGGTGACAGGCGTTCTTGTCGTACCAGTCGATCAGGTACACCGTTCCATCTGGTCCATAGCGCAGATTGATACCGCGATAGTAGTGGTCATTGGCCAGCAGCAGATCGCGACCGTGATGACCGACCCAGGCCGAGGTGCCAGGGACGGGTTCGAGCACGTCGCAGTTGACTCGATTGCCGTGGACGTTGTTGAAGTAAATGCGGTTGCGGTATTCTGCGGGCCAGTTATCGCCGAGATAGACCATGCCGCCGCAGTGGGCGTGCCCTCCACCGGCATCCAGAGTGGCTCCGGCGGCTTTGGGTTCATGCCCCCACCACGCGTGATCGCCGATGTTGCCAGCGTAGTGGGCGTGGTCGGCGATGGTTTTGATGTCTTCGTAGGTATGCGGATTGAAGTGCTGACCGCCCTGTCGATGATAGCGGGCTCCCTGAATCACGTGCCAAAGATGCGGGATCACGCAGGCGGTAATAAACGCCTGACCGCGATCGTTGAAGTCCACACCCCACGGATTACTGGTGCCGTTCATGAAGGCTTCAAACTCATCACGGACAGGATGATAACGCCAGACCGCAGCGTTCAGGGGCAGTCGGTCTGAATCAGCAGCGCCTGGGCGGCCAACCTTTGAATGCGTGAACACACCGTGACAGCCATACAGCCAGCCATCCGGACCCCAGATGAAGGCATTGAGCGTTTCGTGGGTGTCCTGCCAGCCGAAGCCATCGCGGAGCACCACAGCCCCGGCGGGAATGTCTTTGGGAAAGGCGAGCTTTTGCTGGGGGATGGTGGAGAAAGCACCGGTTTTTGGAGCTTCCGTGTCGGGGACATCATTCTGGTCGGCGTCCGGGATGAACATCAGATAAGGGGCTGCTCCCACAAAGACACCGCCAAAACCCACTTCGAGTCCGCTGATCAGATTCAGCCCTTCGATAAACGTCTTTGCGGAATCAAACACTCCATCCCCGTTCTCATCGGTGAAGATGCGAATGCGGTCTTTGCCTTCGCCGTTGGCAGCGCGGAGCGGATAGGTGTGGGCTTCGGCTACCCAGACGCGGCCGCGGTGGTCGAAGCACATGGCGATCGGCTGATGCACGAGTGGTTCGCCGGCTGCCAGCTGCACGCGGAAACCTGCGGGTACGGTCATTTGTGCAGCGGCAGCTTCCGGTGCGAGTCCTTCGGCCATGGCTTTGGTTCGCTGCGGTTGAGCAGCTTCGAATTCTTCGTGAGAGACGCTGCGGGCCGCGTGCAGCATCACGCTGGCACCCACCATGCCACCGCTGGCAATGTCGAGCAGTCCATCGCCGTTGATGTCGTCCACAACCAGACCGCGACCCACGCCGGATTCACTGTCGGCCAGATGCGGTACCCAGTTGATCTCCGTCTGACCGTCGCCGTTTGTCTGTCGCTGCAATTCGAACCAGTAGACAACCGCGCCGGCATCCCAGAGGGGGCTGGAGCGATGGTGAGACCAGTAAGTTTTGCCAGTGATGATGTCCGGCAGACCATCCTTGTTGATGTCGGCCAGCTTAACCGCATGAGGTTCCGTGAAGAGCACTCCGTAAGGATTTTCAGATTGGGTCCGCCCCATGATGGTATGCGGTTTGAAGCGGATCTCGCCGCTGTCAGCACCGAGGTTTTCGTGCCATGCAAGACCATATTCGTGAGCCTGCAGGGCGGTGATGACGTCGGCATCGCCGTCGCCATCAACATCGGTGGCGAAAATGTCCGCGGCCGACGGTGCAAAGGGAACTTTGTGGAATGCCCAAAGCCCCGCGGCAGCACCCGCGGCGGGTTGTTCGAGCCAGCCGTCGGTCGCGAGGACATCCATGCGACCGTCGCCGTTCACATCGCCAGCTCCGAGCCCGTGTCCGAAGGGAGTGGGAGCCATCTTTTCGGAGATCGAGGTAAATGGCCATGCTGCCAGTGGTTTTTGGGGATCTGGTGAGTAGAAGCCGTAGTGGCCCTGCCGGGTGCAGAGCAATTCAGGTTTGCCGTCGCCAGTGACATCCACAAACTGCGGCGCTTCGTTACTGACCGAATCAGCGACCTGATGCTTTTCCCAAAGCCCCGTGAGATTCTCGGCGCGCGGGTTGTGATATACGAATGCCGGCGTCCCGGGGAATCCCACAACAAGCACGTCTCGCCAGCCATCGCCATCGAAATCGTGCACCCAGTTGAAGAAATTGTCCGCGTAGCGTTCGCGCGGCTGAGGCACTGCCGGGTAGAGCTCCTGTTTTTTTGTGAAGTCCGGTCCGGCGTACCAGTGCGGTCCGTAGACGACGTCTTTGTGGCTGTCGTTGTTCAGGTCGCCGACAGAGATGCCCTCGGAGTAGTACACGTCGGACAGCTGTTGACGGGAGAACGAGTGCAGCAGATGCTGATCATCCGCGACGGCGCTGGCGGCGAAGACAGCAAAGGAAGCGGAAAAGAGCAGGAAAACGAAGCGAGCAATCATGGCGGGGTCCAGCCGAAAACGTGGGGGACACGGCAGGCATTTCAGGGAATCGCTCTGGATTTTAGCGGACCGGCAGCCTGAGTCGAGGCTCAGCGGGGGGGACTGGTCAGACGGGACTCAGAGTTTGGCATGGTGACAGAATTTGAAAATTGGACGCAGATCAGCGGTTGGGCGGAAGCCCCCGGCTGTGGTTCGCACCGAAGGTGTGCGCGCTGGCAAGGGCGTTGTCGGGGCGTTTGCAGGGGCCGTTTGCCCGCAGGCTGCCGCCATGCGGCTGTGCTAGCGGTTGGGCGGAAGCCCAATGGCGCTGAAGTTCTCTGGAATCCTGTGAACAGACGGATGAAGACCCGGGACGGTGAGGCTCCTGCCGAGCCACCGAACGCTGGTCCGCGCTGTAAGCGATTGCCAGCATGTTTACGAAGCAGCGGGGATCGCCGCAGTGCTCGCGGCAGGGATGCGGCTCAGCAGGAGCTTCGCCCTCCCGGCACCGCCTTATGCCAGAAAGTCAAGGCCATCGGCCACACGCCGGAGGGCGTATGTTCATGGCCCGGAAGGTCGATCTTTCCATGGAATTGCTTCAGTTGTCGCTGGAATTCCGTGACGCATGGTCATCGTCGGCAGCCTTCCATGCCGCTGCTGACAGCTGCTGAATCACTTCCAGTATGTTCTCGAGCTGGTGGAAGAGCTGTGTGGCCTGCCTGTCGTCGAACATACCGTCGGATCTGAGTCCCGAAATGGCTCCGCGAGCGAATGCTTCTCCCCGAAACGCGCGTTTCAGCTGTGAAATCGCAAGAGCGCGATCGGTCAGGCTGTCGTCACACCTCGTCCCGCTGGTGGCCTCGACAAGCCCTCCGATGATCTGACAGGCAGACTCTTCCAGCGTTCGAAACCAGTTGGAAGGCTGTCGAGCCGTTCGCAGTCGGATCACTTCGAAGAGAAACTCCTGTGCCAACTCGACAGCCGGGTGCAGCTCTGAAGCTTCCTCTGCATCATGGTCAAAGGCGTCCGCGCTGGAATCAGTCGATTCTTCGAACGGACCCGATGGCAGGCTGTCGCGCCATGCCTCCACGGCATCGCTCTGCGGAATCTGCAGACCCTCATCCTGCATTGCCAGCCTGAATGCCTCGTCATAGGACAGCCCGGAGTTCGTGGCATCTTCAATCCGCCGAATCATGCGCTCCATCCGCTGTTCATTTCTCAACGACATTTTTTGCATTTTGTCAACTTCGTCGTCGAGCGACGATTCGCTGACTGAAGTGTCGTCCGGAGGAGTGTCGGCCAGCACTATGGAGCGATGTGCCAATTGTGCCACGCGCTCAATGCGGGTTGCTAAAATCTCCGGATCCTCCATCGCTTCGGGGCTGAGCGGGTAGCGGTTAAGTTTTTTTGCGAAGCTGGCGATGGCGTTGTTCACAATTGCCATTTTTTTTATCAGCTGTTGCGTGTCCCGAGTCTCGTAGTACTCGCCCTCGTCGACGACTGCCAGATTGCTTACAAAACGCTGGCGGAGCGCATGCAGCAGATGCACGATGGCAATGTGTCCATTCGGAGAACCAAACTGGGTCTTCACGAAACAGGATGGCGGTTCATTGAACGGTGCCTGTTCCGCCTCTTCGATCTGAAACAGCGGCGTCAGGTGGCCTTCCGGTGAAATCAGCAGACTGAGCGACTCCTGTCCGGGAGCCAGCTCCAGAATCAGTCCCCGCACGACACGGGTGGGATCCGTATCGGACACGAACCGACAAATCCTGCCTGTTCCGCCCATGGAAAATGCAAAATCCAGCAGGCGATCTTCCAGGACCGGAATCTCGCTGATGTCATTGACGGTTCCGCGGTAGTAGATCGTCACTCCCATTCCTGCAGACCTCTGTTGCGAAGGAAATATCCGGAGGTAAATTACGCAGGGAGTGAATATAGCATACGGCGGTGCCGGGGGGGTATATCGAGCCAAAAATCAGCAAAGCTCCTTCGCATCACCCGTTACCAGCCACTGCACCAGATCACCGATCACGGCATCCGCAGCGGCACCGGTGATGGGTGCCACTGTTGCTGACGAACGATCGTTTTCCGGCAGGGTGAAGCGTTTCACCAAAGCGACGAACGGGGTGGCGGTGGGATTGCGGTTCTGGTCGCTGGATGCCGCAGGTGCCCTCTGACTCTCTGTCCGCGGGTGTTCGGCAGCAGCGGCGGGCGTGGTCAGCAGGGCAGTGAGCTGGTCTGACGTCGCTGTTTCCATGGGGAGCGCTGTCAGCGGCCGCGGCCACTGTCGCTGTTCACTGTCTGTCAGCTGCACGGAAATGTCAGCTGGCAGCGACCATGGAGAAAATCGGCCGGTCGTGCTGACCGCCCGAATCCAGTAACGATAACTCGCGCCGACGATGAGTGACTGCGGGACCTGCAGGGTGGTGCCGGTCACGTCGGTCACGTGGAACAGGACTGACGGTGCGGCACCGGGGGTCACACGGTTCATCCACACCTCATAGCTGACCGCGTCAATCACGCTGTTCCAGCTCAGTACAGGTCTTACGACTGCCACGTATCCTCCGGAGCCCTTGATGACGGGTCGTCCGCCAATATGAAAGTCAACGCGGCTGGACCAGATGTTGCCAACGTCGGAAAATGGTGTCTCTGCAACGGCCCACCACGCATAGTTTCCTTCCGGCAGCGGGCTTGTTGGGGTCCACGAATTTGCGGACAGCCCCTTCACAGAGGCAACCATGCCGCCGGTGTTGGTGTCTTTCAGATAGAACCCATAAGCAGACGCGCCGGTTACAGGCGACCACGTGAATGTCTGCAGACGGTTGAACGTGGATGACAGCGGAGCGATGGGCTGAGGCGGGGCAGCGACGATGAAGTTTGCCGCGATGCTCCAGTAACCGGGTGTGCCGTCAGCCGCAATGCCACGAGCCCAGAGTCGATAGCTGGACAGTGGCAGGTCGTTTGCAGGGATCAACACTGGCGAAGTGACGGTGGCCTTCAGGAATGGAGATTGTCCGGTGGAACGATTATCGAGCCAGAATTCGTACTTCACAGCTCCGGGAACTGCGTCGAGTCGGAATTCCGGTCGGGGCGATGTCTGCCGCTGAGCAAGTGGCTGAATGATGGGGCGTGTATGGACGGTGAAGCGACTGATGAGCGACCATGACCCGAACGACTGACCCGGGAAGACTGCGCGCACGTACACTTCGATACGGCCGATCCCGAGATTAACGGTGGGTTGATAATCGAGTGTCGAGACTGTCGTGCTGATCAGCGGCAGTTGTCCGGTACTGCGGTTTCCAATCCATACCTGATACCCGGCAGCGTCCGGCACAGCCTGCCACGAGATCTTCGGACGCTGGTCAAGGACAGTGCCGGTGAGCCCTGTAATGACGGGTCGAGTGTTCTGTACGGTGACGACGAAGGATCGCCGATACACGCTGTTGTCACTTCGCGTCGATAGATCTTTATCTTCTCCGCCGTCTTCCACGGAGACGGTGATGGTCGCCTGACCACCTGCACCGACTGCAGGCTGAAATCGCAGCACACCGATAGTGTCGTCTGAAACATAGGACACCTGAGGATTCGGTATCAGGCTCGGCAGACTGCTGACGGCCGTGACCATGACTGGCTGCACTTCGCCACCGGCTGTAATTCCGGTGAGATTAATGGAAGACAGTCCGGAGTTATCGCGGACAGTTCGGTCGGGGATGCCGTTGATAGTGGGCAGATCATTCAGATCGCTGATCAGGATCTCGAAGACAGCTTCCGCTGAAAGTCCGTGATTGTCGGTGGCGCGAACGCGGATGGAGAAACTGGAAATGGATTCAAAATCGAATGTTGTATTCGTTTGCAGGGTCTGACCGACGATGTAGAAGAACTGATTATCACCATCACCATCGCCGCTCACCAATGACCACTCAACAGTATCATTGCTGTCCGGATCCACGGCTGAGAACTCGCCAATCTCCGTAAAAGGCACCTGGTTCTCGGCAACGATCCGGTTACTGAGTAACAGATTTGTGGGGCGCCGGTTGAGAGGAGCTGAGTAGAGTTCCGTGTTCGCTCCCGGCCCTGCGGCGATGAACAGCGTATCACCAACGGCCTGAATTCCGTAGAAGCCGCAAGGAGCGATTCCGGGCACGATGTCAGCCAGCAGTTCAGTACCGTCAACGGTCCCGTCCGTCTGCCACAACTCTTCTCCGTGAATGCCGTCTGATGCGATGAAGTACAGCAAACCGTTGGCATTGGAAACGACCCTTGCGTCGGAAGACATATTGCCAGGGTAAATGTCTTTAATCATATAGGTACCGGTGACCGTCCCATCAGTTCGCCAGAGTTCCTTGCCATAGTCAGTACTGCGGGCTGAGAAGTAGACGAGTCCGCCCGTGAAATCCAGTGTCGGGTAATCGATCTCGGCCCCGAAGGCGCCGAGATTGATGTCGAGTAACAGCGACGTTCCGGCGGCTGTGCCGTCGCTGATGAAGAGTTCTTCGCCACTGATCCCGTCATTCGCACTGAACAGCAGTCGTCCATTAATGATCACGAGGTTACGAATCGATGAAGAACCGGGGCCGGGAAGCAGATCGAGGACGAGAGTTGTTCCGGCTGCGGTGCCATCTGTCACCCAGAGTTCCGTACCGTAATCCGGTGTGCTGGCCGTGAAATACAAAAGACCATTGAATACGATAAAATTCTGCAGAAGACTGTCGCCGCGGGGGTTGATGTCGCTGACGAGTACTGTTCCCTGAGCGGTGCCGTCAGTTTTCCAGAGCTCTGTGCCACGGACGCCGTCGTCAGCTGTGAAGAACAGCGATCCGAGCGCGGCGATGCCGGTCATTGGTCGACTGCCTTGAAACCCGGGATTGATATCGGCGACAAGTTCGGTCCCGGCTTCGGTACCGTCCGTTCGCCACAACTCTGAACCATTCACGCCATCATCGGCATCGAAGTACAGGTGATTGTCAAACTCCGTGAAGGTCGCTCGTCCAATAGAACCACCCGGATTGATGTTTTTCAGCATCTGAGTTCCGGTTTCTGTGCCGTCACTTTTCCAGAGTTCGTAGAGGTAGCTTGAGTTTGCTGCGAGAAAGCAAAGGGTGCCGTTCAGGGTTTTGAAATTCAGCAAAAATCCGGGCTCGCCGTTCGGGGTGAGATCCTTGACCTGCACGGTTCCCTCTGGCGTTCCATCCGATTTCCAGAGTTCCCCGGCCGAGTCCATGCCGGCCGACCTGGCGGCAAAGAACAGAGTACCGTTGACATCCGTCAGGTAGGCTGGGTTTCCGCCAAGTTCCAGCTTGAGCGGTATGGAGGCCATCCGAGTCCCTGCAGGCGTTCCGTCGCTGAGCCAGATCTGCGTGGAATTGACGCCGTCGTCTGCCGTGAAGAACAACAGTGTTCCATCCGCCTTCAGCATGGACGACTCAGTGATCCCCGAGCCTGAGCCGGGATTCACATCACTCAGCAGAATTGTGCCGTCTGCTGTGCCATCGGTCCGCCAGAGTTCATTTCCAGATTCACTGCTGGCGGCAGTGAAGTAGAGCAGTCCACTGGCGCTGACAGGATTTGGCGGCAACCAATCAGGAATTGGATTGATGTCTGCAACGAGATTTGTTCCGGACGTTGTTCCATCAGAACTCCACAGCTCCACGCCATGGATTCCATCGTCGGCGAAAAAGTACGCTCGGTCCCCGGACGCGGTGAACGCGAATGGTCCCGAACTGTTAACTCCGGGCCAGAGGTCCTTCACTGGGTGTGCACTCGCGCCGTCGGCACGCCACAGTTCTCGGCCTGCACTGTCATAACCATCAAACATCAGGAAATCGCCGATCGCGCAGCGTGACACATTGCCGTCGATGCGTTCACCGGACGGACCGAGCACCGGGACCGTCCCGGTGGCTGTGCCATCTGTGGTCCAGAGTTCCGGGCCGGCGCCAAAACCAGCGATGGTGAAATACAGGCGATTTCCAGCTGCAATCAGGTTCCGTGGGAAGCTGCCGTTGTTTCCCGGGACAATATCGGCCACCAGATGAGTACCTGCGGCGGTGCCATCGGAACGCCAGAGTTCGGCCCCAACACCCGACTCCGGCGAAAAGGCGGAAAAAAATATCTGGTTGCCAACGGCCGTGATCTCACCCGTGGATACATAGTTGGGACCCGGTACCAGGTCAACGACCATCCGCGTACCTGCCTCACTGCCATCACTCGTCCACAATTCATACCCATAACCCGGAGACGAGGCGAAGAAGAACAGCGTGCCGCTGGCGTCCACCATATTCTGCGGATTACGGCAGAGATTGGTGTTCTGGAAGAAGGCCTGAGTGCCCGCGGGAGTGCCGTCGGATACCCAGAGCTGACCTTCGCCCGAGAAGTACAATCGGTCGCCACTGACCTCCATCCAGCGTATGACGACGAACTCCTTGCCCGGCGCCACGTCCACCAGCTTTTCCGTGCCCGTCGCTGTCAATTTCCAGACGCTTGACCCCTCCGCGTAAAAAAAACTGTCGCTGAATGCCACCGCACTCTTGCCGGAAAATGCGGAGTCAGAAAGTATCTGCGGTCCGAAAACAACAGCACTTTGGTTGATTTCGGCCAGCAGTGTGGCAGTCAACAGCTGGCGGGGTTCCAGCTGTTCCACGGACTGTCGTTGCAGTCTGCGAGTTCGCCGAACGCCGGATGACTTCAGCTGACGACCTGCGACGCTTTTCAAGACCTGAAGGAAGCCGAACATTTCAGACTCCGTTTCCTGTATTTGTAAAGGGTAACTGTCATTTCAGTCGCAGCGGCAGCACCGCTGCGGATTGGGGCACAACCCAGATTTCCCGCTGATCTTCACCATGCCGCGCACCGCCGATTGCCGGGTTCAGACAATTCGGCAAACACTCCACCGCGAAGATCTCTTCAACTGCATTCAGAAATTCAAATCTCGCCACCATGCGACCGCTGAGCAGATCAATCACAGCGAGGCCGCATCGCAGGTTCCCCGCACCACTGAGCGGCAGACCACCAAACACATTTGACTCCCGGATCAGTGACATTCCGACAAAGGCAAACTGGCCATTCAGTGCCAGTCCACGTGTGTAGCCCGGGACTTTTTCGATTGTTTCCAGAATTCCGGACTGCCGATCGACCGTACAGATTGCCCCTTCGCCCGAATTCAAAACAAACAGTCGCCCCCGCTTGTCAACTCGCGGTGAATGTGGCATGCACAACCCTCGCGAAAAGACTTCTCCCGAGCTGATGTCGATCAGGCAGCCCGTGCGCGTCTTGTCGGCTCGCCATCCCG
This sequence comes from Planctomycetaceae bacterium, assembly GCA_046074645.1. GTDB lineage: Bacteria > Planctomycetota > Planctomycetia > Planctomycetales > Planctomycetaceae > SXXK01. The sequence goes on along the minus strand of JBJTOP010000177.1, from coordinate 1,357 downwards.
CGGCAGTGTCTGTTTCCGCGAGCGCCGTCACGCAGACTGGGACGCCATCGGCCATCGCCAGACCGTTCAGATGACAACGGTCCTCTTCTGCCAGACGAGAAATGAAGTTCGGTGTCCACCTCGGCACGAAACTGTGGCGGTCATCCAGCGTGCAGAGGCAGGAGAACAGCGTATTGACAACCCAGATTCCCTCGCGGCCCCAGCCAAGATCATGTCCCATAATCCGGCCAGTGTGACGCGCCGTATGCGGCACAAAACAGCTGTCAAAGCTGCCCGCCGGAGGAACTGTCGCGGCGACCGCGTGACGCGCTGTCAGAAAGTGTACCGCCGACCCCGCGCCGATCGCGATGGACTGGCCGCTGGCTGCAATTCCCATCGGACGCTCAAAGTTCAGAAATGAAACTCGCAGCTGATCCGCATGGGTTCCCAGTACCAGCACCTGACCGGATTGGTAGGTGGATATCAGAATCGAAAGCCGCTGATGCTGAAGAATCTCTACCAGCGACCGCGAATATTCAAAACGCACCTCCGTTTCCGCCGTTTTGCCGGTTTGAGGTGGGGAGATTGATGTTTTTGAGCTGCTGCTGTTCATTTTGAGGGCTGCGCGAGACAGGTATTTTGCAAGGGTGAGAATCAAAAAAGGCCGTTTCACCCACAGGGCTGCTGAACTGCGACTCCTGACGGTGAACCATTACCAGCCTGTCGGTCGCATTGTGCCAGAGCGACCGGGACAAGAATTCCACCCGGATTTGCATGGATTCCCCAAGCAGCAGCTCAGTCGCCTCGTTATATTCAACGCTCACAAGTCCCCGAATCGGCAGCTTCTCCCGGTTTTCACGATCGCATCGCTGAATTGTCAGGCATAAACTCCCGCCTGCCGCACTCTGTGTGCTGCCACCAGCCACCAATCACTCGATCAGACATCGCATTCACCACAGGCCATCATTCATGAGCGTCTCGCCGACAGCCGCACCAGCCCCGGACATCGCCAAAGTCATCGCCTATCTCGACGCCATCCGCGGACGTGTCGGAAAAGTGGTGGTTGGACAGGACATCGTCGTTGAACGCTGCCTCATCGCCCTGCTCACCGGCGGTCACTTGCTCCTGCAGGGTGTCCCCGGACTTGCCAAAACGCTCCTCGTTTCCGTCCTCTCGCGCTCCATCGATCTGCACTTTGCCCGCATTCAGTTCACCATCGACCTGCTCCCCTCCGACATCCTCGGCTCCGAAATACTCGATCAGCGCACCAGCCAGTTCAAAACTCGCAAAGGACCGATCTTTACCAACCTCCTGCTGGCGGACGAAATCAACCGCGCCGCACCCAAAGTCCAGGGTGCACTTCTTGAAGCGATGCAGG
>JBJTOP010000176.1:0-3073 GCA_046074645.1 Planctomycetaceae bacterium | reverse complement strand
GGCGCCAGTTGCTGGGGGCGGTTTCTGGTGACATTTCCTGGCGGCGTAGCTCAGTCGGTTAGAGCAGCGGAATCATAATCCGCGTGTCGGGGGTTCGAATCCCTCCGCCGCTACTCCATACCCCGCAGAACGAACGTTCTTCGGGGTTTTTTTGCCGCCTGGCGGCTGAATCAGCCGACTCGCGGGGTCCTCCCGTACCACCAAAAAAGCAATTCCCCGCCGTTCACAGTTTGTTTTCCCGACTGCTGCCGCATAGGATTGCCCATTCCGTAGTCTTTCGTTTCGCTCCTGTTCCGATAGTCAGTTTCGCATGGCCTCGCCCGCTCCAACACTTGCTGCGCTCTCCGCGATCCCTGTCGCCGCGGCTCCACGTTCAGCACAGCTCTACCAAAACAGTTTATCCAACGCGGTGACCGCGGCCCGAATCGCAGATCTGCTGCGTGGTCAGAACATCGTCGTACTGGATCTGACCGGTGTGACGTCCATCGTTGACTTCTTCGTCATTGTCACCGGGACAAGTTCGCGGCAAATGCACGCAATCGCCGACGAAGTCAACCGCAAACTCAAGCACGAAGACGGCAATCGCCGCATCAGTATCGAGGGTTACCGCACAGAGGGGAACTGGATCCTGATCGACTTCGGCGACGTGGTGCTCCACGTGTTCACTCCCGAGGGTCGGTCCCTGTACAACCTCGAACAACTCTGGGGCGACGCTCCCCGGGTCGATTGGCAGGCCGCAACCCCGCAGACACCGGAAACTGTGGAACAGTCAGCCTGAAAAGCAGGTCTTCCGGCCTGCGCCGTTTACTCCCGCCGCAGAGACGGAGCGATCCCTACTGCAGTCCGTTCGTCCGCACTGCGGACAAAACACCAGCGTCGGCCGGTTGCACTGTGGATGATACAAAAGTGTTTTTCTGCAGAGACTGGTGATTCATGCACGGTGATCACTGTCCGTCGGCCATCGTCGGACAGGCCCGTCCAGGTCCCTGCACCCAAATTCGCCGGCAGCGGAATCGCTTCTTCCACCGGAGGCAGCAGAGTTCCTTCTGACGGAGCGGATGCAGGAATGACCGATCCCGGCACCGATTGTGCTTTGCCTGAATTGGCGGCAGAGTTCACAGCGGCGAACGCCGTATTTCCGCGAGCGTTTCGGGAGGCCAGCACGCGAGTTTGAATGGCACGCTGGTCCGCATCCCAAATCGCCATGAACAGGCCGGCGGCCAGAATGATGATGGACAGACGCAGGTTCATGGCTGGGTTCCCGATGAGCGAAAAATGGTTTGGAGTGATATCGTCCCGTGAGGGTGAGATTCCGCGGAAATTCCGGTGGCGATCCTGGCAGTCTCGTCAGACAGCGAAAGGGATTCCAAATAAGCCGATTGGGACGACTGCGAAGGCAACGCAGCGCCTGCAGAGAATTCCTACGCGGTCTCTCGACCACCTTCACAAAGAACGCACACTCCTGTATGGAACGGCAGATTCTGCCTGATAGACTTGGCTCCGCTGATTCCCTCCCTGCTCCTTTAACCTCCTCAGGAAGCACAGCTTGCCTCAGAAGATTCTGATTGATGCGGACCCGGGCATCGTCGATGCGCTCGTGATCCTGGCGGCCCTTGCTGACCCGGCCCTCGAAGTCCTTGCGCTCACTCCATGCTCGGGGACCGTCAACGGGCTGCAGGCCATGCGGAACCTCCAGTATCTCATCGGGTTGCTCGATCCGCTCCGTCATCCGCGAGTTGGATTGTCCGACGAACGCTCCGCTCCGGGCGATCAAATGCCGCCCGGCCTGCCTCACCCGCAGGTGCTCAATGGTCGTTTTGGCCTTGGTGAAACAGAACCGCTGGTACCTGATCTCGTCCATCGCCGCGAATCACCGCGGCTGATCGTGGATCTCGTCCGGGAACATCCCGGCGAGCTGCGGATTCTCTGCCTTGGCCCGCTCACAAACATCGCGGCGGCCTTTGAACTGGATCCGGAACTCCCGGTTTTGCTCAACGGTCTGATCTGCCTCGGGGGAGCCCTGTTTTCCGGGGGAGACGTGACCGCTGCGGCGGAATTCAACATTTGGAGCGATCCGCAGGCTGCCCGCAGCGTCCTCCGTTCTCCAGTCGGAAAAATCGTGATACCGCTCGAGATCATGCACGGTCCTGGGCTGACCTTCGAGGATATTGATCGATTGACCGGGTTGATTCCGTCCACGCCCGTCGGTGAATTCGCTGCCGCGCTGCTGCAGTACGCAGCGCGCACCAGCCGCCGGTTTCTGCCGTTTGAAGAAGTTCACCTGCCTGCCGCCGCTGCTCTCGCCATCGCCGCCGGGGTTGCCAGACTGGAAACACAACAGGCCGCTGTCGATGTCGAAACCAGCGGCGAAATCACAGCCGGCGCCGTGATCATCGACCGTCGCCGCTTCTCTCAAACGCAAGTGTCCGCAGAACTTGTCACCGGCCTTGATCACGCTGCCGTGCTCGATCACTTCTGCCGAGGCATTCGCCGAGCCGCCGTCCGCTGATCCTCGTCTGCCGAAGCCGACGAGCGGAAGCCCTGTGGCGTTGAAGTCCTCTGGAATCCAGTGAACAGATGCGTGAAGTCACGGGAGGGTGAGGCTGGGATGATGAAACGGCGCGAACACTGGCAAATTGAGAGATTTCAGTATGCGGCTGAGCGGCTGGGCGGAAGCCCCCGGCTGCGTTTCGCACCGAAGGTGCGCGCGCTGGCGAGGGGCGTTGGGGCGCGTTGGCAGAGCCCCTTTGCCCGCAGGCTGCCGCCATGCGGCTGGGAATGCGGCTGAGCGGTTGGGCGGAAGCCCCCGGCTGCGTTTCGCACCGCAGGTGCGCGCGCTGGCGAGGGCGCTGGGGGGACGTTGGCGAGGCCGTTTGCCCGCAGGCTGCCGCCATGCGGCTGGGAATGCGGCTGAGCGGCAGGGCGGAAGCCCCCGGCTGTGTTTCGCACCGCAGGTGCGCGCGCTGGCAAGGGCGTTGGGGGGACGTTGGCAAAGGCCGTTTGCCCGCATGCTGCCGCCAGGCGGCTGGGAATGCGACTCAGCGGCTGGGCGGAAGCCCCCAGCTGCGTTTCG
>JBJTOP010000175.1:0-13781 GCA_046074645.1 Planctomycetaceae bacterium | reverse complement strand
CCAAAAAGTAAAAAACACCAAACCAGAAAACGGGAGCCAGTGACTACGAACAACTCCGATAGGACAGCAGAAGAGCCCTTGATTTCTGGCAAAGGATAGGCTACAATAAAGGTATGAGAAAACAGAACGCATTGGAGAACTTCGTCTTAGGGCGAGGTCGATTTGTGCTGAACCAAAAAGTAAATGTGTTCGGAGACAAGCGCACAAAGAGAAACAAAACTCGTTCTGAGAAAAAAAGAAAAGCGATTGAGGAATACTTGACAAAATAATCTGGTTTGGTATTCTTAGACAAATCTCTAAAGGGGGATAACACAAATGCCAAATTGGGTATTCAATCACCTAACTATTGAAGGTGATGCTGAACAGATACAAAAAGTAAAAGCACAACTCAACAAGCCATGCGGCGATTTCCGCGTGGCGAGGAATGTTCCGAGTGCCGAGTGACGTGGACTTCGCCGGCGGGAGTCGCCTGGTCGGTTCCGGCGGATTCGTGGACCAGTACTGTTGTGACCAGCCTGGGAGTTGTTCGTGGTGCTGTGGTCAGAGGGGCAGAAGTAACGCAGCAGCCACAGCTGGCGGCAGTCGGGACGCGGCAGCAGGTTGAGTCGGACCTGGGGGCAGGGGTGTGATGCTGGCAACAGGACCCGGTCGCCTGAGGTGCCGCCGATGTTTGTTTGCAGCAGCAGCTGGCGGCATCAGCAACCGGCGTGCAAACGAGCAGCAGGCAGAAGGCCAGCAGTCGGAGGCAGCGAGTGAGGGATGCGACAGACATCAGGTGTGTACCGAGGAAAGATCAGGCGAGATCACCGAGTTCAAAATCCGCACGGCTGCCGGATTCTATCTCTGTTTTTGGTGCTTCGGTAAGGTGAATCAGGGTCGTAATGCGAGGAATTCGGGTCTATTCCCGCCTGAATGACAGGTGCAGCCAGCCCAGTTCCCCTCGCTTTCTGGTTCCCTGAGTGGTCGTTCAGGTGCTTTTTGCTTCAATTCACGCTATATTTGCCAAATCAGCGTGCGTGGTTTTGGGGACCGGAATAAAGTTAGTGCGAGGCGGGCCGATGCCGATCCGAGTGCAGTGTGCAGGTTGTCAGACAGTCTTGAATGCTCCGGATGCAGCAGCGGGCAAGGCGTTGAAGTGTCGGCAGTGTGGTGGTCGTGTTCCGGTGCCCGCAGCGGGCGGTGGTTCCGCGGCCCCCGCTCGGCCGCGAACCCGCAAGCCAGCCGCGGCGACGGCAGCCGACGACGGTGGTGGGGATGGCGACGACATCTTCGGCGGTCTCGACCTGCGGCAGATGGAAGACACGAAAAAGAAGATCTGTCCGGGCTGTGCAGCACCGGTGAAGGACGAGGACGTTGAGTGTCCGAAGTGCGGTGTGACGATCGCCACGGGGGTCTTGAGCGAGCGGCAGCGGATACGCAAGGAACGCCGCGGGCCTCCACCCGAGGAATTTTACGCAAACGTCTGGGGCAACGCTTGGAAATTCCTGAAGAAACACTGGTCATTTGCCGTCCGTACGGCGGTGATCTGGTCGGTGTGTTTGTCGATGGCCGCCACGTGTGCGTACTCGTTAAACTACTACGTGACGAACCGCACGAAATCGCTGCAGGAAATGGCCAATAAGGATACTCAGAATATCCAATTGAGTGCCGATGGCAACTGGTTGATCATCACGGTGCCGAAGGAGAAAGGATCGAAGGTCGAGTTTGACGGGACCTATTACCAGCGTTCAGCAGTGCTGTGGGCGCCTCACCGAATGCCCTGGCGTGAGCCACCGTCAATTTTCTGGATCGCGATGACGCTTGCATTCCAGTTGGGCTTTGGCGGCTGGTTCTGGACACTGGCGACAACGATCACCAATACGACGATGGCCGGAGAGAAGCGGGTAAAGCGATTTCAGTTTGATTTCTTTGCAAATCTGACTCTGGGGATCAGGTTCTATGCATGGCCGACGGTGCTGATACTGCCGCTGCTGCTGATTCCCGGCGGAGTGGCCTTTTTGAACCCTGTGGCAGCTGGTATTGGAGCGGCGGTGTTGCTGTTGTTTCCCGTGCTGGTATTGCCGGCTGCCGTGGTTCACATGGCGCAAAAGTATTCCTATCGCGCGTGGCTGCTTACCTGGATGGCTCAGGACTTTGCCCGCACAATCGGGGCATCGCTCTACGTTTTCGGGATGATGTTCGGTCTGGTTCTGCTCATACCCGCGGCGATCGCCGGTGGCATTGCCGCCGCGCAGGCTCAGGCTGTGAACTGGGTATTGTCGCAGGAAGCCGGAGCACTGGAATGGCTCAAGGCAAATGTCATGGACATGGGGGAGGGAAACCTGCGATTCCTGATGTACCAGATGCCACTGACGTTCTCCGCATCCTTTGTGTTTTTCGGTCTGATCTGCGGGATCGTGGCATTTCCGACGGTGTTCATGATGCGAGTCATTGGCTTGTACGGAGTGTACTTCCGAGCCGACCTGTCAATTGTGAATGAGTTTCCGGACCTTGAACCGGCGGGCTTTGGCCCACGTTACCTGGCGTTTCTGGTGGACCTGATTGTCATGACACTGCTGGCTGGAGCAGGCATGTTTGTGGGTTCGCTGTTCGGCCTGTTGTTCACCTTCTACGGCTGGGCGATTGCCGATCAGGCGGGGCTTGGCGTGGGAGCGCTCGCGTCATTGATTCTGTTTGCGATGTATTTCACGCTGGGTGAATCCGGTGCAGCGCGGGCGACTCTTGGAAAATGGAGCATCGGCCTGATTGTTCTGCGGGATGACGACAGACCGATGTCCCGGGATCAGACTCTCAAGCGATTCTTCTGTTCAATCGTCTCAGTGCTCACGCTGTTCATTGGTTTTCTGACGTGTGCGTTCCGTCCGGACCGACGTGCATTGCATGACAAGCTGAACAAGTCAAAAGTTGTCTGGCAGCCCGAGCAGACCTGAGGCATTCCGGGGCGAGGGGTGGAGTCGGGCACAGGAGTGTTTCGAATGGATGCAGAGCGGTTGCGTCGTGAGATTGGTTTTGAAGCAGCTCGGCTGATGGCGCAGCGGCGTGAGACTGATTTCAACCAGGCACGCTGGCGCGCCGCCCGCGCCATTACTCGCAGCCGTATCCCCGCCGAAGCTCTTCCCACCGACTTTGAAATCCGTCAGGCCCTTGACCAGATCATGGCAGCAGATCCCCGCGAAAAGGCCGCGGACGATTCCCGGATTGACCAGCGCTATCAGCACTTTCTGGCACTCCTGCTGCCGCTGGACCGCGTGCGTCAGGACCGCGACACACATCCGGAAGGCGATGTGCTCTATCACAGTCTGCAGGTTTTTGAACTGGCACGCGAGCGGTGTCCGTGGGACGAAGAACTGCTCCTTGCAGCACTTCTGCACGACGTTGGCAAAGGCATTGATCCGCAGGATCACGTGGCCGCAGGTGTGGCCATGCTTCGTGGCTGGGTATCTGATCGCGTGTTGTGGCTGATTGAAAACCACGGACTGGCTCAAAAGGCGTTCGAAGGCACGGCCGGAGTTCGCGCCAAACGGCGACTCTCAAAAGCGGACGACAGCGAGTCTCTTGATCTGCTGGCCCGCTGCGACCGCGAAGGTCGGCAACCCGGTCGGCGAGTGCCCACACCGGAGGAAGCTCTTGAATGGCTGCGACAGCTGGCAGAGGAAAACGAAGGGACAGAGAACGGCGGGGAGGAGCTGGAAACGTCCTGACGAGAGTCGCCAGGACGTCGCCCGGGCGGTTTTCGTGAATTCTTCGCAGAATTCATCCCGACAATCCCTGCCAGAATGCCTCTTCAGCTGCAGACGCTCGTCATCAAAGGCGCCCCACCCTGATGTGAAACTCACGCAGCATCTGAATCGCTCAGTTGAAAAACGAGGGCGGCTGACGACAGTTGGGGCGTTACCTGACAAAAATGAAAGCATTGAGGCTGTTGTGCTCAATCTCCCTCCGAACCTGCCGATTCGATTCCCCCGAGGTTTGAACTCTTCGAATTTTTCGAAGAGTTGCAGCGGGGACAAGTTCGGCTTCACCCTCCATTGCGGTGGCGTGCGACCAGTATTTGTGGTGAAGAGTGGTGGAGTTTATTTCACGCGAGGGCATGAGGGTCAGCGGAATCAGCGTCCGTAGATGTCGCGCGACCAGACGATGATTTGTCCTTCATTGTCTGCGGTGAGGAGTCTGCGGTTGGGTGAGAGATCGATGGCGGTGATACGGCTGCTGTGGTTGATAACGCGGCTGTTGCGAGCGGTGCCGATGCGGTCTTCGATATCGACGGCGAAGATGAATTGGCCGGACATGCCGGTCTGGAGATCGGGAAGTCTCCAGGTGCGGACTCGACCGTCCTGGGCACCGGTGATGGCGAGGGCCTGAGTGGGGTCGAGTCTGATGGCGGTCAGTCCACCGCATTCCTGGTTGCTGCCGGCCGCCTCGGGCTCGGATTCCTGATCAAGCAGGGTGGCGGCGAGAACGGGGGGGCCATCGGGGCTGATTCGCCAGACACAGGCGGCATACTGGACGGTGCGGGTATTGCGGTCCCACGCGAGTCCTGCGGCTGCGAGGACATTGTCGGTGCCGGAAAAGGTGACGTCGTTGAACAGGAATTCAGCTCCATCGGGAAGTGGCAGCGTGACGCTTTGCGGCACCTGTTCGGTGAGTTTCCAGCAGACGGCCTGTCCGCGAACAAGACCTGCGAGTGTCGTGGCGGTTTGGTTCCAGATGGCCCTGGTCGGGGCGCTGAGAATATTGAATTGACGAGCCCATGCGGGCCAGTCGGCGTCAGCCGCATTGGTGTCGGCAATCAAAGTCGAGAGTGGCAGGCTTTGCCCATCCCAGCTCCACAGTCGAATTACTCCGGAGCTGTCCGTGCTGGTGAAGCGAAAGTCTCCGCGAACGGGACTGAATGCAGCGCTGGTCAGCGGGTAGCGATGGGCATCACGATCATCGAGTCGCAGCACAGAGCGACCAGCTTTTCCGGTTTCTGAGGCAGAGGCTGTGGCAAAGATCCGCAGCGCGTCACTGGCAGTGAGGACGTAGTTCTGGTCGGCGGAAAACGAGGCTGTGAGTCGGGTACTGTGATGTGTGCTGAGTGAGGCAAGAAATCGGCCGTTGCCTTTATCCGGGGCAGGGAGTTTCCAGAGTTGAGCACGGCGACCGCTGGCAGTGGCGATGCGAATGGCACCATCGGAATCTGAGGTGCAGGCGAGTCCGGCGAGGCTGAGAGCGGTTGTGGTGGTGGTTGATTCGGCGTCTGATGTGCTGGAGGATTTGAGTCTTCTGAGACGCTTCCAGTCCCGTGTTTCCCAGACGGAGAGCACGTCCTGAATCAGGAGCAGCAGATGCTGGCCGTTTGTAGTCCATGCGCAGCTGCTGTTCTGGGGCACTTCGGCGGTGGTGTCATCGAGTTTCAGTCGAGTGAGTTCGATGGATTTCGCCGGTTCGGGGGCTTTATCGCCAGGCGTCAGGCTGAGGATTCTGGAGACAAGAAAGGAGGTGCCTTTGGGGTCCGCGTCCTGCGTATCCTGTTCGACGAAATCGACTTCGAGCAGTGCGGCGTATTCTGAATTGGGTGCGACTTCCATTTTCAGGATTTGCTGGCCACGGTAGATAGCGCGGGGTTGAAGTTTTAGTTCAGGGGAGGTGGTCCAGAGGACGACGCGACCATCATATCCCGCCGTCAGAAATTGCTCGGGGTTGATAAAAGCAGCGGCGGAGATGCGGTCGCCGTCGTGGGCTGCATCGATAGCTGTCAGTTGTTTTCCGTCGCTCAGCGTCCAGAGGACCACGCGGCCGCTGCGATCTGCGGTCACTGCCAGTTTTGCCTCGGGGGAAATGGCGGTCGCGGTGATGGGGGCAACCGGGTGCCCCTGTGAGAGTCTTAGAGTGGGGAGTGGTGCGATGCGGGAGCTGAGATCGGCAGTGCGGTAGAGGAGACCGGAGTACTCAAGCGGGTCACGAGTTTCAGACGGGCCATTGGGAAGGCGGGTGGCACCGCCGATGAGGAGCCACTGACCATCGGCTGACACTGTAAGCTCGCTGGAAGAGTAGAACGGCAGCAATCGCGAGCGTTCGCTGCCGACTCCGTCATGATCATCGCGGGCATCCCATACTGAAATGGCTCCAAGGCTGTCTGAAGTAACGAGCAGGTTCCCGTCGGGCGGGAGAAAGCGAAGTGAGCTGATACCGGAGTTGTGTCCTTCAAGCAGATAATTGACGCCCCCGGTTCCGTCTGCGGCAGAGGCGGCAGGCCTGCCATCCGGGGGGCTGACGTCTGTGACTGTGTCCGAGAACCGGAGCACATCGGGGCGGTCGCTCATGGAGAGGGTTTGTTCGGCGTCTGCGGCATCGAGGACATGTGCGGCGAGGTCGTCAGAGCCGGCAAGGATCCAGCGTTCGTCGGGGCTGAAGGCAGCGGAGTAGATGGCGGTTCCGCGGGTCACTCGGCGAGTCTGGTCGGGTTCGGGATCAGCGGAGAGTGTCGGGGATTGCGGAGTCTGCGGGAGCCTGGTGAGCATTGGTGTGCCGAATCGAGCGACGGGCGCTGTCGGCCGCGACGACCGTTGAATACTGTGGGAAGCCTGGGGAGCAGGGGGTGCGGGTGCGAGAGCTTTGATGCGTTTCTCCAGTTCCAGCGCGGTTTCGCTGGTAGTTTGGCGAAGATCTCCAAGGGACTGGATGTAGTCAGCAAGCGTAGCGAAGTTCCAGTGGAAGAGTGCGCGGCTATCGACGGCGAGGAGGCGGGAGCCATCAGGAGCAGTGAAAGCGAGGTCCTGGACGGGGGCTGCGTGACCTGGCAGGAGTGTTGCCATGCGGCCATCACCTCGGTCAATGGTTTCGAATGGACTTTGGGCCGTGGTGGGATCGGGAACAGGGAGTGCCATGAAGCGACCGTCAGGCTGTTGCTTCCAGAATTGGAGGTTGCTGCGATTGATTTTCAGGAGTGCGGTGAGGAGTGTGCCGTCGGGGGAGAATCGAATCGCGGCTGGCAGTTTTTCGGTGGCGGCCGTCAGCAGTTGGCAATGATCAGCGGCCGCGGACGAATCGGGTGAATAGAAAGGGAACCCCTGTTCGGTCGCCGAGTCAGCCGCTTCGGTTTTGCGGTCGAGGAGCAACAGCAGATTCTGGCCGGGTCGTTCGAACCCGACGAGCAGTCGCTGGCCGCTGGGATCAGCCTGGATGAGGCGAATGGCGGCATCACCTGGAAGCGTAGTATCGTTGAGTGTGGAGTTCAGACCTGTGAGGTAGGGCACTTTGCGTCCGGGCCCCTGAAGCACCAGTTGCGGTGAACCTTCGTTCCAGCGAAGCGTGAAGGATCGCAGCTGATGATCACGTCCGCTGCGTGAGTACACGAGCAGAGCGGATTCGTCTGGCAGGAGTACGGAGTTGCTGCAGCGGTAATTGGCATTTTCGCGGAGAAACAGGGTGGTCCCGGTTTGCAGCAGTGGTTTGGGCGTGTCGCTGGAGATGTCGAAGATCTGCAGGGAGGCAGCGCGATCATTCCCGATGAGATAGAGTCGTTGTTCGTTTGGGGCGAAGTGGGCATGGATCATGCGGACCGGCTCAGCCGCGGGAGGCATGTCGATTTCGAGGGGCAGCTGTTTCCAACCCTGACCGTCGCGATGAATCCAGAGGATTGGAACAGCGGGACCAGTGAGACAGGCAGCGTTTCCGGAGTTGGAGAGGACAAGGCCGCGGGTTTCTGTAACAGGGAATTCGAGGCGAGTTGGGGGTTGAGCATCGAGTGGCTGGGGATTCCCGGCGACTTTACGAAATTCGATTCGGCGAAGTCCATCGACGGCTTCCGGATTGAAGATGGAGGCGAGGGTTCGTCCATCGGGACTGATTGCGGAGAGCACGGGGCGGGTGTTTTGTGGAAAAGCAGCCTGTCCTGTGCCGAGACTTCGAGCTGCACGTTCAATTTTGTCGAGCAGCGATTTTTCCTGTTGCTGGAGCCATTGGACTTCGCTGGCGAACAGGGGGCTGTCAATCATTGCACGAATATCGCCGACGGCTTTGCGGGCCTCGGTAAGAACTCGCGGGTAATCGCGGAGTTCGTAGCTGGATTCGATGCTGCTGACGCTGGTTTTAAGTTTTTCTTTGGCTTCGCGGCGGTTGGCGTCGGCCTCGGTGAGCTTTTGCTTTTCCTCTGCCGCGGTGGTTTTCGCCTGAGCTTCGACGGCCTTCTTTTCGGCGTCGGCTTTCCGTGTTTCGGCCATATCAACAGCAACTTTGGCTTTCATCACTTCGATTTCAGCCTTCATGCGCGTGGCATTGGCACTTTCTTCTGCTGCCTTTGCCTGATCGATTGCGACGCGAGCCGTCTGTTCGGCCTGAACTCGATTTTCATCGGCCTTTTTAGCTTCTGCCACGGCTGCTGTTGCCTGTTCTTCCGCCGCGCTCTTTGCAGCTTCAGCTGCAGTCATCGCTTTTTCTGCTGCAATCATCGCCACTTCGGCTTTTTGCAGGTTTTCACGATTATCACGAATCCTGTCTTCAAGAGTCGCATTTTGTCCCTGCAGAACACCGTTCTTATTCAGCATGTGTACAGAGAAAACAAGCATCAGCGCGGTTGCGGCAAAGAGTACAGTCCAGGTAGTGCGAACGACTTTTCGGACAGTTTTTTCGCGTTTGAGTGCTGCGGCGAGCTTGAAGAGACGGGGCTCGGCAGTGTTGGCGAGAACTTCGAGTCCAAGGTCGAAGTCTCCTTTTTTGCGGGCAAGTTCGGCGAAGGCTTCGCGGGCTTCAAGGTCACCGCGAGTTGCGCGATCGTTTTCGGGCCATTTGCTGAGGGCATCGGTGAAGAGAGCGACCGACTGCTGGTAGAAGTCATAGTTTGTGGTCTGCTCGTCGCGGGCTTTGGCGAGCAGCTCTTCGGCACGACCGGTGATGCGGTATTCACGAATGGCATCCTGAAGGGCTTCAACCTGCTGGTAGCGGTCGGCCGGATTGGTCGCCATGGCTTTGCGGGCGATCTGCATCAGTTCGCCGCGGTTCTTAGTATCTTCCTCGATCTGGTTTTCGGCCACGGCCGTGAGTACAGCCTGCATTTGTTTGCGTGGGGTATCCAGCTGTCGTATTGAGTGCAGCAGGTGGGGGGGGTGACCTTCGAGGATTTCGAAGAGCATTCCGCCGAGCAGGTAGACGTCGGATTGTCGGCAGACACCGGAAGCGTCGGCATCGAGCAGTTCCGGGGCCATATATGCGGGCGAACCTGCTCCGCCCTTGACGTCCGTGAGCACACTTTCGCGCTGCGGGAATTCGGGGAGCGTGACGGCAAGCCCCCAGTCAAGCACGACGACCTCACCGTAACTGCCGATGACCACATTTTCGGGTTTCAGGTCGCGATTGATGACCCCGCGAGAGTGCGCGAACGCCACGGCATCACAGACTTTCAGGAGAATATCGAGGTTTTCTTCAAGACTGAGCGTCTTCATGACTTTTCGCCATTCACGTCCATGAATCTGTTTCATGGAGTAGAACAGTTTGCCTTCGGAGTTTCGTCCGAGGTCATGAATGGGGACGATATTGGGGTGTACGAGGTTAGCGGTGATGACGGCTTCGGAAACGAACATTTCCTGGGACAGCCGTGGATTCTGGACATCACCTCGAAGAGTCTTAATTGCCATTTCGCGGTTGAGCGATGTCTGCAGGGCACGATAGACGATACCCATGGCCCCATTGCCGAGTTTCCCGAGCACTTCGTACTCCGGCGCCTCGCCGCTCCGGACCATCGCTGTGGCAAGCCCGGTGGATCCTGGGGTACTGCTGGAGGCGGTGTTCACGATCCCGGAGATTTCGCCGTTGACAAGCCGCGAGTGAATTCGGCGATTCCATGAAGACTTGCCAACGCTGCGGCTGGAGGCTGTTGCGGAACCGGACCGTGGTGGGGCGCCGCTGCCCGAAGCGGACTTCGATCCGGATTTGCCAGCCGCCGATCCGCCGCCAACGGATGATTTTGAACCTGCGGGAGAAGCAGATCCGGCCCCGGGAGTTGATTTTCTGCCGGGCATTGTGTTTGCAGAACCGTCTTCTCCTTCACCCAGGAGCAGCTTGTCGGAATCGGCGTCACTCTGCGTAGCAGCAAGTTCCGGAGCCCAGGCTTGCGTGGAATTCACGTCAGCAGGATCTGCGTCTTCGGGCGTGTGGGGAACGACAGTGGCCTGAAGTGCTGTCAGGTCAGGCAGGCCAGGCTGAGTACCTCTGACATCTTCAGCAGCGAGTTCCTTCGAACCGGTGACTTCTCTGTCATCAATCGGGCCCACCATTGTGGCCCCGGGGTCAGAATCTGCATCAGACGGGACCACGGTTGCCATGTTCTGATTGATGGCCGATTCAGGTTGGACCCGAGTGGCGTTTGGATCGGCGACAAAGTTGATGTCAACGGCCGCACCACGTTCGGTTGTGCCGATGACGGTAGCTGACAGATCACCGATATCGGGCTGCTTAGAGACTGGCTGCGACGACGCCGGTGGGACATGGGGCATGGTCTTTTCCGGATCGAAATCATCTGCTGGCTGATTTGGCCGATTCATCACACTGCTCCGCGTACGCTGATTCGCTCTGGTTCGATTTCCGTGTATTTGTTCAGATGGAATTTTCGTGTGTCGTATTGTGAGTGGCGATTTGAGTCGCCGCGGGGGTCGTATTACGTATTCGCAGGGTTCGGGAAACGGCCGCCCTGAGTTCTGCAGCGGAGGGCAACCGCGCGGCGCCGGCACTTTGCAGGGCTCGGCTTACAAACAGTGCGGCCGCGCCTGGAAGTGCGATTGCGGCCGGTGGTACTGGTGCGGGCAGCTCCGGCCGTTCGTCCGAATCCATCGACGCGGCATTTTCTTCCACTTCAGGAATCGGGGCAGGGGTCGCTGCGGGCTGCAGTCGAGCCTGGGGGACGCCAACAGGCGGCACAACGTCAACCTGACCATTATTCGTCGCGGCTTCATTGCCTTCGGTCTCCGGAATCTCGATAAGTTCCGGCTGAGACAGTGGGGCGGGCAATGGCTCATCGGCGGCGGGGAATGGCTGACCATCCCGCACGTCAAATCGCAGCAGCAGCCTTTCAAGCACCACCGACGCTCCACCCGGCAGTTTCTTCGTGGTGCGGATCAGGAGTTCGTAGTCGCTGCCATCAGGGAGTGGCCGTGACTGCCTGAGCCAATTTCGAAGTTCTTCGGGATTGAGGAGTTGTTCCGGGTTGGGGTGTGACAGGGCGTTTGCAGTATCGGTCTCCGGATCGTTGTATTCCTCCGGAGCCATTACTTCGAATTCATCCGATTTTGGCCAGCCGGTCTGTCGGAGAATGAATTCACCAGTCGTCGGCTCATAGGCAGTTTCCGGCGGTGCTTCCTGAACTTCAACGGCCTCAATCATGACAGGATTTGTCGGCAGCAGAACCGGAATTTCCTGAGGCATCGGCAACGGCGTAAACGCTGGACGGGGCATATCAATCGGTGCAAAAGGCATTGACGGGATTCGCAGGAGCAGGAGCCCTCCGTCGAAGTGGAAGTCGGCATCTGAATCTTCGGCACTGGCCAGCCGGAACAGACTCCGCTCGATCTCGGTGGTTGTGCGATCAGTGGTATTGAACCGGCCTGTCGCGATGCGGTCGGTCGAGGAAATTTGATCACCGAGAAGCAGTGCCCCATTGTTCTCCGGGGCCGGCCGCTGAATCAGAACGTTTGCGAAGTTCTGCTGAATAACAG
Source organism: Planctomycetaceae bacterium (assembly GCA_046074645.1). Lineage (GTDB taxonomy): Bacteria > Planctomycetota > Planctomycetia > Planctomycetales > Planctomycetaceae > SXXK01. The sequence goes on along the minus strand of JBJTOP010000175.1, from coordinate 2,094 downwards.
CATCGCCAAGAATCTGGATCGATTCATGGTGCGAAACCGAGAAGTCAATGATCAGATCGCGCAATCGCGCTTCTCGGTAGTACTTCGAAAAATCCTCGACAGAGTAGCGATGATTGATTTCGTATGTGCCAGCATCAAAGTACAGAGCCTCGATTCGCTCATTTGGGACGTCCGGGCTTCCCGTATCCGGATCTCTCCAGTCGATATCAAGGCGCAGCCCCTCTTCACCGGCATTGCCGATGGTCAGGTTCACAACCGCGATGTAGTCATTCGACTTGCCCGGCTCCAGCACGGCCGGAATGGGATCGTTCTGATCCTCAAAAAATGCTGCGCCGTTGCTGCCTTCGGGTATCATTGGTCTTGGGGCAAATATGCGTGCCACACCGGCATCGGTTCGAATTTCAACCCGGTCACCGAATTCGACCAGACCTCGCTGAATACCGCTGCGTGGGTCGCGCAGATCGGCAGGCGACTTGCGATCGTCGCGAACGGCAGGCGAATCAAGCGGGCTGGACTGGTTGAGTCGATCAGCGACGATCGTAATGCGATCGCGCACCTGTGCGGATGGATGTGGATAACTGCCAAACGGTAAATCATCGGTGCTGAGCATTGAGTCATTAAAGACCGTAATATTCCCCGTAGCTGTCAGCTCGATTGTCTGAGTCCGCAGCACATGAAGTGCAATTGGACCGCTGCCAAACCCAGCCACCTGACCACTTAGTACCACTTCGCCTGTCTGCAGATTCAGTGAGACAATCTGGAATGTATCGGCATTGTTCGAGAGTGCTCGGAAGGTGGTCGGCCTGGGAACTTCCACAAGCTGACCAACTGCCAGACCGTCAAGGGAGTCGAGTTGCAGATGCTGAACACCGTTTTCGGTCCGGATGGCCAGGATTTGTGCAGGAACCCCAATGGCCTGGAGTTCGACACCGGTCGATGCAGTACCAATCAGGACATGCCTGCCCGATGTGACGAGAACATTTTCAGTCGCACGAATGTTTGCCTGCACCAGAATGTCGCTGCGATCGCCCAGCGTGGTCAGCTGCACTGAACCCCCAAGCACTTCTATGCCCGTTCCATTGATCGTGAGTGTACCACCCGTCTGAACAAAGAGATCTCCGTTGGTGATGGCAACCGCGGACAGCTGCAGATCGTTCTCCTCGATCAGGAATACGCTACCACCACCGACAGCCGTCATTTCCAGCACGTCCACTCGAGTCTGCACACGCTTTTCGTTGCCGACCAGTTCGCTGAACGTCAGGCGGGCGGCGTGTGCACAGATGTCGATATCGTCGTCCGCATCAAGTACCCTGCCGCCCGCAGTCAGAGAGACGTCCGCGGTACCTGCATTCAGATTCACACCGTTGAGATTATCCACCTCAGTGATGTACTGGTCCCCATGCACCTGACCGGCTGCCGTATCAACAGAAAGATCATTTACCTGCACGAGCAGAAAATGATCGGCTGCACCAGCATTGTCACCACTGTCGTTGGCGTCCTCAACGATGATGACAATTTTATCTGACAGAACATCAACACCACTGTCCCCGTCCTGAAGACTGCCCTCCGTCAACCTCAGCAGTATGGAACCACTTCCAGCGTTCAGATTGAAGGCAGAAAGGCCATTAGCCTCGCGCAGAAACTGGCTGCCGTGAATACTGCCTGAATTCGTAAACGTCGTAAGGTCAGAGACCGAGACGTGGACGAGGTTCAGCAAAGCACCGATGTCATCTCCTGAGTCGTTGCCATCGTCCAGCGTAATTACGGCGGTCGCAGCAATCACGTCGTTGCCCGAGTCCCCGTCCTGTAGAGAACCGTCCGTCAGTTTCAGGTTAATTAGCGCATTGTTGCTGTCGAGATTGACCTGAACCAGGCCATTCGCTTCACGAATAAACTGGCTGCCAAAAATGCTTCCGGCGTTTGTGAAGACAGTCAGGTCATCCACAGATGTGTGGATCGGATTGAGAAGTGTGCCGATATCGTCGCCCGTGTCGTTGGTGTCTTCGAGCGTAATCACGGCAGTGGTGGCGATTACGTCGTTCGACGCATCCGCGTCCTGAAGAGCACCTTCGGTCAGCTTGAGATTGATCAGCG
>JBJTOP010000174.1:0-9565 GCA_046074645.1 Planctomycetaceae bacterium | reverse complement strand
TCGTCAGGCTGCCGCCCCGGCCGCCTCCGCGGCAGCTCGGGACACCCAGACCGAACACGGCCCCAAAGCCGGCTGGCTGGCCCCGATTGCACTCGAACAACCGCGTCGGCAATCCCGCGATCGAAGCACCGATCGGCGGCTCACGAATCGTGGCTGCCTGTTCATGTCGCTGGATCAATACCTTCAGCTGGTCGACTGGACCGGTCGTCAGCTGCGTCTGGACAAAGCGGGCCGCATCCCTCCACAGCTCGATTCCATTCTCACTCGCCTTGACTGCAGCATCGAAACGTGGATGGACCTTGTCAAAAACTTTCGCAGGCGATTTCTGACCGAAGCCGGCCGTCCGGAAACGCTGAGGTCAGTCTCTCGCCTGCGGCGACACTGTCGGGGCTCGCATCACAAATCATGAATTCGACAGAGTCCCACCACTCACCAGCGATCTGCACTCTTCGTTACGGTTGGGGATTGAGCTGGATTTCTTCTGTTTCCTTCAGGAGCAGTCCATTTTCATCGACCGGAACGCCAGTGGCTTTCGAGTTGGGGGCTGATGAGACGGGCATGAGTTCTTCGGTGGCGGCTGGAGACTGAATGCGAACGGCGACGCCGGATCCCTGGGGTTCTGCCGGTTTACTGTTAAAAGTGAGCAGCAGGCAGGCGCTGAGCGTTACCAGAGCGGCGACGATGGCGATTCGGGAGGCTGCGGACGGGCGATTACCGACAATCACAGCAGCCACCACGGGCCTGCTGTCGCAAACGGCAGACGAACTCTGAAGTGCTGTGGGGACTTCAAGCCGGAAGAAGTCGCGCAGAAGTCCTTCCATCGCGCCTTCGGAAAGTCGGTTGTCGGCACCATGCCGAGTGCTGTGCTGATCAATCATTGGTAAACCCCTGTTCTGTCAGAATCTCTGCCAGCCGTCGCCGGGCACGCGAGAGTCGCATGTCAACGGCAGCGGCAGTGCTGTCCATGACCATCGCCATCTGAGCAGATGACCAGTCCATGGAATATTTCATGACCAGCACTCGCCGGTCGTCTTCATTGAGCATCTGCAGAGCCTCGCGGATCTGCTGCTGGCGTTCCTTCAGCTGCAGCAACTGGTCTGCGGTTAAGGTGGAAGAGGAATGGTCGTCGAGTCCGGGGAGCAGGTGCACGGAATTGGATTTCCGCCGGGCTGCATCCCGAAGCCAGTTCTGGCCGACACGGAGCAGCCAGGCTTTGAGATCCCGGATCGGCTGACCCCGATAGTCGTACAGCTTCGCAAACGACTCCTGAACCGCGTCGTAAGCGCGCTCAGGATCGTTACACATGGAGTAGAATAAAGCCCAGAGCTCCCGGGAATGATTCCGGTAGAAGGCTTCAATCTGCTCGGGCTGCCAATCGGTCATTCTACCTTCCGATTTCCCGAAACAAGCGGCTGTCCATTTGTCCGCCAGGACCAAGGACGAGGGACTCGCGACAATCCAACACTCTGCGGGCAACTATGCGACCTGAAAAGCGAAAAAACACCGAAATTGATTGCGAATATCAGGATTTTTCCTGAATCCCGCGTCCCTTGTGGCAGCCCTGCTGTTTCCTGCTTGTGCCACACGCTCCCATCTGACATGCTTCCTAATGTCCTCTATCCTGTCAGCACCAATTCGCCCCCTCCTTCCCCCTCTCCGGATTCGTCCCGATGCCAACCCACATTCAATGGGTGTCGTTTCCACTGTACTGCCTGACACTGCTGTGCGTCAGCCGATCCGTACACGCCGACGAATCCCCGGCCATTTCACTCCCTGCCCTCACTGCAGACGAGCAGGCGGCTTTGAACCAGATTCAGGAATCCCGCGTGCTGTCGACCGTCGCGTTTCTCGCTTCTGACGAGATGGCCGGACGCAACACGCCCTCCACAGAACTCACGATCGCCTCTGCATACGTCGCCGCCCGCTTCCGTGGAGCAGGGCTTGAATCTCTGGCCCCGGACGGCAGTTTCTATCAGCGGCAGGAATTGTCCCAGTACGGTCCACCGGCCAGCCCTGCACAACTGCAGCCGGGAACCGCGGCACCAATGAATGTGCCAGTGATCTTCGCAGCTGATCGGCCCGCGCAGCTGTCCGGCCCGGCTGCCGACCCGCGGCCCGGCTCCGATCAAAGCGGACAGATTATTATCATCGATGAACCTCCACTGCCACCTCAGGCCGCAGACAGTCCGGCTGCTGCTGCCGCCACCGTCGCTCGTCGCATCCAGCCACTGCTGCAGTCAAAACCTGCAGCGGTGCTCATTCGCACCGCTGCCAACAGTCCACTTCGAGACGCTGCGGCCGCCACGGCCGGACGACCACTGGAGCTGCCCGCTGCCCTCCAGCCGGCACTCGCTGTTGTTCTCGTTCCCGACACCTTTCAGTCCGGTCAGCCACTGAAGCTCACTGTGCCAGCACGCATCAGCCAGACCGTTGAGGTCCGCAATGTGGCGGCCGTCATCCGCGGCTCCAGCACAGAGTTTGCAAAGCAGGCAATCATTTTTTCCGCCCACCTGGATCACATCGGTCGACAGGCAGGAGATCGTGGCGGCGACACCGTGAACAACGGAGCCGACGACAATGCCACCGGCGTTACCGCAGTCCTCACTCTGGCAGATGCCTACGCTGCCCTTCCCAAACGTCCGGAACGCTCAATCATCTTTCTCACATTCTGGGGCGAAGAAAAAGGTCTGCTGGGCTCCCGACAATACTGCGAACAGCCACTCTGGCCGCTGGAAGACACCGTCGCGAATATCAACATCGAAATGATCGGTCGCCCTGAAGAAAATGCCGAGCAAAAAATGTGGGGCACTGGTTGGACTCGGAGCAGTCTCGGACCACAAGTGGCCGCCGGGGCTGCACGAGTCGGCATCACCGTGTTTCATCGTGAAGATGTCAGCGAAATGCTGTACACCCGCAGTGACAATTATTCGTTCGTCCAGAAAGGCGTCATCGCGCACAGCTTTTCAGCTGGCTCGCTCCACGCCGATTACCACAAGCCCACAGACGAAGTGGCTCTGCTGAATCTGCCTCACATGACACGCGTCATTCAGGGCCTGTTTGCCGGGAGCCTCCCGCTCGCACACGCACAACTCACCCCTGAAAAAAGCAAATAGCAAAACGCCCCGTCAGTCCACTACTCTCGCAATCCGCAGTTCACCGCTGCGGCTGTCAAGCAGTGGGATGCACGGTGAGGACGAGATCGCGGCACACAACGCCAGATCCGCTTGCTGGTTGATGGCAATCAGATTACGGCCTCCCTGGGTCGTCGCGAAATAGTCGGCAAGGATCGCGTTTGGATTTTCAGCCGCGTTCAGCAATTGAGCGGCCGCGTTGCGGGCAATCACTGCGCTGTCGTTCATGTGCAGGCCTCCATTCAGAAGTTTCTCCAACTCCTGCACAATCGCACCCGCCGCAAGCACATCCTCGCCGGAAATAATCCTGTCTGTACCTGCACAGACCAGGTGAACCTCGCCAGTTCCCTCAGACAGCCATGCGGCCAGACTGGCAAGATTCAGCCAGCAGCCGATCACAATCTGGCCTGCATCGTGGCATTTGAGCAGAGCTCGTGTGCCATTGGTCGTGGTGAAGACAATCCGGCGACCGGCCACGACCGAAGGACTATATTCAGCTGGTGAGTTGCCAAGGTCGAAGCCTTCAATCCGCACCCCATGACGCTCGCCCCCCAGCAGCACATCATTGCTCGATGCAGTTTCGCGGAGACGTCGAGCTTCGGCGGGATCACCACAGGGAATCACCGCACTCGCCCCGTTCTCCAGCGCCGTCACAATCGTCGAAGATGCCCGCAGGACATCGATAATGACAGCTGTTTGTCCGACAACGGCCCCGACCGGGATCAGATCCGGCAGCAAATGGACGTGCACTGTTCGCGACATGCCTGCTTTCTCCGCTGAGCAACTCAAGTGTTGTTTTACCGGTCTGCTGCCATCACCACGCTCTGAATGTGGCCGGATCTGAGCCGCGTAATCAGCTGATCACCGGGTTTGACGGTGGAGGCATCCTGAAGGATTTCGCCGCTGATTGTCTGGGTGAGTGAATAGCCGCGGGCCAGCACTTCGAGCGGGCTGAGTGCCTGCAGGGTGGCAGCCAGTTTTCCCAGCTGGTGCCGACGCCGTTCAAGCAGCAGCTGCAGGCTTCGAGTCAGGCGTTCGCCGAGCAGGTCGCAGTCCTGACGACGGCGGAGGAGCAGGTTTTCAGGACGCTGCAGAACTGCTCGGGATTCCAGCGACGCCAGCTGCAGGCGGCAGCGGTCGAGCTTCATCAGCAGCGTCCGCCGCAGTCGCTCCGCGGTTTGCCTGAACGCCTGCCGCAGCTCCTCCGCGGCAGGCACGACCAGTTCGCCAGCCTCACTCGGCGTCAGCGCCCGGCGATCGGCCACGAGATCCGCAATTGAAACATCGATTTCGTGGCCCACGGCACTGATCACCGGGACTTTGCAGGCCGCAATGGCACGCGCGACAAGTTCAGTGTTGAAACACCAGAGATCTTCAAGGCTGCCACCGCCACGCCCGGTAATCACTACGTCCACTCCCGGAAGGCGATGCACAAATCCAAGCGCCCTCGATATGTCTTCCGCCGCGCCTTCTCCCTGAACGCGGACGGGGACGATCACGATGTCCGCCGGCGGCCAGCGACGAGTAATCACCTGAATCATGTCGCGGACTGCAGCACCCGTTGGGCTTGTGATCAAAGCGATTCTGCGGGGAATTCGTGGGAGCGAGCGTTTGCGTGAGGATTCAAAAAGACCCTCGGCTGCCAGCTTCTCCCGCAGCTGACGAAAGGCCAGCTCCAGCGCACCTGTACCCTGCGGCTGCAGACGACTGATGGAGAACTGGCACGTGCCTCGCGTGACATAAACCTGCAGACTGCCGGTCGCCAGCACCTTCAGTCCGTCGGCTGGCAAAAACCGGAGCCGCTGTGCGGTGCTTTTCCAGATCACAGCCGAGATTTCCGCGTTCTCGTCCCTGAGCGTCAGATACCAGTGACCAGCAGGACTGCGACGGCAGTTGGAAAGTTCACCCTCCACCACACACTGAGGCAGCGCAGTCTCGATCACTTCCTTCATCGCAGTCACCAGCTCGGTCACGCTGATCACCGGGAGTTCTTCAGTCTGCATGGGAAGGCTCCGCTGGAGATGCTCCGGACTGCCGCCGACATTCATAAAGCAGAATACCGGCGGCGGCGGCCGCATTCAGTGACGTGACCCGACCAAGCATCGGTATTGCAGCTCGCACATCACTGCATTCCAGCAGTCGCGGTTCGACGCCATGGGCTTCGGAACCAATAATCAGCAGCAGTGGACCGGAAAGGCAGGTGCTCCAGAGAACATCCGATGATTTCTCGGAAGCAGCTGCAATTCGAAAACCCGACTTGCGAAAAAACACAGTTGCTTCAGCGAGGTCCGAAGTCTGGAAGATTCGCAGATAATTCACCGCTCCCGATGAAGCACGTGCCACATGCGGAGTAATCGTCGATTGTGACGCCGGACCAATGACTATTCCGGCGGCACTCACAGCGTCACAACAGCGAAGGATCGCACCAAAGTTCCAGGGGTCCTGAATCCTGTCCAGCATCACGAACAACGGTGGCGGAAGTGCGGCGGACGACGACGGTGCACACGCGTTCGCACTCCACACGGCTGATGACTCATGCACCGCCACCAATAAATCTGCAGACGTCTCCACGGGAAACTCGCCCATCCGCGCTGCGACTCCCTGATGATCCGCCTGGCGGCAAAGCTGCTCCAGACGCGCACTGCTCACTTGTTGCAACGGCACCGACTGACGCGAGGCCGCCTGCTGCAGCGGCCGCAAAAGGTCCGCACCCAACACGTCACTGGTAAACAACTCCAGCACCGGCCAGCGCGCCGCCGTCAGCGTCTCCAGCACCGCATGACGCCCCCATAACCACGCGCGCTGATGGCTGCCCGCATACCCTCGACCCGGACTAACCCGGACTGAATTGTAAGGAAGATCACGCAATGCAGCACTCGTCAAGAAAAATCCAGCTGTCTTCCCAAAAATAATCAACCCAGCGAGGCCAGCCAGGCTGTCAGCAAACTGTGATACGAATACAGATCATCTCGATGCGTCATTTCCGTGACGGTGTGAATGTACTTCACCGGACAGGCAAGACAGATCGTTCTCACTCCGCTGCGACTTCGCTGGATGGCCGCTCCGTCCTGCCCTCCCCGAGGCAGAATGGCCCGCTGACAGCGAATGCCATGCTGTTGTGCCAGAGCTTCAAAATCAGCGACCAGTCCCATATCCGACATCATGGAAGCATCCATGATGTGCAGACAGACACCGTCTCCCGCCACAGACACACGATCTTCATCAGGAACTCCGGGTGTTTTGCAGCACAGAGTCGTATCGCACGAAACGGCAAAGTCCGCATCCACCGCGAAAGCCGCCGGGCCCGCTCCGCGCATTCCGACTTCCTCCTGCACCGACCATACTGCGTGGATTTCGCAGTTGTGGTGCTTCAGATTTTCAATCGCGCGGATCAGTGCCCAGCATCCAATTCGATTGTCGAGGCACTGGGAGACGACAGAGTGCCCGATGTCGTGCCAGGGGCCGTCCAGCACCACCATGTCGCCGATTCGAATCCGGCGTTTGGCGTCTTCGGCACTGAGACCGCAGTCGACGAAGAACTCTGTAACCTCGGGAATCTTCTTCTTATCTGCTTCCGTGGCCAGATGAATTGGACGCCCGCTCGCGTTCATCACCCCGGGCAGATCGCCGTCTGCCGTACAGACACGCACCATGCGGGCGAACAGGTTGCGCGGATCAAAACCGCCGGCAGGGTTCAGCCGCAGACAGCCCTGTTCGTCGATATGCCTCACCAGAAACCCAATCTGGTCCATGTGGGCCATCAGCAGCACACGCGACGGCTTCGCAGGGTATGGCTGGCCCTCGGCCGGACGCGGTTTCCGCACGGCAATCAGCGACCCCAGCGCATCCACACGAATCTCGTCGAACAGTCCGACCGCAGAAATGGAATCCTGAATCACCCGGCGTATGCGTTCCTCGCGACCAGGTACTGAGGGGGTTTGCGTGAGCAGTTGCAGAAGGTCCATGGTGGATAGGGAATCCTTGAGACGGAAACAGCGGTCCCGACTGCTCGCTGTGAACGAGCATGTCTGTTCCGTATCATGACCTGCCTGAGGGAAAAGATCAAACCGATCGTCCGATTGATCGGCCCGCTCAGGTTTCAGAACGGCCTGCTGGTCCCCCGAAATCGTCTCCGACATTCCCGTCGGTCGCTGATCTCCCCGAGCCCCAGTCCACTACTGCTGGCTGAACGTCTGCCCGCGGAGCCCATCGTCGCCGCTCTGATCGGCCGGTGCGTCGAGCGCTCCAGTGAGCAGCAGGCCGTCGATTCGCGAACGTGCCTGTGCGAGCGCAGCAAGTGAATCGACATACTTGAGATTCGACTCGAAATATGTTCGCCGCACAATAAGCACCTGCAGGAAGTCGAATTCACCGGCCGAAAACGCCCGCTCAGAAAGCTCCAGCGTCTGCTCCGTACGCGGCAGAATCTGCTCTTCATACTGCTTGACAGCCACAGCAGCCGCGTCGAAGTCCTGTCGAGCCTCCGCAAGTCGCGACTTGATCGAAGACTCGATGCGACTCACCTCGTGAACTGCCCGCGAATATTCTCCGTAGGCCGCTGAAATATTGCCACTGTTGCGATTGAACACAGGCACCGGGACTCCCACCGTCACGTTGATCAGCCCCACGCCCGTCGCATTATCAGCTCCTGCACCAATTTCCGTCTGCAGGTTGGGAATCTGCTGCTGCTGCTGCCGCTGCTGCAGCGCCTGCGCCGCTGACACACGAAATCGTGCCGCCTGAAGCTCGGGGCTGGACTGCAGCAGATTCTGCAGCACGTTATCCCAGTTCATCTCAGCTGGGGGCTGCCTGAGCTCCCCGCTGAGCGTCTGCTGAGGAAGCTCGCCAGTCCCTGACACAGCCGCTAACTGCTGCATCGACCCGCGAAAGGCCACACGCGCCTGCTGACGCGCCACATCAATTTCTGACATCTGCACTTCGGCCTGCAGCAGATCGACCACGGACGTCTCCTGAGCCTCCCGCCGCCGACGCGAAACCTCGACACCCCTGACGGTCACATCATGAAACTGATCCGTCAGCTCAATCCTTCGTTGAGCTGCCAAAGCTGCGTAAAACTGCACGCGAACATCCGTCAGCACACGCTGCTTCTGAGCTTCAAAATCCCACAGCTGTGCCTGAAGTGTGCGATCGAGCACACGCCGATTCTGCGAGAGCTTGCCGCCCGTGACAATCTCCTGTGAAACAAACGCGCCGTGCTGATCTGTCCCCGCATCCGCGATCTGACTTCCAAAGTAGCCAATTGTGGGGTTTGGCTTCAGTCCCACCTGGCTGCGAAATCCGCGGGCCTTCATGATCGAAGCTGACAACTGGCGAATCGTGGGATTGTTCTCAAGTGCCAGCTTTTCGATGTCTGCCAGTGACAGCCCTGTCACATGCTGAGCAGCACTTTCAGCGGATTCCACTGCCACCGCCGGCTGCTGTGCCGCGGCATCGACTGGCCCCGAACCTTCCGGACCGGATTCCACAACTGACACTGTTTTCGAGGGTGCAGGCGAATCAGAAATCACGGCATGGGTGTGAATTGCGCATCCTGAAAAGACCGCAACGCCAGCTGCCATAAAAAAAACGGATAAGACCCGCGTCCCCATGTCAACCTCACTGGCGTATCACTCCGCAGAGCAATTTGACACACCGCCGCGGCACAAAGCCGCAGGTGCAGTCGTAGCGGTAGTATCGGCTTTTTCGAGGCATGAAATGAGCAGGGTTCGAGGCGGCAGGTCACGGGAAAACTGGAGAGTCTGCCCTGCCAGCCGACAGCATTCGCTTTCTGGCCAGACAGCGTGCCGGGAGGGTGAAGCGATGTTAATCGCAAGGGAATTCGTGTTTCGGAGCCCACACCGGACCATTGCCACGCGACAATGCGTGGCCAACGGCTGCCTGCGGAGGGACGCAGAAAGCAGAAAGGAGACAGGACGAAGTCGAGAGTATCCGCTCTCCTTCCCCATTCTCCCGCTCTTTTTTTTGACGGCAGATGCCGTCAAAAAATGGGCGTGCAGTGGATGTCAATCCCGCGGTAACGGAGCAGGAAATGTCCAGGTCCATGGCACCCAAACGGTCCACCGGGAGGGCGAAGTTGGGATGACGAAATAGTGTTAAGACGGGAGTTCAGGGGTGTTTTGGCTTGAGCGAGGAAAGGTCGTGGTTTGAGGTTTTCAGCAGTGAAAAAGCTGGGTGTCCGTTTCAACGGAGCGAAACGCGACTCTGTGCAGAGTTCGCGCCGTTTCGTCATCCCAGCTTCACCCTGGGATGGCGAAACGGTGTTAAGGACACTCGAGATCGTCTCTCGGATTTCATGCAGACGCGCCGGCGGGCATCTTGCTGTACCGACTCTTACCTCACGCAAAGGCGCCAAGGCGCACAGCTGGAATTGTTGGAAATTTGAACCTTCTGTCCTTCCTTTGCGTCTTAGCGTG
>JBJTOP010000173.1:0-24731 GCA_046074645.1 Planctomycetaceae bacterium | reverse complement strand
GGCCGCCATCGAAAAGAAATTCGGTGCTGGGATCCTCACGCAGCTTCGCAACGAAGCCACCACGAACTGGAATAAGTCCCCGTAGACCGAAGTGGAGCCAGCTTGACCTGGCCTTAATCGGCCTTGCCGAGACGTCCCTGCAGCAGGTCAGGTCACTGAATTAACAGGGCACACATCAACAGGATCGCACCAATGATGGCCACCACGCACGCCCTGCCTGGAAGATCGAGTGTTCTGTGCTGAGCATAGCCTGCGGGAGCGAACAGCAATTCAACCCAGAACTCACAAAGGTGCATGGCACCTTGAGTGAAAATCCGCGAGAATTCACTGGCATTTACATCACTTGCTGCAGACACTGGGGACAGTCCCTGCAGTCGCGGACGCGGGGGTGGTGGGCGGCAATGCGTGGGTCACCGCCGATGCACGTGGGCCGCGATTCCGATTCCAATTCCACCGCGGGCTACGGTCGCGACAACCGCACTTCGCCTGCACCCGCGCAGCACGCTGCAGTGGTACGGCCAGGAACCGCTCTTCCACGGGGAAACTCGCTCTGGGATTGTGGAACTGGCCTTACAGGCTGCAGTCGCATAGACGGGCGATGAATTTCGGGATCGGGGTGAGTGTCATCGGATGCTGGCTGTTGCATCATCTTCTTCCCAGCGCCTGAAGAAGTCCGCTTCGGCAGTCTTCGTGCTGAAAGTCAAGCCCCAGTCGTGGGCGCTCGATGCTGGTTACCCGGCGGTTTCCGCTTCGGCTGGCCCCCCTGATGGTGGGCGGAGCGAAGACTGGTCCGGGGACGTTGGCGAGTTCTGCGAGTGTGGAATAGTAGTCGCGGCGGGTCGCTGTGACGGCGGCCGCGACGTTGAGAATTTGTGGTGGCCGAGGGTGTCGGGCACAGCAGTCCAGCGATCTGGTGATGTCATCCACGTGCACCAGATTGAGCCAGCTGTCTGGTTCGGCGGGGACAGGAACACCGGCGCGCAGGTCATCAAGTCTTCGCAGCAGTCTGCCGGGGCCATAGATGCCTGACAGCCGCAGAATGATGGCGCGGGAACCTTCGGCGGCAGCGAATTCCAGAAGCACCCGTTCGGCAGCAAGACACGCCTGCCCACCTTCCTGTTCCGGTTGTGGTGGCGTCTGTTCATCGACGTCGCCCCCTTCGCAGTCTCCGTATACGCTTGTGCTGGAAGTCAACACAATTCGACGCGGATTTGTGGTCTTGGGGAGTCGGCTGAGGAAACGCGTCAGTCCGTGCAGCCAGACGGCTTCACGGGTATGTCCGGAATGTCGGTCGTAGCCAACTGACCAGATCACCAGTTCCGCGTCTGGCAGCGACGGCCATGGCTGTGGATTGGTGATGTCAAGCACCAGAGGTTCGAGTCCACAGGCTGCGAATTCGGCCGCGCGGGTGGCGGAGCGCGTAACTGCGACGACTTTGGCGCCGGCCTGCTGCCAGAACCGAGCTGCGGGAAATCCAGCGTAGCCACAGCCCGCAATCAACACGCTGCGGGGGATAATCGCGAGTTCTGACATCAGTTTGCTTTCCTGTGCACTGGCTCTGGGCCGCGAAAATCTCAGTTCAAGCGAGCACATCCCCCGGAATTGAGAATGTCGGCAGCCATCAGTATACTAAGCCGGCGGACGCGCCGTCGCCCCTGGTCGATTTTTGGCTCCATGCTGCCGCACCTGCCACACTTCATATCAGATCTCCTTCGCCGCTCGAAAGACTCCCCACATGAATCCGAATTATTCCCGCCGATCGTTTCTGACAACCACTGCTGCCGCATTCGCCGCCCTTCATGCCCCGCACGCACTGGCGGGTTCTGCCGCGGCCAAATTCGAAATCTCGCTGGCCGAGTGGTCACTTCACCGCACAATCTTCTCTGGCAAACTCAATAACCTTGACTTTGCAGCCACCGCAAAAAATGAATTCGGCATCAATGCCATCGAGTACGTGAATCAGTTTTTCAAGGATAAGGCGAAAGACGCCGGCTACCTTGCTGAACTCAAAAAACGTGCCGGCGACATCGGCGTGAAAACGCTCCTGATCATGATCGACGGCGAAGGTAACCTCGGCGACCCCGACGACAAACGTCGCGGCCAGGCTGTTGAGAACCATTACAAGTGGGTTGAAGCCGCCAAAGCCCTCGACTGCCACTCCATCCGCGTGAACGCCGGCAGCTCCGGAACCTATGAAGAACAGCAAAAACGCGCTGCCGACGGTCTGCGCAGACTCGCTGAATTCGCTGCCACCCACAAACTGAATGTGATCGTCGAGAACCACGGTGGCCTCTCCAGCAACGGCGCGTGGCTCGCAGGCGTCATGAAGGCCGTCAACCTTCCCAATTGCGGCACTCTTCCCGACTTCGGCAACTTCCGGATCGGTGGAGACGAATGGTACGATCGCTACAAAGGCGTCGAAGAACTCATGCCCTTCGCCAAAGCCGTCAGTGCCAAATCGCACGATTTCGATGCCGCCGGCAACGAAACCAAAACTGACTACGTTCGGATGATGAAGATCGTCCTCGCCGCAGGCTACTCCGGCTACGTCGGCATCGAATACGAAGGCGGCGGACTCGACGAATCCGCCGGTATCCGCGCAACGAAAGCTCTGCTCGAAAAAGTCCGCAAAGAACTCGCGTGAATTGGGGCGTGAAAGGGGTGGTCAGCAGGAACACTGACCGCCACTTCGCACTTCTCACCTTGCTTTTCCTGCGTCCCGCCTGGCCGTCATCATCGCCTTTCCCGTTCCCAGGTTCCTCTCTTCACAGGGCTTTTTCCAGTGCAACTTGGTTTTGTCAGCGCCATTCTGCCGGAACTCACCTTCGAGCAGCTCTTCGACACGGCGGCAAGTCTCGGCTATGACTGCGTCGAAGTCTGTTGCTGGCCTGCAGGCAGGGCCGAGCGTCGCTATGCCGGGGTAAGTCACATTGATGTGGTGGGGATGACGCCACAGCGGGTCGATGAGATTCAGTCGGTGGTGAACCGCACTGGGGTTCATATCAGCGGCCTTGGCTATTATCCCAATCCGCTGAGTCCGAATCCCGATGAATCTGCGGCTGCAGTGAATCACCTGCAGTCGGTGATCAGGTCGGCGCGAATGCTGGGGCTGACAACGGTCAACACTTTTGTTGGGCGTGACTGGACAAAGTCGGTGGACGCCAACTGGCCGCGTTTCCTGGAAACATGGCGGCCGCTGATCGCGCTGGCAGAGAGCTCCGGGGTGCGAATTGGTATCGAGAACTGTCCGATGCTGTTTACGGCGGACGAGTGGCCAGGCGGAAAGAACCTCGCTGTCAGCCCGGAAATCTGGCAGCGAATGTTCACAGACATTCCCTCAGCCAGTTTCGGACTGAACTACGATCCGTCGCACATGATCTGGCAGCACATGGACTACCTGACACCGCTCAGGGATTTTCGGGACCGTCTGGTACACATTCACGCCAAGGACGTTCGGCTTGACCTGCAGCGGCTCAATCAGGTTGGCATTCTGGCACATCCCAATCGCTATCACACACCCAAGCTGCCGGGAATGGGCGACGTGAACTGGGGGCGTTTCTTTTCGCAGCTCACAGATGCCGGCTATCGAGGTGCGGTGTGCGTGGAGGTAGAGGATCGCGCCTACGAAGGATCACTCGACGATCGCATCGCATCGCTCCAGCAAAGCCTGACGTTTCTACGCAACTACATTCCCCGCCGCAGCTGAATGGCAGCAGGCGGACCAACTGTGTCTCTGATGGCCTCAAATTCTTACAGGATCCCGCTATGAAACCTCTGCTTTTCAGTCTGCTTGCTGCGTGCCTTACCTTCCCCGCGATCGCTCAGGAAACCCCCAAAGCGGCAGCGGTGCCGGAAACTTTTCAAGTCAGGTTTGAAACCTCCTGCGGAGACTTCGTGGTCGAGGTCCAGCGGAAATGGGCTCCAAAGGGTGCCGACCGCTTTCACCAACTGGTGACTGCCGGGTACTACGATGAATGTCGCTTTTTCCGTGTGGTACCGGACTTCGTGGTGCAGTGGGGCATCAACGGTAATCCTGCGGTGTATGCAAAATGGAAGGACAATGAGATCGCAGACGATCCGGTGGTGCAGAGCAATCTCACGGGATTCGTGACCTTCGCCACCAAAGGCCCGGACACGCGCACCTGCCAGCTGTTCATCAACACGGCCGACAATGAACGTCTGGATGCACTTGGATTTGCCCCGTTCGGCAAGGTCGTTGAGGGAATGGATGTCGTGAAGAAGATCAATGCAGAATACGGACAGAAGCCCAATCAGCTGCTCATCCAGGAGCAGGGCAATGAGTACCTGAAAAGCAGTTTTCCGAAGCTGGACTACATCAGGAAGGCCACTGTTATTCCCGTGAAGTAATTTCCATCTCTGCACTTCTCACAGGCTTCAATCATGCTCCGCTTTCTCTGTTACCTCCTGATGCTGTTGTTGTTTCCGATCACCGTTGTGACCGCGGACGAGCCGGTGGCAGAGAAAGCTGCTGAAAGCAAATCGCCGCAGCGGTACGAGGTCCGTCGCGATCACGACCCGGATGGAATCGGTAAGTTCTACATGGGCCGGGAAATCGCGCACGTGATGGGCTATGCCGGAGCGCTGTGGCTGGAGCGATCTGAACGCGAAGAAGAAGAACGACTCACACTGCTCATCCGCTCGCTCAAGCTGCAGCCCGGTCACGTGGTTGCCGACATTGGAGCGGGGAGTGGCGTGATTTCGATTCAGATGGCGGAGCGTGTTCTTCCGGATGGAAAAGTGATGGCCGTGGACGTTCAGCAGGAAATGCTCGATCGCCTCAAACTCTGGTGCGAAAAATACGGAGTGCAGAACGTTCAGCCGGTCCGCGGCAGCGAACGCAGGACAAATTTGAAACCCGGCAGCATCGATCTGGCCATTATGGTGGACGTCTACCACGAATTTGAATACCCGTGGGAAATGCTTCAGGACATCTCCAGATCGCTTCGGCCGGGTGGCAGGCTGGTTTTTGTCGAATACCGCAAGGAAGACCCGGCCGTGCCCATCAAGGAAGTCCACAAAATGACTCAGGCCCAGGTCAGGAAGGAGGCAGAACAGCCCGAATTTGGACTGACGTGGCTGGAGACAATTCACATTCTGCCCCGCCAGCACGTGATTGTGTTTCAGAAAACCGCAGGCACCGAATGATGACAGTTTTCCCGGGGTCGCCTGTTTCACCTGTCGATCGAGCAATCTCGACGCGAACCTTTGTTTTCCGCAGCCTCGAGGTGTTTTGAACACGGCCGGTGACCTGGTTCTGTGGTAAGGAAAGGCTTCTGAGCAAACACAACCGCGGTGCTGCTGCTGGCAGCGGCGAATACAGGAGTTGGGCAGATGACCGCATGTACAAAAGGTATTATCCTCGCCGGTGGAACGGGATCTCGCCTGTTTCCAATCACCCTGGGCATCAGCAAACAGATGGCACCGGTGTACGACAAGCCGATGATCTACTACCCTCTGGCAACGCTCATGCTGGCGGGAATACAGGATGTCCTGGTGATCTCATCTCCGCGGGATTTGCCAGGCTTTCAGGGACTGCTGGGAGACGGCCGCGACTGGGGAATGCGTTTTTCCTTCAAGGTTCAGGAGCGTCCGGAGGGGTTGGCGCAAGCTTTTATTCTGGGAGCGGACTTCATCGGTGACGATTCCGTCGCGATGGTTCTCGGGGACAACATCTTCTACGGACGTGGATTTCGGTCGATTCTCGCAAACGCCTCCTCAAGGCAGTCCGGGGCCACCATATTTGGCTACCAGGTCCGCGATCCCCGCAGTTACGGGGTTGTGGAGATGGACGAGGCAGGTCGCGCCATTTCGCTGGAGGAAAAACCGCGAGAGCCCAGGTCGGATTTTGCGGTGCCTGGACTGTACTTCTATGACAATGCTGTGGTGGAGATCTCGCGGAATCTGCGTCCATCGCCGCGTGGCGAGCTGGAGATTACGGATGTGAACCGCGAGTACATGCGGCGCGGGGCACTGCACGTGGAAATTCTGTCCCGCGGTTTCGCGTGGCTGGATACTGGCACGCACGACGCACTGCTTGAGGCCGGCAGTTTCGTGTCGGCGATCGAAAAGCGAATGGGTCTGAAGATTTCGTGTCCTGAAGAGATTGCGTGGCGGCAGGGCTGGATTGATACAGAGCAACTGCTGGGGCTGGCGAGAAAAATACCGAACGAGTATGGCGAATACCTGCGACACATCGCATCGCGACAGGCAACTGGTGGCAGGCCTCGTGCAATTGCTTCGGGCTGAAAACTTCAAATCTGCCTTTCGGACCGCCGATCGATCGACAGGACACGCAACGGAATTCCTGCTTTGAAAACCCAGCTGATTCCAGTGCTCGATCTTTGCGGCGGTATTGTGGTCCGAGCCGTCGCCGGAAAGCGGAGCGACTACAGGCCGTTGCGGAGTTTGCTGACGACGTCCATTGAACCCGTGGAAGTCCTTGAGAACCTGAGAGAGGCAACGGGCCTGGACACGTTCTACGTCGCTGACCTCGACGGAATCATGAATGCAAAGCCCGACTGGGTAACGCTGCAGCGACTCACCGCAACGCAGGCGACGCTGATCATCGATGCTGGCGTCCGCAGTCCGGAGGACTTGCAGGCGGTGCGACTCGGCCCAAACGTACAGCCAGTGATTGCAACCGAAACGTGGACGCGTCTTGATCTGCTCCCGGTCGCTGGACCGTCCGACCTGATTTGCAGCCTCGACCTGCACGCAGGATCCCTGCGACTGGCGGATCCGCAGGCTGCTGCGGCCGGAGTGACACCGGAGCAGTTCGCCGAGCGGCTTTGGAGAGCCGATTTGCGGCGCTGGATTGTTCTGGACACTGCGTCCGTTGGCACGGGGACCGGGCTGCGGACGCTGGAGCTGTGCAGGCGTTTGAAGGCCAGTTTTCCGGATTCGGAGTTGATCACGGGGGGCGGAGTAAATTCAGATGCGTGCGTGCGTGAGGCGGAATCCGCAGGTCTCGATCGGCTGCTGGTGGCATCAGCACTGCACGATCGCAGGCTGACGGCCCTGCAGGGCGGGCGGTGAAGAACGGCAGACCAGACCGGCGATTAGAAATTTACCGGAAGCGGGTCTGTATTCTCGAGCCGCTGCGAGAGGTTTTGGATTTCGTCAAGCAGGCCGGAGCGAACGCGGGTGTCTTCCGCGGATGGCTCGCGTGTTTCCAGCATCACGGCGCTGCGAACGTAGCGGAGTCCGCGGAGCAGCACATCGCGTTCGTGGGACGTCAATTCGATCTGCAGCAGACCATCCATCGCAGGGATCCGGGAGGCTGGCGGAAGCGGCAGCGTCCCTGCGCCGTTCAGCATGAGGATTGGGGGGAAAGGTGATCAGGCAGACGTGTGCCGATGATCGATGAATCAGACAGCACCGGAAGTCTACGCCTGTTTTTGCGGATTCTCAAGCGGTCTTCGCGAATTGGGGGCTGTCCAGTGAAGGTGGCGGGACGTGCAGCGGGGTTGGGAGCAGTTTGAGATTTGTTGAGTTTGCAGAGAGATTGCGGCTGTGTCGGCCGGAATGTTTCTGTGAGTGACGTTTATTTGAATAAAGGGCTCAAGTTGCCTTTTCGACTGCCCGGAGCACTCCACGGCGATAGGCGCCGGCCATGGCGCGGGGAACTTCGGCTTCGGCGAGCAGCACTTCGGCCTGATTTTCCTGCGTGAGTGCGCGCATTTCCTGTTCATGTGCCACGGCGGCCGCACGGCGTTCTTCAGCGAGCGCTCGGGCGATCCGCATATCGGCCTCGGCCTGATCGGCCTGCAGACGCGCGCCCACGTTATCACCGACGTCGATGTCAGCGATGTCAATCGAAACGATTTCATAGGCGGTTTGGGAATCGAGTCCTTTGGCGAGCACGGCTTTGGCAATCAGCATCGGATTGGCGAGCACTTCTTTGTGGGTTTCGCAGGATCCGATGGCGGATACGATGCCTTCGCCGACGCGAGCAATAACGGTTTCTTCGGTGGCGCCGCCGATCAGCTGGGTGATGTTGGTTCTGACGGTCACCCGGGCTTTGGCTTTGAGCTGAATGCCGTCTTTGGCGATGCCGTCAAGAGTTGGCCGGGACGGATTGCGACCGGCATCAGGACAGTCAATCACCTTGGTGCGAACACTTGTCTGCACAGCCTCAAGCACATTGCGACCTGCCAGATCGATGGCAGCTGCTGTGTTCCAGTCGAGCAGGATGCGAGCACCTTTGGCAGCAATCATGGCTTTGACCACCAGTGGAACACGGCCACCCGCCAGCATGTGGGACTCCATCGCGTTTGTGGAGATCATTTCTCCAAGGCCCGCCTGAACGGACATGATCCGCGAATCCACGATGACCTGGGGGCTGATTTTCTTGAGACTCATGATCACCAGCTGGATCGGACCAATCGCGGCGCCCGACATGTAGGCCCGAAACCAGAGCGACGCCACGGACGCAAACATGATCAGGAAGCCGAGCGACAGCAGGCCGAAAAAGAGCAGAACGACACCGAGAAGAACCTGCAGGAAACCGGCGTTTTCGAGGAATGCCAGACTGTGAGCATTTTCGGTAATCAGTTGCAGCATGAGTCGGCTCCGGGCGGTTGTGCGGGCATCCGGCACTGGATGCATCTGGGGATCATGCGAATGATGCGGACTACGCTGTCGAGTGTAGCGGGGAACTTTCAGATGGAAAAGCGTTCGGAAGTGACTTTCCAGGGGATTTACCCGACCAATTCTCAATTTCGCTGGATCAGGGACGACTTTCTGCCGATGAGGCTGGAAATTTTTCCGGCTCCCGGATATCATGCCGGGTTGTTCACGGGGCGGCTGAAGTCGCCTCGACGCTTTCCGGTCCGTTTCTCCTTGAATTTCCGATACCGTTATGCCCAATTCAGCGTCCGCCGAAAAGTCTCTTCGTAAAGCAAATGTCCGTCGCGAACGCAATCGCCAGCAGCGTTCCGCCCTGCGCACGACCGTAAAGCGATTCCGTGCCCTGCTGGCCACCAAACCCACTCAGGAAACTGCAGACGCCCAGTTTTCCCTCGTCACCAAGGCCCTCGATCAGGCCGCCGCAAAGAAACTCATCCACAAAAACACCGCCTCCCGCGTGAAATCACGACTCGCAGCCCTCAAGAAGAAAACCTTCGTCGGCTGATGCTGTACATCCAAAGTCGTCCGCACGGGCCGCTGCCACAGCAGCGGCCTTTTTTTTTCACTGACCGACTGCTCCGCCTGTCCAGCTCCGCTGTCCGTTCACATTTTCCGGGAATTTCCTCCAGCCGCCCTCCGCAGCCTGGAACGGTCCGCTGCCAGCAATGGAAAATACCGACGGGACGCATATAGACTTCTGACCATTTCTGTTCCTCACCCGCCGTGCTTCGCCGGAGACTTCGCCGTGACACACAGGCTCTCAACGACCCCGTTCTCCTCACGACTCCTGTCCTGCCTGCTTTTGCTGCCGGTCATCTGGAGTTCATGTTCAACTCCCCCCCTCAATGCTCAGCAACCCGCTGCGCCCGCGGCCACCGCGGACGCTGACGTCACCGCGACCGACCCCGCTGCCGCAAAACGGCTTGAAGCCCGGCTCATTTCCCGCGTCCGTCAGCTGACCTACGAAGGTCGCCGCGCAGGCGAAAGCTATTTCAGCGCCGATGGCCGATGGATGATCTTCCAAAGCGAACGCGAACCGGGCAATCCGTTTTTCCAGATCTACCTGATGGACCTCGATACCGGCGACACGCAGCGGATTTCTCCCGGAACCGGAAAAACAACCTGCGCCTGGATTCACCCTGACGGTACCAAAGTACTCTACGCGTCCACTCAGGATGACCCCGATGCTCAGAAGGAACAGGCAGATGAAATCGCCATGCGGTCCTCTGGTAAGGAACGGCGTTACGCATGGGACTACGACGAATACTATGACATTTACCAGTACGATCTGAATTCCAAAGCCTGTCAGCCGCTCACCCGCGAACGCGGCTATGATGCTGAAGGGTCCTGGTCGCCCGACGGCCGGCTGATTGCCTTTGCCTCCAATCGCTCCGCCTATTCAGAAACGCTGAACGACGCCCAAAAGAAGGCCTTCGAGCTGGACCCGGCGTGGGCCAACGAAATCTATATCATGAACGCCGACGGCAGCAATGTGCGGCGGCTCACCAATTCTCCGGGTTACGACGGCGGCCCTTTCTTCAGCCCGGACGGCAAACGCATCTGCTGGCGACGTTTTGCAGAAAACGGCGCGACGGCTGAGATCATGACGATGAACATCGATGGCTCCAACGAGCAGCAGCTCACCCGACTCGAAGCGATGTCCTGGGCGCCCTACTATCACCCCAGCGGTCGCTATCTGATCTTCACCACAAACAGACACGGGTTTGCCAACTTTGAACTGTACCTGATCGATGCGGCTGGCGGCAAAGAGCCCGTGCGAGTCAGTCACACGCCTGGGTTTGACGGGCTCCCGGTGTTCAGTCCTGATGGTACTCAGCTGGCATGGACTGCGGGCCGAACCGCCAACAACCAGTCGCAGATTTTCCTTGCCGACTGGAATCACCAGCAGGCCCTCGAACTGCTCGGACTGGATTCTGCTCCCGCTGAATCCGCGGCCACAACCCAGCCTGGCAGAGTCATGGCTGCCGGCGTGGAAGGACGCGGCGATTTCGCCCCTGCAGATGCTGTGCGTCACGTTGAATATCTCTGTCGTCCCCAGCTGGGTGGACGGCTCACCGGAACCAAAGGCGAACAGCTGGCCACCAATTACGTGGCCCTGCACTTTGAAACTCTGGGACTGGTGCCAGCCGGGGACAACGACACGTGGTTTCAGGAATTCGAATTCACCAGCGGCGTTTCTGCCGGCCCCAATAACTCCGCCTCCAGTTCAGGAAAAAGTCTGCAGCTGCACTCCGACTACCGGCCCGTTGCGTTTTCCGCCAACGCCACTGTCGAAGCTGCTGATGTGGTCTTCGCGGGTTACGGTCTGCGAGTTCCTGCGGTGGAAGGACACGAAGAATACGACTCCTACGTGCACCTCGATGTCAAGGACAAATGGGTGCTGGCGTTCCGGTTCCTCCCTGAACAGCTCACGCCTGAACGTCGCCAGCATTTCAGCCGTTTTTCCAGTCTGCGATTCAAAGCGATGCAGGCTCGCGATCTGGGTGCAAAGGGGCTGATTGTCGTCAGCGGCCCCAGCTCCGGCGTCCGTGAACAACTTGTGCCGCTGCAGTTTGACGGTTCACTGGCTGGCGCGGGCCTGCCTGTCGTCAGCATTTCAGACGACGTCGCAGCCGCGTGGTTCGCACAGCGTGGCAAAGAACTGAAAACGGTTCAGGCAAAGCTTGATTCCGGTGAACCGGCAATCGGTTATCCGCTCACCGGTATCCAATTGGCCGCCACCATTGAAATCCAGCATGAAAAGAAAAAGGGACGCAATGTTCTGGGACGGCTGCAGCTCAATGATTCGCCTGCCGGTCAGATCGTGGTGGTCGGTGCCCACATCGATCATCTCGGCACCGGCATCAGCGGTAACTCGCTGGCCCGCGACAATGAAAAATCATCCATTCACTTCGGAGCCGACGATAATGCATCCGGAGTGACCGCGATGATGCAGATCGCTGAGGCGCTCGCAAACGCCAAACAGTCCGGTCAGCTCGAAGGTCAGCGGGATCTGGTGTTTGCAGCCTGGTCCGGCGAAGAACTGGGGCTGCTTGGTTCAAGCCACTACGTCAAATCCCTTGAAACGCTGTTCTCACAGCACGCCGCCGCAGCGGAAGCCGCAGCCCAGCCGAATGGCTCAGAAACTGCTGCTCCGAAACAGGATCCGCTCAGCGGGCCGAATACCGGAGGACTCAATCTCTACATCGCTGCCTGTCTCAACATGGACATGGTCGGACGGCTCCAGGAACGCCTTGTTCTGCAGGGCATTGGCAGTAGTCCTGTCTGGCAAAGTCTGGTGGAACGTGCCAACGTGCCGCTGGGGCTGAATATCTCCCTGCAGAACGACAGCTATCTGCCAACGGACGCCAGTGTGTTCTTTCTGCACGGAGTACCGATACTGTCCGCCTTCACTGGCAATCACGGCGAATATCACACGCCCCGCGACACTCCCGAAAAGCTCAACTACGAAGGCATCTCCCGAATCGGTCAACTCATGAGTCTCGTCTGTCGTCAGCTGGTCTCCATGAACCAGCCTCCGCGTTACGCAGCCCAGGAGCGACCGAAAGAGGGGGAACGGCGAGCCAGTCTCAGAGCGTGGCTTGGCAGCGTCCCCGACTATGCTCAGTCCGACATTGAAGGAGTACTTCTGAGTGGCGTGGCGAAGGGTGGTCCCGCCGAGAAAGCAGGAGTCCGTGGGGGCGACGTGATCGTTAAACTGGCGGGCAGAGATGTAAAGAACATCTACGACTACACCTACGCCATTGAAGCACTCAAGTCAGGGCAGGAAACGGAAGTTTCCGTCCGCCGTGGCGACCAGATACTGACCTTCAAAGTCACTCCCGGTTCCCGTGACTGATCCGCAGCCCCCATCCGCCCGGGCGACCGTTCTCGGGCGATCACACAACAGCAATCCAGCCATATCGAGTTCGTCCATGCCGGTGCCTGAGGAGACAATTCAGCAAATTCTGGATCCGCCACGGATGCACGCTCCAGTGTTGGGAAAGGTGCTCATCCGCCGCTCCCCAGAGGACTTCGAGGTTGAAGAACTGCCGCTGTACCAACCGTCGGGAAGCGGTGACCATGCGTGGCTGTGGATTGAGAAACGCGGCCTGACAACGCAGCAGGTCATTGCCACCTTTGGTGAAGCTCTCGGAATTCGGGCGGTTGACATTGGCGTTGCCGGACAAAAAGACCGCTGGGCCGTGACACGGCAGTTCGTTTCAATCCCCGGACGCTTCGCCACTGCGGCATCCGCTATCGCGCGTCCGGGCCTGCGAGTCATCTCTGTCAGTTTCCACAAAAACAAGCTGCGGACAGGGCATCTGCAGGGTAACCGTTTCGCTCTGCGATTAGCCCCGGCCGACGACTCTGTCTGGACTGAAGCTGACCGAACGCACGTGCAGACGCGGCTCGAACAACTCCAGTCAAAAGGCTTTCCCAACTACTACGGTGTGCAGCGTTTTGGTCGGGGTGGCAGCACCATTCAGGACGGCCTCCGGCTGCTTCGTGGCCGCCTCCCCAGGGACTACTGGCCTGAAAACCAGTCCCGCAGCATGACTCGTCTGGTGCTCAACGCAGTGCAGAGCGGAATCTTCAATCTGGTCCTTGCGGAACGCGTTGTGGCTGACAACGCGGGCCTCCCCCAGCCAGGCGACGTCGTGATTCGGCAGGGCGGGATCAAGCCATTTCTGCTGACGGAGGGCCGAGACACCTCCGGTTTTCTCCCGGCTGGTCCCCTCCCAGGCCCTGAAATGGTGCGTTCTGCCGGGAGCGTACTGCAGTCCGAAGAGCGGGCCCTTGGACTGCTCGGCACCAGCTGGCGGGACTTCACCCGATTTTCCCGCATCACGTCCGGAGGGCGACGGAAATGCCTTGAGTTCCCTCTGGAGGGCTCGGTGAAGCTGGAGCCGGACGGTTGCCTCGTCCTCGCTTTTGTGCTCAGTTCAGGAACTTATGCCACAGCCCTGCTGCGTGAGATCGCGGCTGAAGTGGAGGACGTTGGTGGAGCTGAGGATGCAGGGGTTCAACAGGAGCTGCCAGAAACGACTCCTGCTGAAAATGAGATGAAAAACGGCATTTCCACCGATTTGGACGTCAGTGGGGGAAATGGACCTTGAGTTTCCGTGGTGTGATTGTCACTATTTGAGGCGTGGTCAGTCCTGTTCAAACAACCGGCAATGGGTGAAAGAAGTTCGTCGAATGTCGAAGGAAGAAGCGATTCAGGTCGAAGGCAATGTGATCGAGGCGCTCGCGAACACTCAGTTCCGCGTCGAACTTGAAACGGGACATCAGGTGATGGCCCACGTGGCAGGAAAGATGCGGAAACACTTTATCCGTATCGTTCCCGGGGACCGGGTTGTCGTGGAAGTGTCCCCGTACGACTTCAAACGCGGTCGCATCGTGTACCGCGAAAAGTAATCAGGTCAGCAGGCTTCGCCAATGACTGGTGAACCAACACAGCTTCCCTTTGTACAACTCTTCACAGACGGTGCCTGCAGCGGCAATCCCGGCCCGGGCGGATGGGGTTGTATTCTGCGACACCCTGCTACGGGCAGTGAAAAGGAATTCAGCGGTGGTGAAGCGCTCACCACCAACAACCAGATGGAAATGCAGGCCGTCATCGAAGGCCTGAAAGTGCTCACACGCAAATCCCGTGTCGAAGTGGTCACCGACAGTTCCTACGTGGCCAGGGGGTGTTCTGAATGGCTGCCAGGCTGGAAGCGGAACGGCTGGAAGCGACGTGATGGTCGTCAGCTCGTGCCAATTTCCAACGTCGATCGCTGGCAGGTGCTCGACCAGCTCCTCGCTCGGCACTCCGTCTCGTTCACTCTGGTTCGGGGACATGCCGGTCACCCGGAAAACGAACGCTGCGACAAACTCGCCGTCGCAGCAGCCAGCGCCGCAAAGTCGTCCCCCGGCTAAGATCCTCCAACGTTCCCGCCGCAAATCGTAAATTTCTCCAAAGACCTTCTTTCTGCACCCAACCATGTCCACACCACAAAAACCCAGCAAAGTCGAACTGCTCAAGGAATCCTCGCACCAGCTCCGTGGCTCGCTCGCAACAGAGCTGGCCAATGACCTGCCGGAATTCTCTGACGACGCCGCCACACTGCTCAAACATCATGGCTCCTATCTTCAGGACGATCGCGACGCCCGAAAATCCAAAGGCGAAGATGGCAAGCCATCCGGCAAGCAGTACAGCTGCATGGTTCGTACACGTATTCCTGGTGGTCGTCTCACTGCTGAACAGCTGCTTGCGGAACTGGACCTCTGCGATGTGCTTGCCAACGGCACCTTGCGAATCACCAGTCGCCAGGGGCTGCAGCTTCACGGTGTGCTCAAATCCAGGCTTCGCGAATCGATTCGCGAAATCAACCGCATTAAGCTCACCACCTTCGCCGCCTGTGGCGATGTGAATCGCAACGTCATGGCGTGTCCCGCCCCGATTCGAAACAATCCCGTGCGCGACCAGGTGCAGACTCTGGCTCTCGAAATCGCCGAACACTTCCGGCCGAAAACAACGTCCTATTTCGATATCTGGCTGAAGGATGACGAGGGTGTTGAAACAGACGTCAGCGAATTCAGTCCGGTCGAAGAACCAATCTACGGCACCCGGTATCTGCCACGTAAATTCAAAATGGCAATTGGATTTCCGGAAGACAATTGTGTCGATCTTTACACCCAGGACCTTGGGCTGCTGGCGATTGTCGAAGACGGACGCATCGTTGGATACAACGTGCTGGCCGGCGGCGGTATGGGGCGGACACCTTCAGCCGAAAAGACCTTCCCCGCGGTCGCTCGACGCATCACCTTCGCAACTCCGGAACAGGTCATCGCTGTCGCTGAAGCCATTGTGAAGGTGCAGCGCGATTTCGGTAATCGTGAAGACCGCAAGCGCGCCCGACTGAAATATCTCATCGCCGACTGGGGAGTGCCGGCATTCAAGGCAAAGGTGGAAGAGTACTTTGGGGCGCCGCTTCCCGATCCGCATCCCGCCGATGTTACCGACGTCGATGACCACCTCGGCTGGCACGAGCAGGGTGACGGTCGGCTGTTCCTCGGAATCAATATTGAAAATGGGCGGATTCACGATTCCGGCAGCCTCCGCATCAAATCGGGACTGCGAACGATTCTGAAACGCTTCGGAATGGAAGTGCGGCTCACTCCGCTGCAAAGTCTGATCTTCTGTGACATTAATCCCAGCGACAAAGCTGAAATCAACCGCCTGCTCGATGAACACGGAATCCTCCCCGTCGAAAAACTGTCGCTCATCCGTCGCTACGCAATTGCCTGCCCGGCGTTCCCAACCTGCGGTTTATCAATCACCGAATCCGAAAGAGCACTCCCGGGGGTGATCGATGGCCTCGACGTGGAAATTGCCAGGCTGGGGCTGCAGAACCACCGAATCGCCGTTCACATGACTGGCTGCCCCAACGGCTGTGCTCGGCCCTACACGCCCGACATCGGACTGGTCGGCAAAGCGGCCGGAAAGTACACGGTCTTTGTCGGTGGCAATCCTCAGGGAACCAGGCTTGGGTTCATCTATCGGGACATGGTTCCGCTGGACGACCTTGTGCCAACCCTGATTCCTCTGCTAACCGCCTATAAAGCAGGCAGGAACGGCAGCGAATCGTTTGGCGATTACTGCACCCGAATGGGGCTCGAAAACCTCAACGCCGTGGGCTGACCATCAGGACCTGCCGGCAAGCCAACTTCTGCAATCCGTGTGCAGTTGTTGGACGTGACATGCAAACTGGCCTGCTCAGAGATATTGAAAGCCGGCCACAGAACTTCGGAGTCTGTGTGCAGGCACGATGGCCCACGCACTGCCGGTGTTCGGCTGAAGGAACTCAGGTCCAGCCGCCTTCATCAGCTCCGGCCCCGGCGGCATTTCCGAGCCAGACGGCGAGGTCCTGCTGGAGCAGCAGGAGGTTTTGAAAGCGTTGCCACGCGAACACGACAGTTCGATGGTGATCATCTGTTTCGCGAGCATCGTTGATGATCAGCTGAAGAGTCTCGTGGATGTACATGAGCAGATCGGAGAGACGAGCTCGCTGTAAGGTGCTGAGTCCTTCCGGGAGCGGTGGTCGTTCGCCGCAGAACAGGGGCAGCATTCCGTGATCGATGTCGGGCACAAAGGAGGGTGGGATACTGAGGATCCCCTGGCTGATGGCTTCCGCCACTCTTGCCTCGACATCCTGCTGCCGCGGGAGTACGGGGATGCCGAGCGTTCGTGCGCGGTCGCGGATTTCGTCGATACTTCCGAACAGCAGAGTGCAGCGTCCAAGCTGAAGTTGATCCCCGGGTCTCAGGACGCGGATTTGCACTGGGTGACCATTGACCCGGCTGCCATTGGTGCTGTGGAGATCCGTGAACAGGATCGCCCCCTGATCTTCCTGCAGTTTGGCGTGCAGACGACTGATCCGTTCGTCGTTTAGCTGTACAGTGTTCACTTCCTCACGGCCGATCGTGACGGGGGTTTGCAGGTTGCGAAAGATCCGCCCCCTTTCGAGCCCTTCAAGAACGCTGAGAGTGACAGTGGCCATACGAAGATGCTTTGCTGACAAGACCCGGGTGGACACAGGTCGGCTATTCAGTCTGAGTGATTGGAAGACTAGGCGACAGGAGGGCGGGGAAACAAACAAAACCCGCGAAGAAAACCAGAAATCGGTAAAAAGCGACTTCAGGATGTCTGCTGAGCGGTTCTCAGGAGTTGCGTGCAGTGGATTGCCACCGACTCCTGTTGTATGCTCACGACTGCGCACCCACCGCGCTCACCTCCAACTGCAGGGCCGCGCGCCCTTTCCGTGACTGGACCGACCTCGATGCTTACTTTCCGCAAACTGCTCGTCGCCAATCGTTCCGAAATCGCCATTCGCGTCTTCCGCAGTGCCTCGGAACTGGGCATCCGCACGGCCGCCATTTATTCGCATGAGGACCGCTATGCGCTGCACAGGTTTAAAGCTGATGAAGCATGGCGAGTTGGGCGCCCTGGAGAACCGATTCGCTCTTATCTCGACATTCCGTCCATCGTTGGGCTGGCAAAGGAAATCGGTGCGGACGCGATTCACCCGGGTTATGGTTTTTTGTCTGAGCGGCCGGAATTTGCAGCGGCCTGTGCAGAGGCCGGCATTTGTTTTGTTGGTCCATCCGTGCACTGTCTGGAATCTCTGGGTGATAAAACGGCAGCTCGGAATATCGCCATCGCCGCTGGTGTCCCTGTACTTGGGGGGACTCAGCAGTCCATTGAATCAGTGGACGAGGCCCGAGGCTTTGCGGAGCAAATCGGTTTTCCGGTGATGATCAAGGTCGCCAAGGGGGGCGGGGGACGCGGAATGCGGGCGGTGAAGACGGCAGCGGAGTTTGATCAGGCGTTTGAATCGGCCCGCAACGAAGCTCGCACTGCATTTGGCAGTCCCGAGGTGTTCATCGAGAAATTCATCAGTCGGGCCAAGCACATTGAAGTGCAGCTGCTGGGAGACGAGCACGGGAATCTGGTGCACCTTTACGAGCGCGACTGCTCCGTGCAGCGTCGCCACCAGAAAGTCGTCGAGCTTGCACCGGCTCCCAACCTCAGCTCGGTGCTCCGCGACGGCATCCTCGAAGCGGCACTTCGCATTGGCCGCGCCGTGAACTATTCGTGTGCCGGTACCGTCGAATTCCTCGTGGACGTCGAAGCAGAAAAATTCTATTTCATTGAAGTCAATCCCCGGATTCAGGTCGAGCACACGGTTACGGAAGAAATTACGAACATCGACATCGTCAAGTGCCAGATTCTCGTAGCTCAGGGGATGTCGCTTTCGCACGAGGACATCGGACTGGGCAGTCAGTCCAACGTGCGGCTCAGTGGTTTCGCTGTGCAGTGTCGTGTGACAACCGAAGACCCGGCAAAAAGTTTCATGCCCGACTACGGACGCGTCACCCACTACCGTTCCGCCGGAGGTATGGGGATTCGGCTGGATGCCGGCAGCGCCTTCAGCGGAGCCGTGGTGAATCCTTTCTATGATTCGCTGCTGACCAAAGTCACAACGCGTGGTCGTCGCTTTGTTGATGCCATCAGCCGCATGGAACGAACGCTCCGCGAATTTCGCATTCGCGGCGTCAAAACCAACATCCCCTTCCTCTCCCGCGTCATGGCTCATCCGACTTTCGTCGCTGGCGACTGCACCACCCGCTTCATCGACGAAACTCCCGAACTCTTCCACTTCGAAGAACGCCGCAATCGCGCCACCAGACTTCTCTCATACCTCGCAGAAACCATCGTGAACGGCAACAGTCTTGTGCGTGGACGTCCCAAATCTCAGCGACGCACGCCCGCTCCTGTCCCCACCGTGCCCCGTGGCGCCGATCCCCCTGAAGGCACGCGGACTCTGTTCAAACAACTGGGAGCCACCGCCTTTTCACGCTGGATCCTTGATCAGCCGCAGCTGCTGCTCACCGATACCACCTTCCGTGACGCTCACCAGTCGCTCCTTGCCACCCGCATGCGGACCTTCGACCTGCTGCAGATTGCGGATGCCTACGCACACTACTGCCCGGAACTCTTCAGTATCGAAATGTGGGGCGGAGCCACATTCGATACTTCCATGAGATTTCTTCGCGAATGCCCCTGGCAAAGACTCGTCCAGCTCCGCGAACGCGTACCCAATATCCTGTTTCAAATGCTTCTGAGGTCCTCAAACGCTGTCGGCTATACCAACTACCCGGACAATATCGTTCGCGTTTTCGTCAAGGAGGCGGCAGATGCAGGCATCGATGTGTTCCGCATTTTCGACTGCCTCAACTGGCTCCCCAACATGCGAGTGGCGATGGAAAGCGTGATCGAGGCCGGTGGAATCTGCGAAGCAGCCATCTGCTACACAGGCGACATCACAAACCCAGGTCGCACCAAGTACAGCCTCAGCTACTACGTAAACCTCGCAAAGGAACTCGAACGCATGGGCGCCCATATCCTTGCCATCAAGGATATGGCCGGACTCTGCAAAGCCTCCGCAGCCGCGCAACTCATCCGCGCCCTCAAGCAGGAAATCTCGATACCGATCCATTTCCACACACATGACACCGCCGGAATTCAGGCGGCCGCTATCCTTGAAGGCTCCAGCAATCGACTCGATATCGCCGACGCCGCCATGGCTCCCCTCTCCGGCGGTACCTCACAGGTCAATCTCAATACTCTCGTCGAAATGCTGCGATTCGGCCCCCGCGATTCCGGCCTCCACTCCGATCGCCTCGATCAAATCGCCGAATACTGGCGTGCCGTCCGGGAGTTCTACACGCCCTTCGAAAGTGTCGCTCTCGCCGCCACTGCTGATCTCTACCGACACGAAATGCCGGGCGGACAGTACACCAACCTGTTCGAACAGGCCCGCGCACTCGGACTTGCAGACCGCTGGCCCGAGGTCTGCCAGCTCTACGCTGATGTCAACCAGCTCTTCGGGGACATCGTGAAGGTCACTCCCACAAGTAAATCTGTCGGAGATATGGCCCTGTTCATGCTGGCCAACAACCTGACCTGCGAAGATGTCCTCAGCCCCGGTCGCGATATCTCGTTTCCCGGCAGTGTGATCGATCTCATCAGCGGCGGAATGGGACAACCGCCGGGCGGCTTCCCGGAAG
Source organism: Planctomycetaceae bacterium (assembly GCA_046074645.1). GTDB lineage: Bacteria > Planctomycetota > Planctomycetia > Planctomycetales > Planctomycetaceae > SXXK01. Next base: position 4,463 of record JBJTOP010000173.1, on the reverse strand, counting down.
CCGTCAAACAACGAATTCTGCTCGGAAAACAGGAATTCACCGGCCGCCCCGGCGAAACGCTCCCGCCAGCAGACCTCGATGCTGCCCGCTCCAAAGTCGCCTCGCTCCTCGGCCGCGTCCCCAGTGGTCGCGAAGTGATCTCCTGGCTGCTTTACGAACGCGTCTTCGAAGAATTCGCAGCTCACCAGGACGCCTACTCCGACGTCAGCATCCTGCCAACCCCCAACTTCTTTTTCGGACTCGAAACGGGCGAAGAAATCGCGATCGATATCGAACCCGGGAAAACACTCATCATCCGACTGCTCACCGTCAGTGACCCCCACGCCGATGGGACTCGCACCGTATTCTTTGAACTCAACGGGCAACCACGCGAAATCACCGTCACCGACACCTCCATCGAAGCCTCCGCCGCCGCTCGCATCAAAGCCGATCCCGCGATCGCGGGACAGATCGGCGCCACCATGCCCGGGATGGTTGTCAACGTCGCGGTACGCGCCGGCGATCGCGTGCGAAAAGGTCAAAAACTGATCAGCCTCGAAGCAATGAAAATGGAAACCGCCGTCAACGCAGAACTTGATGGCACCGTTCGGGAAGTATCGGTCCAGGCCGGCTGCCGAGTCGAAACGGGGGATCTCCTGCTGATTGTTGATCCTGTTTCGTGAGGGAATTGACATTCCCTCTGCGCCTTTCCCGTTTTTTGCCGTGATACCGAGAACTTCAATGTCCACAACACTCATCAACGCTGATCCCAAAACGCCCGCCTGGCCCCTGAACCCTGAATCTGTCGATCGCATCCATCACGGCGACTGCCTCGAAACTCTCGCCCGATTTCCCGATCAGAGCATTCATCTGGCCTTCGCCGACCCTCCATTCAATATTGGTTATGAGTATGATGAGTACGATGATCAGCTGCAGGAGGATCAGTACATCGAGTGGTGTACGAAGTGGATGCAGCAGCTCCATCGAGTGCTCATTTCCACGGGCACATTCTGGCTGGCGATCGGAGACGAATACGCGGCCGAGCTGAAGGTGGCGGCAAAAAAAATCGGCTTTCACTGCCGCAGCTGGGTCATCTGGTACTACACCTTCGGAGTACACTGCAAATACAAATTCACTCGCTCTCACGCACACCTGTTCCACTTCGTGAAGAATCCCAGAGCCTTCACGTTCCATCACTCCGACATCCGTGTGCCCTCGGCCCGGCAGCTTGTCTACGGGGATCGGCGGGCTGAGAGTTCCGGACGGCTCCCCGATGACACCTGGATCCTCAGACCCCAGGACTGCCCCGAAGCGTTCTCTGAAGACGAGAACACCTGGTATTTTCCTCGAGTTGCAGGGACGTTTAAGGAGCGGGCCGGATATCACGGCTGCCAGATGCCGGAACAACTGCTGGCCCGCATCATCCGCGCCTGCTCCTCATCGGGAGACCTCGTCCTCGATCCCTTCGCCGGCAGTGCCTCCACGCTCATTACCGCCAAAAAACTCGGAAGGCACTTCATCGGCTGCGAGCTTTCCCAGGAATACTCCAGTCAGGGAACAACACGACTGGCCCAGGTCAGCACAGGAGATCCACTGGTGGGATCGGAAAATCCCCTGTTGAGCGCACCGACCACCGCTGCAGGACGAAAACTCGCCGACAAATCCCCACCTGCAGACACGTCAGCAAAAAACGCTGCGAAGCCCCCCAAAAAATCGGGAAAATCAGGCCCTGAAACCAACGGGAGCCGAGGCCTGTTCCGAGACTAAACCAGCACAGCCAGCAGATTCTCATTCCTGATAAAAGGAATCTGTTGAAAAAATGCGACAAATTCACGAACGTTCGGCCCTGCACCGACGTGAAACCACAGAAAAGCGGTTTTTGCAGGTTTTGCAACGTGTCAACTGGCAAAACATTGCTCAAACCGAATTCAGGCAGTAACATTCAGCCGCTGGCATCATCTGCAGAAAATTCTCAGCCGGTGCACAGTGTTCACAGCCGATGTTTCGGCATTTAGTTTGGTAATCCGGTACACTGGCATTTTTTTGATCCGCTCGTTATCACTTCCGGGGGGTGGGAATCAGCCCAACTTCCGAAACCACAGTGCGACGTGTACATCACAACTCACTGAACTCAGCGGTGATCCCGCAGGAGTGTTCACATGAGTACAATTCCTGGGACAATGGTCGGTTCGGTGCCCGGCAGTGGCGAAGATGCAGCCACTGACCAGTCCGCTCCTGATTCCGCTCTGTGGTCGCTCTTCGACGCCGTGCCTGCATGGGGCGTCAGTGTGCTGGTGCACGTCGGCATCTTCCTTGTGCTGCTCATGGTCACTCTTCCGGAAATCGTGATCCCCGAGTTTAACCTGTCCTCCGTTGCCGAACAGGAAGAGATTCGGGTTGAAGAATACGTGCTGGATTCAACGCCGACCGAAGAAATGGGAAGCATGAGCAACCTGAATATTCAGGGTGCATCTGCTGCCATCGCTCAGACAAAAGGTCTCGACAACCACGTCGAGCAGATCGATCGCATTGAACAGGATATTGTCAATCCGAAAATCGAGCTCTACGAAGCCGTCACAATGCCCAGCGAAGCGCAGACGCTGGAAAATATCGATCTCACAGGCACAACGGAACACCCCGGTGGCACCGCCGGTGCAGTTGACCGCATGACCCTCGAAATCGCGGCCTCTCTGCGCCAGCGACGCACGCTGCCAGTCTGGCTCTTTGACGAATCCATCTCCCTCGAGTCACGTCGGGAAGAGATCATCGCTCGTTTCGATAACATTTACCGCCAACTGGGGCTGATGGACGACATCGACACCAAAGAAGCACTTCGCACCGGTATCGTTGGCTATGGCAAAGATGTCCATATACTCGTTCCCGAACCAACCGCTGACATCAATGAACTCAACAAGGCCGTCAAATCCATCACCAGCGACGTCACAGGTGTAGAAAACGTCTTCGCAGCAATCAACGCTGCGATCAAGCAGTATGGCCCGGCCCGCAAAAGAATGCGGGCCAACATGATGTTTATCATCGTCACTGACGAACGCGGGGACGACTTTGGTGGCGACAGCTACGCCGTTCTCGAAGAAACCGTTCGAAAACTCACCAGGGACGGCATTCGCGTCTATTGCATCGGTAACTCCTCCCCGTTCGGACGACAAAAGGGCTACGTCCGCGTCAAATGGAAAGCTGAAGACGGTACCGAATTCGACGAAGATATCCCGGACGCCGACCAGGGCCCCGAGACTCCGCTGGCAGAAGGCCTGCAACTGCCCTTCTGGACAGCCCAGGCCCAGCAACTCGATCGCATGTCCTCCGGATACGGCCCATACACCCTCTCCAGACTCTGCGCAGAGACCAGTGGCATTTTCTTTGTAGCCGACGACACCACCGTGAAAAAATGGCCTGCTCAGGTCATGCGACAGTATGCTCCTGACTACCGGCCCGGCAGCGAATACCGCAAACAGGTACAGACAAATCTGGCTAAACAGGCACTGATTGCCGCCGCCCAACTCGCAGTCAATGAACGTGTCCCTGTGCCGCAACTGGCCTTCCAGGCAAATAACGATAACATTCTCCGCGAACAGGTGACCGAAGCCCAGAAACCTCTTGCAGTCCTCGACTACTTCCTTGCCCGCGTCCACGAAGCGCTCGAAACTGGAGAAAAACACCGCGATAAGCTCGACACCGACCGTTGGCGCGCCCAGTACGACCTTGCAATGGGGCGCGTTCTGGCAATGCGTGTCCGAGCGTTTGGTTACAACGCTGTGCTCGCTGAAATGAAATCTAACCCCCGTCGCTTCGAAAAAGCCGGCAGCAACCAATGGATCCTTGAACCCTCCGATAAAATCGAAGGTGGTGCAAATATTCGGAAAATGCACGATAAGGCGATCGTCTACCTGAATCGCGTAATCGATGAGCATCCGGACACTCCCTGGGCCTTCCTCGCCAAAATGGAACTCAGTGATCCGCTCGGCTGGCAGTGGAGAGAAAGTCAGATCGCGGTTCCTCAAATGGGGGGTGACGGTGGCAACGGCCGCGCCCCTCAATTCGCTCCCGAAGAGGAACAGCGTCGGCGACAGCAGCGCGAAATGCAGCGAAAACGCGAAGCGTCACGCCCCAAAGTCTGATCGTGCAGTCTCAGGGACGGTCACCGTCCCACCAACCCCCTCGCCAGCGCACGCACCTTCTGTGCGAAACATCGCCGGGGGCTCCCGCCCAGCCGCTGGGTCCAAACGCATCCCAGCCGCATGGCGGCAGCCTGCGGGCAAACGGCCCTGCCAACGCCACACCAACGCCCTCGCCAGCGCGCGCACCTTCGGTGCAAATCACAGCCGGGGGCTTCCGCCAGCCGCTGAGCCGCCTGGCTCCGCTCCACCGTGACACGGCGTGCGGGGGATGTCAATCCGCCGGTAACGGTACATGCCAACGCGGCCAGAACCGCACCGGTAACGCACCAAAGCCTGAATGGCCGATTG
>JBJTOP010000172.1:0-2107 GCA_046074645.1 Planctomycetaceae bacterium | reverse complement strand
GTCTGGAGATGCTGCGGATACACACGCGGCTGGCCAGGGATCTGCAGTGCCTGAAGGGCCAGAGTTATGAATTTGCGGTGAAGGGCCTGGACGAAATTGGGCGGATGGTCGGGGGCTGGCTGCGGAAGTCTGCGGGATCTGCTGCCCAGGAGTAAACAGATGCGTCGGTTCGGGAATCTCTGGCCGCAGTTGGTGTCATTTGAAAATCTGCTGATGGCATCGGAGCGATCAGCGGCGGGCAAGCGTTATCGGCCAGCGGTGGCAGCATGGCACTGGGACCGGGAACGAAACCTGTGTCGGCTTCAGCGGCAGCTTCAGCAGCAGCAGTGGCGGCCAGGTGGTTACACCGAATTCTACGTGTATGAACCGAAAAAACGGCTGATCAGTGCGGCACCGTACGAGGATCGTGTGGTGCACCACGCGCTGACGCAGATCCTGAATCCGATTTTCGAACCGGTATTCATTACAGATTCCTTTGCGTGCCGTGTGGGACGCGGCACACATGCGGCGGTGCGGCGGGCCCAGCAGTTCAGTCGGCAGTTCCCCTGGGTGCTCAAGGCCGACATCCGCAAATTCTTTCCCTCGGTGGATCATCGGATTCTGCTGGATCTGATCGCTCGAAAGATCAGGGATCGTGAGGTTCTGCAGCTTGTGGAGCTGCTGGTTCGCCACAGTAATCCGCAGGAACCCGTGCTCGACTGGTTTCCCGGTGATGACCTGCTGACACCGTCTGAGCGAGCGCGGGGGTTGCCGATCGGAAATCAGACGAGCCAGTTTTTTGCCAATGTGTATCTGAATCCGCTGGATCATTTTGTGAAGGAGCAGCTGCGGGTTGCCGGTTACGTTCGTTATGTGGATGACTTCATTCTGTTTGCGAACGATCGTCAGACGCTGCATCGCTGCAGGACGCGGATTGCCGAATTTCTGTGTTCCCTGAGACTGAAACTGCATCCGCGGAAGTGCGCCGTCTTTCCGGTCCGCTGCGGAATCCGTTTCCTCGGATACCGTGTCTTCCGGACGCACCGCCTGCTCACGTCGGAGGGCGTGCGGCGGTTCCGTCGCAGGATTCGCAGGCTGCAGCGATTGTTTGCAGCCGGCCGCATTGGCACAGCGGACCTGCACGCGTCGCTCATGAGCTGGCTGGGACACGCCGGGCAGGCAGATACGCATCGCTTGTGCGAACGACTGTTTTCGCAGATCATCTTCACCCGGTCGGGCACCGAACAGTCGGGTGTTGCGGGGCGGTTCCTTCAACAATAACGCAGCCAACATGCGTTCGGCGAACCGCAACAACAACCGGCCGGACAACCGTAACAACAACAACGGTTTCCGTGTTTCGAGCACTTTGACCGTGGGCCTTCGGGACCACGATGCCGGAATTCAGTGACGCGATCTGTTTTTCAGATTTCCCGCTGGAGTGTGCCACTGTGCAAAGTCCAGGTGTTCGTCCTGTGTCTGTGCTGCCTCAGGCAGCATCGGCCAAATCATCAACCCGCCCGGCAGGTCTGGTAGGTTCTCCGGAACCGAACGCCCTGCCGGGCTCTTTCAGGCAGTGTCGTGGTGCCATGTGCTGTATTGCTGATTTTCGTCTCACGGGCTGCAAAGTGTGCTGGAGTCTGACCAGTACAGCAGCAACTCTGACCTCACGCAAAGGCGCCAAGGCGCAAAGCTGGAAATGTTGGAAATCTGAACCTGTTGTTCTTTCCTCGCGTCTTTGCGCCTTTGCGAGAGACCAACAGTCCCTGCACAAGGGATCGCGGTGAGAGCTGTCAACTGGCAAGCAGAACTGAAAACATCCCAATTCGCCCGAATTCACACCGTTTCACCATCCCAGGGCGAGGCTCCTGCTGGGCCACATTCCTGCCGCGAGCGCGGTGTTTTCCAGGGTCCACCGAATTTCGCGCCTGACGCCCGATGGGACCACGATCAGACCGCCACCTGCGAATGACCCGGCCCTCCATTCGCCCCGCTGAGCCCCCCTGCGTTTTCGGCCTGTAAGGCCAGTTCCACCAGCCTGGCATGAAATGCCAGGTCAACGCCACCCCGCGAGCTCGTCGCCCTGTAAGTGACCTCAAAGTGCATGGCACCTGCAGCGAAAATCCCAGAG
>JBJTOP010000171.1:0-10926 GCA_046074645.1 Planctomycetaceae bacterium | reverse complement strand
TAATGCAATCGGCACGCTGGACTCACTTCGCGGCGAACGAATCCGCATGCCAATCGCAGAGTGACTCCGTCCCGGAACGCGGAGCGGTTCGCCGTGGAGACGCGGATCCTGGCCATACCCCAAGGGCGTTGAAGTACTCTGGAATCCTGTGAACAGACGGGTGAAGCCCGGGAGGGCGAAGCTGGGAGGGTGAAACGGTGTGAATTCGGGCGAATTGGGATGTTTTCAGTTCTGCTTTCCAGTTGACAGCTCTCACCGCGATCCCTTGTGCAGGGACTGTCAGTCTCTCGCAAAGGCGCAAAGACGCAAAGGAAGGACAGAAGGTTCAAATTTCCAACATTTCCAGCTTTGCGCCATGGGGCCTTTGCGCGAGGTAAGAGTCGGTACAGCAAGATGCATGGCGACGCGTCTGCAGAAAATCCGATTGACGATCTCAAGTGTCCTTAACACCGTTTCGTCATCCCAGGGCGAGGCTGGGAGGGTGAAACGGTGTGAATCTGGGGGAATTGGGTGGTTTTCAGTGCTGCCTGCCAGTTGACATGCCGCGGCTGGATCGAGTCACAAAAACGCAGTGTGGCGTGCGGTCGATGTCAATCGGCCGGTCAGGCTTTGGTGCGTTCCTGATGCGGTTCTGGCCGCCCTGACACGCACCGTTACCGGGGTATTAATATCACCCACACGCCTTTTCACGGGGATTCCAGCCGCATGGCGGCAGCCCAATGGCCTTGAAGTTCTCTGCTTCCGGGCGAAAATCGCCCTCAATCCCCCCTCTCCCCTTCGAGGGGAGGGGGGAGTGGGGTGAGGGTTCAAAGAACATTGCCAGCCCCCTCGTCAACACTTGAGGGACGCTGTGAATCCAGCATCCTTCTGCACTGTCCGTGCTGCGCGTGGCAGGGGCGTTTCACCCCTCACCCCCGACCCCTCTCCCCGGTCCGGGGAGAGGGGAGCCAGATTCTCTTTCTGCCAGAAAGTCAACGCCATTGGGCTGCCGCCAGGCGGCTGACCAGCGCCTGAGCGGTTGGGCGGGAGCCCCCGGCTATGTTTCGCACCGAAGGTGCGCCCGCTGGCGAGGGCGGTGTTGGGCGCTGGCAAGGGCCTTCTGCCCGCAGGCTGCCGGCAGGCGGCTGACCAGCGCCTGAGCGGTCGGGCGGAAGCCCCCGGCTGCGTTTCGCACCGAAGGTGCGCCCGCTGGCGAGGGCGATGGTGGGGCGCTGGCAAGGGCCGTTTGCCCGCAGGCTGCCGCCAGGCGGCTGATCAAAGGTAATACAGGTGCATGGCACCTTGGCACATACAGGTGCATGGCACCTTGGCACCCTCTGAGGCACTTTGGAATTTATTCCCGGTTGAGCCATTTTCCGGCGTTCTGCAGGATCGTGTACCGCAGACAAACCAGCAAAAGCCCGGTCAATGCAGGGCTCAGATACATGGATACAATGTGGGGCCAGAGTGGATCCGGGGATATTGCCGGGAGTTGATCAACGAGGATTGAGATCCAGGCGATCAGCGGAAGAGCCGGGAGCAGAAAGTCGAGGTCTGCGTTCGTCATTTCAAGTACAGCGAAGACGGTCAGCCATTGCAGCAGGCAAAAACCGAAAAGAGTCGCGAGGGTTCCCACGGCGGATCGCAGCGTGGTTTTGGAACGGAGCGACCAGGCGAGTCCCACCCAGATTGCCAGCGTGAGATGTTCCCAGATCAGCACCAGCGACGTTGGTTCCACCATCCAGCGTGGAAATTTCATCTGCCAGCGGTAATCGTCGGCGTACCAGAGACTGAGGGCGGCCGTGATCAGGAACGCTGGCATAAAGAGAAGCCTTGCTCGGCGAGCGGCGGCGAGCTTCTGAGACACGAGTTCGCGGGTGGATACGGGGGTCGTGAGCAGGACAGTCAGCGTTTCACGATCGCGTTCGAGTCCAAAGGTTCGAGCTGCCACGCTCTGCACGACGAGCACGCCCGAGATGAGCAGAATGACATTCAGCGCGATGCACGCGCCAGTCGGCCGGAAGTTCAGGTCGGACTCAACGAGCATCCAGAATGCTGCGGGCACGAACAGGACCAGCAGGGCGAACAGACGGGGCCGATAGTTGCCCGACGAGACACACTCCCGCCATGCAATCACAGCCTCCGCGGGGACTCGCATCGGCGGCACTCCGTCCGCTGTTTCGTCACCTGTTTCGGAACGGTCGGAGTTGCGTTGGGGCCGCAGATTTCGGCTCAGGTCCCGCAGCCATTTCAGCGGACGCGGCAGGCGCGACAGCGGTGCTTCCGAGTGGAATCGGGCAACAATCAGCATTGTCGCTGTGAGGAATAAAGCACCGGCCGCGCACGGAGGCAGCGACAGCCAGAATGCCTCTTCCGACGATGCCAGCCACGGCAGCTCCCAGAAGCCCATGAACAGGGAATGAATTTGAACGGTGAAACCGAAAAGTCGCCCGTAGAATCGTCCCTGGAGCAGCAGTCCCAGCATGCCTGGTCCGATGAGATAAGCCAGCAGTGTGAACAGAGTGCCCCAGAAGGCCTGCAGCGAAGTGCGAAAGACGGCCGACCAGAAGATAGCGGCGGTGTTGACCTGCACGGCCGCCAGCAGGAGTGTCGCAGCGCTGTGCGTCAGCTGCCGTGGTGACAGGCCTCCGAGTGAATACGCCAGTGCCAGTGATGGCAGGCTGAACGTCATCATCGAGAACACCGGGATCAGGCTGGTGAGGAATTTCTCCAGCACCAGTCTGGCTGGTGAAATTCGGGAAATGAGCAGCAGCGGGAGTGTCTGTCGTTCGCGTTCCGAAGCGATCGCGGCGCAGGCGGTGAGCGGCAGCAGCAGATAGACGGCCACGAGATTGGTGGCGATGATTACACCAATGAGTTGCGGGCCGCCCCCGAAGGCGCCCAGTCCGCCCCGCACAGCCGTCAGGTCATTGTAAAGGGGGACGACAACCAGCATCTGTACAGTGGCGAGCAGTGCGCGGAGAATCCAGAGTCGTCGCTGCTGAGCACCTTCGAGGAGTTCGCGGCGGAGGAGCGGCAGGTCCAGCCAGGTCGAGACGGCGCGGGACATCGGCGTTGTGGAGTGTGAATTCACTTTGGCTGCCTGCCGGCTGCCATTAAGCCGGCCACATATCCGCCGCGGAAGCCAGCGTCGATATTCACACAGACGACGTTTGAGGCACAGCAGGTGAGCATTGAAAGCAGGGCGGTGAGTCCCTGCAGCGATGCCCCATAGCCCACCGAAGTTGGAACGCCGATTACCGGACAGGCGACAAAGCCACCAAGAACGGCTGGCAATGCGGCTTCCATACCAGCCACGCACACAACCACGGCCGCTTCTCGCAACCGCGGCAGGTGCTGAGGAAAGCGGTGCGGTCCGGCAACTCCGGCGTCTTCAATCAGACTGCAGCGGACGTGCATCCAGCGAAGCGTCTCCAGAGCCTCTTCGGCGACGGGGCGATCACTGCTTCCAGCTGTGACGACGAGCACCGGGCCGACGATTTCACGTGGGCTGGGATCACTGCAGAGTCGAATGGTGCCGGCCACAGGGCTGTGGATGGCATCTGGAAACGCGGCTTTTACTGCAGCTGCCTGCTCCTGAGAAATTCGCGTCACCAGCGAATCCTGGCCGGCCTGACGCTGCTGGCGGAAAATGTCGACAACCAGTTCGGGCGGCTTTCCCGGTCCGAACACAACTTCAGGGAACCCGCAGCGATCGCGGCGGAGCAGGTCGATATCGGCGCCGCGAGCCGAGGCGGGCACACCGGAAACAAGGCCCAGACTGCGGAGCCCCGCAACAGCTCGTTCGAGCTCCTGCGTGTTCGGATACAAGCCGGCAAGCTGCTGCCGCAGGATGTCTTCGGAGGGTTCGGGGGAGGGCATGGCGGGCTTTCCGTTCTGTGGGGATGCGGGGTTTCATTTCGCAGGGCGAAATGCGACTTGAGGCCACTGGCTGGATGCTGTCAGGTGCCCGGCGAGTGCTGCCGGGTCCATGCGGCCAATTCGTCCAGTTTTCTGGCAGCGGTGCCGGAATGCACGGCCTCGGCGGCACAGGACACGCCTGCGGACGGAGAACTGACGAGTCCCCCGGCAAGCAGTGCAGCGGCGGTGTTGGCCAGCACGATGTTCAGCGCTGCTCCGGGCACGCCAGAAAGCAGCTTCCGAACAGTCGCGGCACTCTCTGCAGGACCCGCCGCCTGAAGCTGGGCAACCGTACATTCCGGCAATCCAAAGTCCCGCGCCGTCCATTGAAACTCACGCACTTCCTGTCCGCAGACTTCCAGCACTAAGGTCGTATCCCAGAGAGCGACTTCATCAAGTCGTCCACCGCCGCAGACCACAAAGCTGCGATCGGTGCCAAGTCCTGCCAGAGCCGCAGCGAGCAGTCGTGCGCGGGCGTCGCTGGATGCGCCAATGAGCTGATGGCGGGCACCGGCGGGATTTGTGAGCGGTCCCAGAAGATTGAAGACTGTGGGGAAAGCCAGCCGACGCCGAACCGGAGCTGCGTGTCGCATCGCACCATGCACCAGCGGTGCAAAACAGAACGTCAGCCCCACTTCGTCGAGACACCGGCCTGCCTGTTCAGGAGTCATCCCGATGAAGACTCCAAGCGACTCCAGCACGTCCGCTGAGCCGCTGGAACCGGAAACGCTGCGATTGCCATGCTTTGCGACCGGCATTCCGCAGGCCGCGGCCACAATCGCCGCTGCAGTACTGATGTTAAAGGTATGCAGCCGGTCTCCGCCCGTTCCGCAGGTGTCCAGAAGCGGTGAACGAGTGGTGGGAATCGCGGATGCTCTTTGACGCATCGCCGTGGCGGCACCGCAGAGTTCGTCTGCCATGAGCGGACGCATGGCCAGTGCCGTCAGAAAGGCCGCAATATCCACCGGCTCACATTCACCGTCCATAATCGCACCTGCAGCCAGCGCAGCCTGCGCAGTCGTCAGATTACCCCCGCTCAGCAGACACTCCACACACTCCTGTACCGTCTGTTGCACGTTTTGCTCCCGCCTGTCCCTGGCATCCGCATGGATTTCCAGGAGAGTTAACCAATTGAGGTGGATTCCGCAGTTTCGGGCAGCGAAACTAACCGGGTGTGCGGATGGCTCCGGAAATACCTGCAACCACAGAGGCGGCAGAACAGGATTCTACAATGTCCCTGCTCTCAATCTCAAAGGATGACGAGTCATGGGAACTGGAAATCCCAGGAGCTCCCGACGACTGCTCTTATATCCCCGGCCAAACGACGCACATCATCTATCGGCTCGCCGCCACACTCTCTGAAACACGTTACGAACAACTCCTCAATCGTGGCTGGCGACGCTTCGGCCGCACGCTCTTCCGCCCCGCCTGTCAGGCCTGCCGCGCCTGCCAGAGCCTCCGTGTCTGCGTGCCCGAATTTCAACCCTCCCGCAGCCAGCGGCGAGTGCTGAGTCGCGTCCAGAAATCACTGGACATCCGACTGCAGGTCCGCAAACCCGCCGCCACAGCCGAACACATTCGACTCTATAACCTCTACCACGCTGACATGCACGAACGTCGGCAGTGGCCACTGCGAACGATTGAAACCCGCGAATACTCAGAAGCCTTTCTCGATGGTGACTTCAGCTTCGCTCGCGAATTTCAATATCGCCTGGATGGCAAACTGATCGCCCTCGGACTCGTCGATGTCACCCCCAACGCGCTTTCCAGCGTCTACTTTTTCCATCACCCGGACTACCGCAGCTTCGCACTGGGAACCTGGTCCGTGATGCAGGAGATCGAATACGCTCGTCAGCATGGCCGACAGTGGCTGCATATGGGGTTCTACATCCGCGAATGTCAGTCCATGAATTACAAGACCCGCTTCCGGCCCAACGAAATTCTGCAGACTCGCTCCAGCGACCAGGACGAGCCTCTGTGGTTGCGGATGGATGAACCGGAAGGGAACGACGGGGACGGACAAGGGGAATGACGGGCCTGGCGGGCACGGAAACCCGTCAGCGAATCTCGCTGGCAATCGAGCTGAAGACAGTGTCCAGCAGTCGGACCTGAGCAAAGTTTCTTTGAAGATTCTGGCCGGACTGCAGTGTCAGCGAAGCGGCAGGCGGCCGAAAGAGCAGTCCGAGATTCACATAAAACGCACCGGAGAGCTGAGCAACAAGCGTTCCTCGGACCAGTCCGGTTCGTCCACCACTTTTGCGGTCCCATTGATGCACGGCGCCGGAAGGCAGGATATAGAACCAATCCTGCGATTTGCTGCGGAACCAGCGTTCGTTGCGGCCGCCAAAGTTGAAATGATCGCTGGGGGCAGCTTCGAAACGCCACGTATCGTTCAGGCTGCGAGCTGTTTGCAGGAGAGCAGCAGGCGCCTCTGTGACGGCCACACTGCCCGTCGGCAGCACCTGGCGAAGCGAGTACTGGCCGGGAGGCAGCCCGGTGAAACGGTACCATCCCTGTTCTGCCTCGCTGCTGATCTTCCCGTCAGCGTTGCGGTCGAAGTCGGACGTGACGGCCTGAGCGACCACGTAGCCGGAGGCGTTCAGGAGCTGGATCGTGACTCCGTTCTGCCATGGTTCAGCAACGAATGCGGCGCGAGCAATTGCGGTGGCGGCGGAACCGGTGGTGGTGGACACCTGAGTGAACAGTCGCGGTGGCGCGGAGCTGGTCCATTCAAACACCTGACCAGTGGCCGTGAGATAAAAGATTCGCCTTACCGGTGGATCAGATTCTGTTGCCAGCAGAGGATCTGTGACCGGAGCGTAGACTTCGTACCAGGCGATTGCGGCAGCGTTCACGGTCGCCTGTGCCGGGCGAGGTATCGCGACGGCCGTTGGCAGTCGAGTGGGATTGCGGCTGGCGTTGGGATCGGTATCAATCCATGTACGACCTTCGATGATCGACGGCTGATAATTGCCGAAGTCAAACCGCGTGACAAGAGACCCGGAGGTGACGGTGAGCACTGGATCTTCGGCGGCGTGCAGAAGGCTGACGTCGCTGTAATAAGGATTTCCGGGTGATGCGATCAGCGTGCCGGTGAGCGGAGCAGTGGCGGTGACAGCGCGATTGTTCCAGCGAAACAGGCTGCCGGCCGGCGTGATGTAGTACCAGCTGTTACCGCCTTTGAGCCAGCGTTCGCCGAGCTTGCCGAAGTTTTCGTAAAGGTTGCCGGTAAAGGTGAGGTCGAGCGACTGATCGAGGCCGCGGGCGGCCGCAGCGCCGGGAGACGTGCGTCCGGCACTTTGCACCCAGCCTTCCGGCAGTACCTCGCGAACGGTGTACTTGCCGGGAGCGACGTTTTCGAAGCGATACCAGCCCCGTTCCTGTTCGGAGTCAATCTGCCCGTTTTCATTGCGGTCGATGTCGCGTGACGAGGTGGCGGCGACGACGCTGCCATTCTGGTCGAGCAGTTCGAAGACAAATCCATTCAGCCATGGTTCGTCGGCGATCGAAGCAGCGTCAGTAATCGCCGTGCGATTATGCCACGCTCGGGAGCCCAGCGATTCGATGGTGGTGCCGGTGAGCTTACCTGCCGCGCCACTCCACTGCTTCAGATCGCCTTCCGGCGTGAGAAAGTACCAGTTGGAATTGACCTGCGAACGATACCAGTACTCTCTGCCTCGAAATGAGTTGTATAACTCTTTGCCGTTTGGATTGAAGAGTCGCAGCTGCGCAAGCACCGGGGACTGGCGGATGCCGTCTGCGTTGCGGTCGTGCCACTTGCGGCCTTCAACGACGGAGGGGATAAACGGTTCTTCGTAGGTGATTTCAAGCAGAGGCTGCAGGGCAGGATTGGTGGAGTTGCGGCTGTGGAAGGATCGGATGTCGCCCGCACTTTCTGATGATCGGAGCAGCCAGCCGTGGTTGGACTGAGGCTGATTCAGCCACTGCTGAACATCGGCAACAACGCCGCCACCCGTCCACTGCCACGCTCCCTGTCCGGCCACCTGAGTCGTCGCGGAGGCACCGCCAAAGTCGCCACCGGGAGAAGCCCATGCGGTGGAGTCAAACTGGCTGAAGAGCCATGTGGCGTCGCCGGCGAGACCAGAGGTCCCGTCAAGTTCATTGCCCGGGGCGTCACTGGCCGCCTCACCCCAGCTTTTTGAGACCGGATGCAGACCGACCGTGAGCATGTTTCCAAAAGATTCCGCCACGTTCAGCGTGAGCACTGCGTCAATGATCGTGGCGCCTTCCGGGATACCAGCCGACTGCAGGTCAAACGCCAGCAGACCGCGGCGAGCGGAAATGGAGCCGGAAGAACCGCCGGACACAAGATACTGACCCGCACCATTCGATAACGCCTGAACATCCGTGTTGTAAATCGTCGTGTCGCGGAAGGCGGATAATTGAACAGTGACCGCGTTGAGCACCTGGCGCGATTCCAGAGCCTGAGCAGCCAGGGTGATTGACCTGACGGACGCCGATTGCCGGCGCCGCGGGCGGAAAAAACGCTGTGTCCACGCGAGCATAGTGGGAATGCTCCTGGCAGGGAGAAAGAGATACAGTCAGGGATTGAGAACAGACGCAGGACAGATCGAGTTCCAACGCTCCTGCACGTCATCTTCGCCGGAAATCGGCAAAAAATGCCGATGAAAATGGAAAAAATCTGAAAATGTGCGAGATTCAATGGGCCACTGAAGATTCCCAGATACTCCGGATTCCCCTCCCGATGCCAGCTTCCAGGTCTCCAGCTCCCGAACTCAGTCTTCAGAACGGAAGCACCGCCCGTCCGCCCCTGCGACTCTGGGGAACCACGGTGCTGCTCAGCGCCTTCCTGCTGTTCCTGATCCAGCCCATGATCGGACGGCTGATTCTCCCGTGGTTCGGCGGCGCACCCGCTGTCTGGACCACATGCATGCTGTTCTTCCAAACGCTCCTTTTCGCCGGGTACCTCTACGCTCACCTGCTTTCCTCAAAACTCCCGCTGAACGCTCAACTGGTCGTTCACAGTCTGCTGCTGATGATCGCAGCCGTCCTCGTCAGACTTCTGCCCGACGCTGACTGGAAACCCGAAAACAGCAGTGTGCCGATCGCCCGCGTTCTGATACTGCTGACCATCACTGCCGGACTCCCCTATTTCGTACTGTCTGCCACCAGCCCACTGCTGCTGAGATGGCTGGCCCATGCCGCACCTGCTGTGCGTCCCCATCGCCTCTACGCCCTCTCAAACGCCGGTTCCCTCACCGCTCTCCTTGCCTATCCGGCACTCATCGAACCACTCCTGCCGATCACCGTTCAGGCGACCGTTTTCAACTGGACCTTCCGGATGTTCGCGTGCGCCTGTGGTGCCTGCCTTGTGTGGATGTACCGCGACGTCTCCGGTCGCAGCAACGGCCTGCGCAATTCGTCCTCCACGGCTGCGAACACTCCCCATCGTCCGGAAATCAGCCCGTCAACCTCCGCGGTCGCTCCCATCACACACTGGCTGCTCCTCGCCTTCCTTGCGTCCGTCATGCTGCTCGCCGGCACAAGCGAAATCTGCCAGGACGTTGCGGTGGTCCCCTTCCTCTGGATCGCCCCGCTCGCACTCTACCTCGTCTCGTTTGTGCTCTGTTTTGAAAGCGATCGCTGGTATGTCCGCGGCGTTTTCGCGCCGCTGACCGCGACAATCATTCCGCTGCTGGGCTGGCTGCATCTGTTCGGCACCCGCCTGCATTTCCTGCTGCAGCTGGCCGCGTGGCTGACGGGTCTGTTCAGCGTGTTTATGCTCTGCCACGGAGAACTCGCCCGACTTCGTCCCGGCACTCAGAAACTCACTCTGTTCTATCTGACTCTGGCCGCAGGCGGGGCTGCCGGAGGCCTGCTGTGCGCCGTCGTTGCCCCGCTGCTGCTGCCAGCCCTCTGGGAACATCACATCGGTCTGCTGGCCTCCGGCATACTTGCCTTCTTCGTCTGGTTCGATCACCGCGGCTGGCTCAGTCAGGACAGACGGCCTCCACTGCTCGCCGCAGGCGCCGCCATCGGTGTGATCTCCATCGTGCTCCTCGACTTCGGCTCGTCCATCACCGAATTCAACGAATCTCTCGCCAGCAGTCGCAACTTTTACGGTGTACTGAGAATTGAAAACTACCCTGAGGAAGATGCCGTGATCATGAAGCACGGCCGAATCATTCACGGACTTCAGTTCAAAGCACTCCCGGCCGTGCCTACCACTTACTACGGCTATCAGTCCGGAGTTGGTCGGGCCATCACGGCGATTCGTGAGCGACAGCCCAAAAGTGATCAGGGACTGCGTCTTGGCCTTGTCGGGCTGGGCACCGGCACCCTCGCAGCCTGGGGACGCCCCGAAGACACTCTGGTGTTCTATGAAATCAACCCCGATGTCGTACGGCTGGCAAAAGAGCACTTCAGTTTCCTGAAGGATTGTCCGGCGTCCGTTGAATACGTCGAGGGCGACGCGCGTTTGTCGCTCGAACATGAAGAACCCCGACAGTTTGATCTGCTGGTCCTCGATGCGTTCTCAGGCGATGCCATTCCCATCCACCTGCTCACCCGGGAAGCTCTGTCCGTTTTCCGCCAACACCTGAAACCGAACGGCATTCTGGCGATTCACATTTCCAATGTGCATTTCGATCTGGCGCGAGTCACCGCGGGACTGGCGAGGGATGCGGGAATGGCCTGTATTCAGTGGGACGATCCTCATGTGCCCGACGAAGTTGCCGGACACCCGAAACTCTCTGCCCCCGGCAGTCGCTGGTCACTGCTTGCCGATTCTGCCACGACGCTGGATTCGGAACTGCTGCTGCGGTCCGCTGAACTGCCTCCGCGAAACTCACAGGTGATCTGGACTGATGATCACAGCAATTTACTGCAGGTGCTGGGCTCTTCGGGAAAATCCTTTTTCGGTAATTAATTCTGCTGCAGATCCCGCTGTCGCCAGTCCCAATGGCCTTGATGCTCTGGCAATAGACGGTGCCGGGAGGGCGAAGCTGGGATGACGAAACGGTGTTAAAAACACCGGAAGTCGTC
>JBJTOP010000170.1:0-16439 GCA_046074645.1 Planctomycetaceae bacterium | reverse complement strand
TGGTACCTGACATTTAGGCAGTTGGTAGGGTTTTCTCCTGCCTGGCGCAAATCTTGTGCCAAGAATTGTAGTGCTGGCAAATTTTTCTAAAGTGACTGCCATTGGGCTTCCGCCCAACCGCTCAGTCGCGTGGCTGCCGCCTGATGGCGTTGAAGTTCCGCAGTCCTCGCGGCAGAGATGCGGCTCAGCAGGAGTGTTGTTACATGTGCCAGGCACCTCAGGGCCATAACAAGCCCCTTTTGTCGGCCACCGCCCCACCTCATTTCCCCCGGTGTCTGCGACTGCGGGGACTGTCCCCGACAGCCGCCTACCGGTTGCGGTTTCTGGGGACTCTTCGGTTTGTGACGATTCTACCGCCCCGCCAGCAGCCGCCGTTGCACGCCTGCCGCAGTCGCCGCGGGGACTGTCCCCGGTGCCACACCAAATGATGCGGACGCCAATAAATTCTCTGGGATTTTCGCTGCAGGTGCCACGCACTTTAAGATCGTGTGCACTTTGAGGTCGTGCGTACAGTTACCGGGGGATTGACATCCCCCGCACGCCTTGTCAGGATGGCGCGGATCCAAAGAACGAAATCAGGTGTACTTACCACCGTTTCACCATCCCAGCTTCGCCCTCCCGGCACCCCCTTTTGCAAGAAAGTCAAGGCCATTGGGCAAACGCCCCCTGCAAACGCCCCGTCAGATCGACATCAGCCGCACGCCACATTGCGTTTGCGTGACTCGATCCGGCCGCAGGATGTTAACTGGCACTCGGAACCGAAATATCCAGATTTGCCCGTGTTCGCGCCATTTCACCATCCGAGGACAGGGCTCTGCTGCGATGCAACCCGAGCGCTCGAGCGATTCCATCGACAGGTTTTCTGAAACTAACAGTGCCGGGCTCCTCCCCGGCACCCTGGCTGCCTTCGGCAGCCACTCGATTTTCATGAGCGCCACACCTGCCAACAGCCCACGCCAGCAGCAAAACCTGTTGATGGCCCTCAGCATCCCTCCAAAAGTTTCACACAAAATCTTCCTCCGTTTTTTTGATATCTCTCCTCAGGCTGAACTCTGAGTCCCGTCTGACCACTACACTTCTCATCCGCTGCGAACATCACAATGCTGACCCGCCGCTGGAGTCCCCCATGACAATAACGCTCTGCCTTCTCAAGTTCTTCTGCTTACTCGCAGTTCAGGACACCAGACATGAGACGATCACTCCAGCACCCAACGTGCTCCTGATCATGGCCGATGACTTCCGCCCCGAAGCCGGCTGCTATGGTTCCCCCGCTCTGACACCAAACCTCGACCGCCTCGCCCGGCGGAGCCTCCTCTTCACGCACGCCTATTGCCAGCAGGCCGTCTGCAACCCGTCGCGATCCTCTCTGCTCACCGGCAGACGCCCCGACTCGCTGAGAATCTGGAATAACAGTGTCCACTTCCGCGAACGCAATCCGGACATCCAGACGATCCCCCTGTGGTTCAAGTCCCATGGCTACCACACTCGCTGCATCGGCAAGATCTTTCACAACTGGCACACAAAAGTTCAGGGCGATCCGCAGTCATGGAGCGTCCCGGAGTTTCTGCACTATGCCAATCATGGTGATGACCGCGCTCTGGTTGACGGACCACTGCCTGCCAACCTCGCCCGAACCACGTCCGGCTTTGGTTATTCCGGTCCCGGCATCTGCGAATGTCGCGATGTTCCCGATTCCGCTTACTACGACGGACGAGTTGCCGACGAAGCGGTGCGTGCCATTCGCAATTCGCCGGATCAACCGTTCTTCCTCGCTGTGGGCTTCTGGAAGCCACATGCACAGTTCAATGCTCCCAAAAAATACTGGGATCTCTACGATCGCAGCAAACTGCCCCAACTGCTCAATACCCGCCCATCCAATGCGCCTGACATCGCCTTTCATCAAAGCACCGAAGTTCTGGGACCTGCCAATAACCAGAAGACTCCCGACACCTCACAGGTGGAAGAAATGCGCCACGGTTATTTCGCCAACATCAGCTACATGGACGCTCAACTCGGAAAAGTCCTCGACGCACTCGCAGAGTCTCCTGCCGCCTCCAGCACTGTGGTCGTCTTCCTTAGTGACCACGGCTACCACATCGGTGAACACAGCCTTTGGGGAAAAACTTCAAACTTCGAATACGATGCCCGAGTTCCTCTGATGATCCACGCGCCAGGAATGAAGCATCCCGGTCATCAAACTCACGCCATCACCGAGCTTATCGATCTCTTTCCCACACTCACGGATCTCTGCCAGCTCCCTCAACCGCCGGGACTCGAAGGACTAAGCCTCACCGCTGTCCTGGCACAGCCAGATTCGCAAGGTAAGCACTCAGCCCTCACACAGCATCCGAGACCCGCCTACTACGATCGCACGCCCTCGGGAAGCCCGGCCACGATGGGTTACAGCATCCGCACTCAGCTGGCCCGGTACACCGAATGGCGCAACTGGAAGACAGGCGCCGTCACTGATCGCGAACTGTATCTCGCCAGTGATCAGCCGGCTGAAACTCGAAACGAATCCAACAACCCCGCACATTCAGAACTTCGTGACTCGCTGGCCGAACTTCTCCGCCAGACCCATCCACCAACTGCTCACACTTCAAACTGAAAAAACAGGCTGCGCAGTCGCAGCCTGTCTCTCGCATTGCAGTCGTCGCCGGACAATCGTCTCAGCGGATCGTCAAGGTGGCTGTTGTCTCGCCACGACCACTGCTCTGCACACGCACCGAGGTCACACGCCGCCCCAGACTTCGCAGTCGGAACGAAAACTCTCCCTGCCCAGGAATGGTCAGGCTCTGAGTCACCGCGGCGGTTCCCAGAACAGTGCCCGATGCGGAATCGGATACGGTCACAACAGCATTCGCAGCGAATGGCTGTACCACGCCATCAATTCGCAGTTCGCCCAGAGCATTCCCGCGAAGTCGGGCTGTAGCTCGAATTACCTGGACCGTGTCAGCTCCCGCAGTTAACGGCACGAGTTCCGTCTCCACGCTGGTTGCGTACAGCACCCCCTGATGAAAGTAGCCAGCGGCCAGGACCGGAGTATTCACGCTGCGACTGAGATTGCTCGCAGGCATCGGAGTCCCCGCGATGCTCAGCACGACCGCAGGAAAACGCTGATCAGGGTTCATTCGACACGTAACTCCATTCACCACAAAACTCCCCGTCGTCGCGTTGTAGCTGCTCACGGTCCCAACGATGCTGTTTTCACCAAAGTCCACCATCGCTGCCGACATCACGTGTCGTGTTGTTGTCCCCTCAACCAACGTCAGCCCCTCGGCCGTCAGCGTCGCAGCTGAATACGGCGATTCACCGAGACCAGACTGAAAAATCGATCGCACACGCCCCGGTGCTGCAGCATCCAGCAACCTTGACAATGTGGCTCCAGTGATTCCCGTTGTCCCGTCAATAATCAGATCCGGCGGAATCTCACAGACCATTCCGCCCACCGTAATCGTCCTCGCCGTCGGGTTGATTCCCGTAATCGGCCCCTGAACTCCGGCCTCATTCAGTGATGAAGGCGGTGCCTGAGCAAACGCATGGCTTCCACACATCTGAAACACAACGCCACAAACGAGTGTCCACATCAAAGATTTCATGGAATCCCCCCGAATTACCGGGAACTTCTCACAGGTGATACTCTGGCACCCGTTCGGAAAAAAGAAGTTCACCGGTTCTGAACGCCTCACCATGCAGCCTCCGCGCCGATTGCCACTGTTGCCGGAACGCAGCATCGCTGAGCAGCACCCGGTGGACGATGCACCAAAGATGCCAGGCGACGCTCGGAAACGTTCGCAATGACATCCCTTCGCGAATGCCCTTAGCTAAGTCAGAAACCAGTAAAAAACCAGCAGAATGCAGGCGCGTTCAACGACTGGTCACCACCCGGCCAATTCCCCTCGCCACACCGCAACCCAGCAATTGCCGGCATGGCAGACCCTGACGGTCAGGAAAACTCTGCTGACCACCCGGAATTTGGCCCGCTACTTCACGGTTGACATTTCGCAACGTCGCAATCGCCGCTGTGTTTCAGGTCCACACCCAAATGTTGACCCGCAATGCGCAGCCCCATCAACAGTTGCCGAAAGTCCACACACCCCAAACTTCCCGCTCCCACCACTTTGTTAAGACTCCAAATGCCGACCGCCACTGAAATGACACCGGC
Organism: Planctomycetaceae bacterium; assembly: GCA_046074645.1. GTDB lineage: Bacteria > Planctomycetota > Planctomycetia > Planctomycetales > Planctomycetaceae > SXXK01. Next base: position 12,274 of record JBJTOP010000170.1, on the reverse strand, counting down.
TCTCCAACCGCCTAAAATCTCAACGGCACGGAACGCCAACCCCCAACGGCACCGCCCAAACTCCGCAAAGGTCCCACCTTGTCCTGGGTCCAGTCAAAACTCTTCTGGAAGATCGCCGGACTCTACGTCCTGCTCTCCGCCCCGGCCGTTCTCGGACTGGGTGCAACCCTGTACACCACTCTCGATCGAAATGCCGCAGAACAGCACCGTCAAACAGTGCTCGAACAACTCAGGCTCGCCGCCGCCCCTCTCAATGGCTCCCCCAAAGACGCACAATCCATCGCAGACTTCCGCAAAACTCTTCCCGCCGACCGCCAGATTCTGCTCCTTGATCAGCTGGGAAATTCCGCCGAATCCCCAAACTCCTCGCAAACCATAGATTTCACCCTCAGATCCCTGCTGAACGCCGCTGCGGCTTCCGGAATTTCTGTACGGACCATCCGCCCCAACGATTCTCCCCGCGAACTACTCGCGGCCTGCCGCCCCATTAATACCTCCCCCCCAAAAAAATTATTCCTGCTGATCACTTCCGACCCCTCCAGCACCGAACAACAGGCTCGCCAGACCGCAACCGTCGCCTTCCACGCCACTCTGATCACCTGGGGACTGGGTACACTCTGCCTCCTCGTCGTCGCAGCCGGTGTCGTCTCCCCGCTGCAGGTGATGTCCCGGAAACTCCAGGCCTCCGTTCAGCGAGATGACCGCGATGATATGCTCCTGAATGTCTCCGACAGACAGGACGAAGTGGGTGACGTCGCACACGCACTCTACCAGCTGGAGGATCAACTCCAGGATCGTATCGTCGGTCTCGAACAGGCCGGACGCGATGCCGCTGCCTCCATTCATCTGCTCACCGCTGTTCTCGATTCCATGATCGAAGGCGTGATCGCCATCGACCACGATCAACGCATTCTCTTTCTTAACCCCGGAGCACGCAGACTGCTCACCATCAGCGACGGAATCACTCCCGGACACAGACTCTACGAAACCGTCCGCATCCCCGCATTTCTCGACACCGTGGAGGAATCCCTCGCCAAAAAGCACGTCAGTACCCTCGAATACCGAAACCCCAGAGATCAGGCCCACCATCTCCTTGTTGCCATCCCCATTCAAAACTCGCCCCAAACCGGCGCCGTCGTCGTTGTTCGCGATATCTCCGATGTCCGACGTCTCGAAGCGATGCGACGAGATTTCGTCAGCGGTGTCTCCCACGAACTCAAAACACCGCTCACCGTGATTCAGGCCTGTACCGATACACTCCTCGCCGGGGCACTCGATGACCCCTCAGCCGCCAACCATTTCCTCCGACAAATCGAAGAACAGTCCGAACGACTGCTCCAGCTCATCCTCAAAATGCTCCAGCTGGCCCGAGTCGAATCCGGCCAGGAAATTCTGCATCTGGCAAACGTTGATGCCGCCGCCGTCGCCGCTGAATCGCTCCGCACCCTCCGCACCATCGCTGATACTCGCAACGTCCAGCTCACCCTCTCCGGACCTTCCCCACTGCACCTGCACACCGATCAGCAGGCACTCCGAACCATCCTCGATAATCTCCTCGATAATGCCATCAAGCACACACCCCCAAACGGGACCGTCACTGTGCTCCTCGCCAAAACGCAACTCGGTACCTCAATCACTGTCAAAGACACCGGAGAAGGCATCCCGGAACCACTCCTCGAACGCATCTTCGAACGCTTCTACCGCGTCGATCGAGATCGCTCCCGCGAACGCGGCGGCTCCGGACTGGGACTCGCCATCGTCAAACATCTCTGCCACGCCCTCAATGCTCAAATCTCCGCCCGCAGCCGACTCGGCGAAGGCAGCCAGTTCGAAATCCTTTTCAAATCATAGGCCCTGCAGGCCACTGCAGACCCCAAACCAGTGCTCAGATTGACGACCGCCCATCTGTAACCTAAAGTTTCACCTGCAGACAGGCACAACCCCCAGCGGATTTCATCCTCTTCCACCTCAGGTCCCAAATTGGCAAACTCGGCAGAAAACATCCTCCCACAAGCCACAACTCCGTCCTTCCAGGAACTTGGGCTCTCTGAGCCCACTCTCCGCACCCTCCGGAAAATTGGGTACGAAACCCCCAGCCCCATTCAGGCAGCCCTGATCCCGCTCGCTCTCACCGGCAGCGACTGCATCGGACAGGCACGCACCGGCACCGGAAAAACCGCTGCCTTCATGCTCCCAACCCTCGAACAAATCGATCACCTCCAATTCGCCATCCAGGTGCTCGTCCTCGCCCCCACCCGCGAACTCAGCGAACAAGTCTGCGCCGAATCCCGGAAACTGGCCGCCGGACTCAAAGTCCGCTTCGCACTCGCCGTCGGCGGCAGGCCCATCGGCGGCCAGATCGACGACATTAAAAACGGTGCCCAGATTGTCATCGGGACTCCCGGTCGCGTCATCGATCTCATGCGCCGCGGACACCTCAACTTCAACGATCTCTCCATCGCAGTGCTCGACGAAGCCGATCGAATGCTCGATATCGGATTCCGCCCGGACATCGAACGCATCCTCCGCTGCTGCCCCTCCGATCGACAGACACTCCTCCTCTCAGCCACCATGCCCCCCGATGTCCTGCGACTCGCCAGCAAGTACATGGTTAAACCTCAGTCTGTCGATCTGTCCGAAGACCGAGTCGTCGTGGATACCATCGAACAGTTCTACGTCACCGTCGATGAAGATCGCAAACTTCCACTCCTTATTCGTATCCTCGCCCGCGAAAAACCAAGTCAGGTCATCGTCTTCACTCGCACCAAACGCGGCGCCGATAAACTCCACGAAGTTTTCTCCAAAAGACTCAAATCAGGTCGCGTCGCCTGCATCCACGGAGACCTCCCGCAACGCAAACGTGATCGCGTCATCCGCGATCTCCGCGCCGGACAACTCAGACTCCTCATCGCCACCGATGTCGTCGGTCGTGGTATCGATATCAGCGGCATCTCACACATTATTAACTATGACATTCCCGAGTACTGCGATGACTATGTTCACCGCGTCGGACGCACTGGTCGCCTCTCCTCCGATCAGCAGGGTCGCGCTGTCACCTTCGTAACCCTCGCTCAGGGCGGTGAACTCACCAACATCGAAAAACGCATCAATACCGTACTTCCCGAATATCAGGTCGAAGGCTTCGAAGCATTCCGCCGCCGCGAACGCATCACCAGGAAAATCAACCGCTTCGGCGCCGGCAGCGAATAACCCCCGCCGACTCATGCTCGACCACACCACCCCATCCAGCACCTCACCCCCACCTGATGCCGCCCCCGACAGCCCGCTGCAAACACGCCGACGCGCTCGCTTCGCTGCTTCCATCCCTCTGCTCTTCGCCTTCGCTCTCACCGCTGCCTCACTCCCCGCTCGCTCATGGTGGGTCGCCGACGTCCTCGCTAACCTCCGCGTTCAGGCCTGCATCGCCGCCACAACACTCCTCGCCGCCTATATTCTTACGCGACTCAAAATCCACCTGATCCTCGCCAGCCTCCTGCTCCTTTGGCACTCATCATTCCTCACACCCGCTTTCTTTTCCAACTCCGCCACCCCAGCCACCGACTTCGCCGCAAACAGTCGCAACCCAACCCCCACAGCGGAAATCTCCATCTGCGTCGCCAATGTTCGCTTCGATAACCCCCAGCACAACGTCATCGCCGACTCTCTTCGCAATTCCCAGGCCGACGTGCTCGTTGTCATCGAAGCCAATCAAAAACTCCGACAAGCCCTCACTCAACTGCTCGGTTCAAACTATCCCCACATGGTGTGGGCTGATCGCGACCCCGGAGCATTCGGAATCGCTGTCCTCTCCCGACTCCCTCTCGCTAACTCCCGTATTCAGGATTTCGGGGCTCTTCAACCCAGCAACCCATCATCAAAGCTTCCTGCCATCACAACAGAGATCAGCACCTCTGCCGGCCCGGTAAACCTGATCGCTCTCCACTGCATGCCACCCATCGGACAGAGCAACTTCCAGCTCCGCTCCCGACAACTTGCCACCGCCGCAAAAGCCGCTGCCAACCTGCCATCAGACAGCCGCATTCTTCTCGCGGGCGACTTCAACCTCACCCCATGGGCACCCGCCTTTCAGGACCTCATCAATGACTCAACACTGCTCAACGCCGCAACCGGACAGGGCATCGAACCTACGTGGAACGCAGGTCCACGGTATCCCTGCGGCCTGCTGATCGACCACATTCTCCACTCCCCAAACCTCGCTCGCATCGAACGCCTGATACTGCCCTCGCTCCACTCCGATCATCGCCCCGTCTTCGCCCGCTTCAGAATTTCAGCTCCTGCCCCGCAGCGTGACTCCGCAACGCCGTCAACGTCTCATCCGTACTCGCAGGATCCACTGCCCGGCAGGACTCCGTAAGTATCGCCGCCAGCTCCGCCAGATCCCTCCGCCATTCCACCGGATCCAGTTGCGGAGGCTCCAGATCCGCAAACTCGCCACACAGCAAAATCAGCCGCAAACAGTGCCGAAACACAATTCCCTCCTGCTTCGTTAACTCCCGCGCCCGCACATAGCGATCAAAGTTCCCGCCAAATCGCAGCATGTCACCAACACACCATATGCTCCGCTGTGCAATCGTGCCCACACCCGGATAGTCGTGCTGAAAGAGCATTCGCATCCGGTCCCCAAGCGGCAATGGATACACCTTCTTCCGCTCCACCTCATCAAAATATCCAGTTAACTCCTGTGGCGTTACCAGCCCCAGCGACAATAACCGCGGATTCAGATAGTCACTCGCCAGTGGCCCAGGAGGCATCTGCTCCGGCAGCGGCACTCGCACCATCACCGCCACCGATGACGGCATGTCCAGCACACTCTCAAGCAACTGCAGCCGCTCTTCATAGCTCGCACGATGCATCTGCTCCGCCAGAAATATTCCATACAGCGGATTAATACTCCGAAAACTGTTGATCAGCTTCAGAGGCTCTGAAGCAATCGCCAGTCGCGGCTGATAAAGTGGCTCCTCCACGCCCGCCAAAACAGGCTTTCTGCCCCCGGAAACCCCTGTCTTCCCTCCAGACTTCGCAGATTTCACGCCGCCCCCGACTCCACTCGTTCCACTCGTCCGCGCCTCCTGGATTAAACGCCCAAGCAGTCCAGAACCAGAACCAGAACCGGAATCCACGGCATCAGAAACAGGCTCGCTGCCCGCCAGACTCGAATCGCTCGCCTTCCCCGTCACAAACTCTGCACCCACCACCTCCGGAACCTTTGCCCCCTTATCCGCCGGCCTCAAAATCGCCGGTTCCTCCCCTTCAATTCCAACCCCAAACTCATCCTCAACAGCGGATGCAGACGCTGCGACAGAGTTCTCCAGCGGTTCGGATTCAACCGGATCTCCCACGCTCCCCTCCTCGGCGCCCACCGGAGGCAGATGCGTCGAGAGCCACCGTGACTGGGCCGCTGCGGCCGACCGCGAATCAATCACCGCCAGCAATTCCCGCGCAGAATGCTCCGCCAGCGTTGATCGGAAAACACCAGGCCCCGATTCGCCCAGGGCCCGCGCTGCAGTCGTTGCAAGGGAGGGCGGAGCTGGTTCCAGAGTGACAAAACCGGCCTCGGCCAGTGTCCTGAGCATTGAGACGAGCTGCCGACAGGCCGCTTCCTTCTCCGCTGGTTCCAGCAACCGCCGGTTAATCGCATCAAACAGTGTCTGCACTGTCCCCGAACGACGGATCAGAAAAGCCAGCAGTCGCCAGGGGAAACTGCCGCGACTTGCCAGACGCACCGGCGGTGCATCTCGCAGCACCTGAAACTGACGCTCCGACCAGTACTGCACTCCCTCCCGACGCTTCGGCATTTTCTTTTTCAGATTCTTTTTTGCACGAATCAGGTGCGGGTCCCGAGTATCCTCGGGGATCTCATCGTATTTCTGCTGCCAGCGAAACAAACGCACGTCGTCCTCGTGCGCCACGGCAAACACATATCCCCGACTGTCAAACTGAGGACGCCCGGCGCGGCCGAACATCTGATGAGCACTGCTGGGGTCGATCAGCTTCATCGCACCGGGGGGACCCTTGAGCAGTGATGTCATGACAACGGAACGAGCCGGCAGATTGATGCCCGCCGCCAGAGTCTCCGTGCAGATGCAGACACTCAGCAACTTCTGCTGAAATAACTGCTCCACTACCCTGCGATAACGCGGCAGCAGTCCCGCATGATGAAGACCAATCCCCCGTAACAGAAACTGACGCAGCTTCCCTCCCGCACCAATCGACCAGTCGTGGCGGGAAATCTCATCGATGAGCTGTCGCTGCTGTCCGTCTGCCAGTAAGTCACGGCCACGCAGCTGTTCCGCAACACTCCAGCATTCGTTGCGGTTGAAACAAAACACCAGCGCCGGCGTGTACCGCTGCTGCTCCTCGCCACGCGACATCTCCTGCAGCTGGTCCGGCAGAAACTCGTCCGCCACCCAGCGAAAATCCAGCGGCACGCGACGCTCCGTGCTCTGCAGCAACCGCAGCGTTCGACCATGCATCCGCGAGAGCCACACTGTGAAATCTGTCGCATTGCCCACCGTGGCGCTGATCAACAGTAATCGCACGTGCTTCGGCAGCAGCCCCAGAGATAACTCCCAGACAATTCCACGCTCCGGGTCGTTGAAACTGTGAAATTCGTCCATCACCACCGCAGAAACTTCCTCGAAACTCTCCTCCTCCGGCGAAAGCAGACGATTCAGCAGGATCTCGGCTACAACAACCAATATCGGAGCTTCAGCGTTCTCCCGGCGGTTCCCGGTCACCAGCCCCACCCGGTCAGCCGAAAAACCCCAGCGAACAGCAGCCTCCCGCAACTCCCTGTACTTCTGTTCCGTCAACGCGATCAGCGGAGTCGTGTAATAGGCTCGACGACCCGTCATCAATGCCTCGAAAAGCGCCGTCTCCGCGATCACCGTCTTTCCTGTACCCGTGGGAGCACACACCAGAATGCCGTCGCTCGATTCAAACCACGTGACGATCGCCTGCTCCTGAAATGGATACGGCCGCCACGGCAACTGCTCCAGATACCGCAGCGCAATGTCCTCAGACGTCAATTCCTGCGGTCCCTCAACCATTCCGGATTCTCCCCTCAGCCGTCGCCTCTTTGATGCTTGCACCCAAAACCATTCTCAACCAATTCCTCCGACGAATCAACCCGCACCGCCCGTTCCGAATATGAACATCCCCGCCACCTACAGTTTACTTTTGCGGCATCCGTGTTACCGTAACACCCTCCCACCTTTCAGAATCCCGGTCGAAACCGCGCACCCCGGCGCCCTCGACCCCGCAAACACACTCAGTCACCAGGGAAATTCCACACATGTCCAGCGCCACTCTGACACTCGACGGCAAATCCTGGGAACTGCCGGTGATCCGCGGCACCGAAAAAGAAACCGCCATCGATATCACCAAACTCCTCGGACAGTCCGGAGCCATCACCATGGACCCCGGCTTCAACAGCACCGGGGCCTGCAAAAGTGCCATCACCTTCATCGATGGTGACAACGGCATCCTCCGCTATCGTGGTTACCCCATCGAACAGCTCGCCGAACAGTCCGATTTTGTCGAAACCGCCTGGCTGCTCCTCTACGGTGAACTCCCGTCACCCGAACAACTTCGCGCCTTCCGCGCCGAACTCACTTACCACAGCATGATCCACGAAGATATGAAAAAGTTCTTCGAAGGATTCCCGCCAAATGCACACCCCATGGCAATCCTTTCCGCGATGGTCGCCTCCCTCTCCACCTACTACCCAGGCACCGAAGACGACCGCTCCGATGTCAACATCGTCCGACTCCTCGCCAAAGTTCGCACCATCGCAGCCTACGCCTACAAAAAGTCCATCGGACAACCAACCATCTACCCACGCAACGAACTCTCCTATTGTGCCAACTTCCTGCACATGATGTTCGCCGTGCCCGCCGAGGAATACAAAATCAATCCAGTGCTCGTCAAAGCACTCAATATGCTGCTGATTCTCCATGCCGATCACGAACAGAACTGCAGCACCTCAACCGTTCGCATCGTCGCCAGCAGCCGCGCGAATATCTTCGCCTCCATCTCAGCCGGAATCTGCGCCCTCTGGGGACCACTCCACGGCGGTGCCAATCAGGCCGTCCTCGAAATGCTGCAAATGATCCACGATGACGGCGGCGATTACAAAAAATATGTCATGATGGCCAAAGATAAAAACAGCAACTTCCGACTCATGGGCTTCGGTCACCGCGTCTACAAAAATTTCGATCCCCGCGCCACTATTCTCCGCAAAATGGCCGAACAGGTCCTCAACGAACTCGGCATCTCCGATCCACTCCTCGAGATCGCCCGAAACCTCGAAAAAATTGCCCTCGAGGACGACTACTTCGTCAGCCGAAAACTCTACCCCAACGTCGATTTCTACAGCGGTATCCTCTATCGCGCCATGGGCATCCCCACAAACATGTTCACCGTCATGTTCGCCCTCGGAAGACTCCCAGGCTGGCTCGCTCACTGGCGCGAACAACGCGACGAAGACACCAGCCGAATCTACCGCCCACGACAGGTCTACACCGGCGCCACCGTTCGTAACTACATCCCACTCGCCCAACGCCCCAACGGCTAACTCCCACACCCCCCAAACGCCTATTCCCATGACTCTGAAAATCGCTGTCAACGGTGCTGCCGGTCGGATGGGGCAACGCGTCGTCGCCCTCGCCCTGCAGGCAACAGATCTCCACGTCGCCGCTGCTCTCGAATCACCCAACTCACCCGCCCTCGGACGAGACTGCGGTGAACTCGCAGGGGCCGGACACTGCGGTGTCCCCGTCTCTCACGAACTCAATGCCCGCGTCGATGTCGTCATCGATTTCTCCACCCCCGCCGGACTCCAGACCATCCTGCCCCTCTGCGAAACCCGAGCCATACCCCTCGTCGTCGCCACCACCGGACTCCCCGCCGAACTTCGCTCCGCTGTCCTCGCAACCGCTCAGTCTACCCCCGTGCTGATGGCCCCCAGCATGAGCACCGCTGTGAATCTTGTGATGAAACTCGTCAGCGATGCTGCCCGCATCCTCCGCAATAACTCCGACGGTGTCGATGTCGAAATCATCGAACGACACCACCGCTTCAAGGAAGATGCCCCCAGCGGCACTGCTCTCCAGTTCGGACGCATCGTCGCAGAACAAATGGGTCAGCAAAATCATGTCCACGGCCGAGAAGGACGCACCGGAAAACGTCCCGCCAGCGAAATCGGCTACCACGCCGTCCGCACCGGTGATAATGTCGGCGAACACACCATCATCTTTGGCCTTATGGGCGAAACCATCGACCTCACCGTCCGCGGACACACCCGAGACAGCTACGCACTCGGAAGCCTCACCGCCGCCCGATTCCTCGCCAACCAAAAACCCGGCCTCTATTCCATGGCAGATGCTCTCGGCCTCTAATCCTCGAAAAACGCCCCCCCGCCCCCCCCGTCGCCACTCACACAACCCGCAAAGTCAACCGAATCCACCCATTTCCAGCAAATTGGTTGCCACCTCAGCTCTTCAGCCGATAAACTACGGTCAGCTGGACTCCCCCACGGCTTTTTCACGAAAGTCCTGTCGTGGCCACCGTTTCCGAACCACAACACGATCAGTTCGTCGAACCCGAACAATTCATCCGCTACCAACTGGCTGTCGCCCAAAGCCGCATCAAAACCACTGACCTGCTCACCGCCGCCTTCCTCGCCGCTCTTTTGCTCGTCAGCTATGTCCTGATCTTTACCCTCCTCGATCACTGGGTCGTCAGCGGTGGCTTCGCCCCCCTCACACGCGCAGTCTTCCTCGCCTCTGTCCTGCTCGGCTGCCTGTTCATCGTCTACCGCTTCGTCCTCCTCCGCCTCTCAAGCAAAGTTCACCCGGTCTTCGCTGCACGGATGCTGGACAGTCACAATGACGGACTCGACGGCAGCCTCACCGCACTCGTCGATCTCCAAAACGCCGGACGAGACCCCGGCGCCTCCATCCGCCGCGTGCTCGAAAAACGCGCTGCCGTCAGCCTCACACGCGTTCACGTTGACGAAGTCGTCGATCGACGCTGGCTCACCCGACTCGGACTCCTCCTCTTCGCACTCACTCTCGCCACCTGCCTCTACGCCGTCTTCAGTCCCAAATCCATCAGCCTCCTCAGACCATTCTCATTCGCCCACTCAAACGTCGCTACCGTCACTGTGCTCGACGAAATCCACCCGGGAAACATCACCGTCGCCGCTGGTACCGCCGTCGAATTTCAAGTCGATGTCTCAGGACAAATCCCACCTGAAGTCAAACTGCTCTTCACCACCAGCGACCGCCGCTTTGTCGATGAAACTCTCGACATGCAGAACACCGATGACTCCGGTCGATTTCGCGTCACCATGCATGGCGAAAATAGCCGCGGAGTTCGCCAGAACTTCCAGTATCGCATCGTCGCCGGAGATGCCGTCAGCGAATCCTTTACCGTCAACGTCCGACAACCACCAAATGCTCGCGTGACGGAAGTTCGCTGCACCTACCCGGAATACATGAACCTCCCCGCACGCTCCGATTCCACTCCCGCCATCACTGCCTGGCAGGATACACACGTCACTGTCAGCGCCGAAGCTGATCGACCTCTCAAACATGCTGTTCTCCAACTCTCCAACGATCCCGCCTTCAACAGCAAAGGCGAAGAAGTCGCAGTCACCATCGATAACACTCAACTCACCGCTGCCTGGAACCTCACCGTACGCGAAGATGGATCCACTCCCAAATTCTACCGCATCGCAGTCACCGACACCGAAGGTCAGGTCGATCCCCAACCCGCCGTACATCCCATCGATGTCCGCATCGACCAACCACCCAACATCCGACTGCTCGATCCATCGCGTGATCTCGAAGTCCCCGCTAATGCCATCATCCCGCTTCTCGTCGAAGCTCAGGACCCCGACTTCCTGCTCCGCAACGTCACCCTCCACTACGCCATCAATGGACAACCCGGCCAAGTCTCAGAATTCCTCTGGGACTCCACTGTCCACGGTAACGCGAAATCCTGGGCGGGTTCGTGGGAATTCAAACTGGCAACCCTGCGAATCAGCCCCGGTGACCTCATCACCTACCACCTCGAAGCCCGCGATAACCGCCCACCTCTCGGAAACGCCGCACGTACCGGTGACCTCCAGCTTCGCATCCAACCCCCAGCCACCAACGAACAACTCGAACAACAACTCAAACAGGACCGCGAACTGCAGCAACAACTGATCAATCGACAGCAACAACGGGAACAGGAACAGCAGACAAGCGAACAAAACATCCCACAAGCGAACCCCAACACACCGGCAGAAACGGCCCCGTCAACCGAAACCCCCGATCAGACCGATCAAACCGATCAGCCAGAAAAGTCAAACTCACCCGAGAACTCAACTCCTCCGCAGCGCGCTGAAGACGATGAAGCCCTGAAAAAGCTCATCGAAGCCGCGCAAAAAAGAATGCAGGACGACCCGGAGCCGACCAACGAACCAAACCCCAACGGACAGCCACAACCAAACGGGGACACACAGCCAAACGGTAAATCAGATCCCAACGGCCAGCCGCAGCCAAACGGCGACGCACAACCAAACAGCAAATCAGATCCCAACGGCCAGCCGCAGCCAAATGGGGACCCACAGCCAAACGGCAAATCAAACCCCAACGGCCAGCCGCAGCCAAACGGCGACGCACAACCAAACGGCAAATCAAACCCCAACGGCCAGCCGCAGCCAAACGGGGACCCACAGCCAAACGGCAAATCAGATCCCAACGGCCAGCCGCAGCCAAACGGGGACCCACAACCCAATAATAATCAGAATCCTAAGGGCCAACAAAGTACCAGTCAGCAGGATAGCGGTCAGAAAAGCGGCGGTCAGCAGGGCGGCGGCCAACAAGGCGGCGGCCAACAAGGTGGAGGTCAACAAGGCGGTGGCCAGCAAGGCGGTGGCCAGCAGGGCGGTGGCCAGCAGGGTGGCGGTCAACAGGGCGGTGGCCAGCAAGGTGGCGGTCAACAGGGCGGTGGCCAGCAAGGTGGCGGCCAGCAGGGCGGTGGCCAACAGGGTGGTGGCCAACAGGGTGGTGGCCAACAGGGTGGCGGCCAACAGGGTGGCGGTCAACAAGGCGGCCAGCCAGGGAGCGGCAGTGGGGGTGGTCTGGGTGGCGGTTCTTCCTCCGGCTCAGGCGGGTCAGCACCTGCAGGCGCGCCCCCCGGCGGCAACGCCGCCCCCGGAGATGCTGCAGGTCCGCGTCAGCGAAATTCCAGCGAAAAAGGG
>JBJTOP010000169.1:0-6760 GCA_046074645.1 Planctomycetaceae bacterium | reverse complement strand
CATGCCGCCACCACCGCCACCCATGCCGCCGCCCATGTTTTGCATTCCGCCGCCACCCATACCGCCCATACCACCACCGCCCATGCCACCCATGCCGCCACCACCCATGCCGCCCATACCACCCATGCCGCCGCCGCCCATGCCGCCGAGGCCAAGCTGCTTGAGCACCTGGACTGCCACGAAGGATTCAGGCACATCGACCGTGAGTGTTTCGTCGCTGGTGTTGGTGATCAGCACAACCCCGCCGGTGGAGTCCTGAGCGACGACTTTCGTTTCGAAGCGGCCGTCTTCAAGTCCGTCGAAGAGGTCCACAGTTTCCGCGGAGGGATCAAATTTGGGGTTCGTGACGATCACGCGACGGGCAGATTTTTCACTGGGATCTGCCGATGCCGGGGTGACCGTTGTGAGCAGCAGACCGGTGGCCAGCAGCACAGAGAAACCAACGGAATACGCTGTCCGGAACGAAATCATAGGAAACTTCTCCTGTGCCGACACCGTGATGGCGAATGGGGCAGCGAACAACCGATGCCGCGGGATCCTGAAGAGCAGAAACGGCAGGGACAGACAAACATCGTCTGATTTTATCGAGAAATTTCCAGAGTTCCTACCTAAAAAGTCTGCAGAACACGCTCGGGACGCAAATTTGGGCGGCGAAGACGCAGAGAACGCCGAAAGAGGCGCCTGGAATGAATGTTCCAGCCCGTCTGATTCAGAAAAAGGTGCAAACTGGGTCAAGTGAATTGGTCGTCTGTTATCGACAAAAACCCCTGCCGGCCCGTCTGAGCGGCTTGACCGCACACCGCTCGTGTCGATACTGCGGGGAATTCAAGCTCCAGTTTGTTCATGGTGAACTCGATGACGGCCATACTTGAAGTCCGCCAGTTATCCCGATCCTTTGGGACACTTCGGGCTGTTGACAATCTCAGTTTCAATGTCCAGCCCGGCGAAGCGTTTGGGCTGCTGGGGCCAAACGGCGCTGGCAAGTCCACCACCATGATGATGATTTGTGGTGTGCTGGCGCCCGACAGTGGGCAGATTCTGATTGACGGACGACTCCTCGATCGCCACGTGCCAGCCAGTCGTTCACGGATGGGAGTCGTTCCGCAGGATCTTGCGATCTACCCAGACTTGTCCGCAAGGGAAAACCTGAATTTTTTTGGGCGGCTGTATCATCTTTCAGGTCAGACACTTCGCAGACGTGTGGATGAGGTACTCGACCAGGTAGGGCTGCTGGGGCGTGCCGAAGACCATGCAGAGACGTTTTCCGGGGGCATGAAGCGTCGGCTGAATTTCGCCGCTGCGATCCTGCATTCCCCTATTCTGCTGATTCTGGATGAACCCACTGTCGGCGTCGACCCGCAGTCTCGGGCTCACCTGATGGACTGCATTCGAAACCTGCAGCAGACAGGGACCGCGATTATTTATGCCAGTCACTATATGGAAGAAGTGCAACTGCTGTGTTCGCGAGCCGCCATCATCGATCGGGGCCAGCTGCAGGCCTGCGACCGCGTTCCCGTACTGCTCCAGCAGATTCCTCTCGAGGTGGAGGTTCGGCTGGCGACCGGTGGCTTCCCGCAACAGCTGAAGTTCGGCCCGGAAGTCGCGGTGGAAGTTGACGGCAGCGAAGTGGTCCTGCGTCTGAGTTCTGCAGGAATGTCGTCTGAAATCCCGCTGAATCGCCAGATCACAACGCTGCTGCACACCCTCGCTGATCACTCAATTGGCGTCTGCTCCATCCGCACCCACGACCCAAGCCTCGAACGGCTGTTTCTAAAACTCACCGGACATCGTCTCAGAGACTGATTGCGTCCGGACAGCCGCCTGCATCAGGAGATCTCGGTATCCGCAAACGGCACTCAGTTTGCCCTGCTTCAGCCTGTGTCCGTTTTGACAGGGACTGTTCTGTCTGAAGGCTGGGAGATTTCGCGATGAATCGTGCGTGGTCGGTGTTGCCCTGGCGTCGAGTTCTTGCGGCAACGGATTTTTCCCAGGATGCTGAGTTTGCTGTTCAGCGAGCGGTGGCGATCGCTCAAGCGTGCGGTGGCAGTGTCACGCTGGCACACTGTCTGCCGCATCTGAGACGGGCGGCCTATTCGGCAGTCTGGGCGGCGCGGATTTCCGCGGATTCACCTGAGGGCAAGGCATTTCAGCGGGAGCTGCGGCGACGTTCTGACGAACAGTTGCGGCAGCTGGCCACCGCGGTGCAAACTCCCGGAGTCGAAACCCTGACGCAGACTCTTTTAGGTGAACCGTGGGTTGAACTGGTGCACGCGGTTCAGGAAGAGCACTTCGACGTTGTGTTCGCCGGTTCACGGGGCCAGTCACTTTGGAGCGAACTGCTCACCGGCAGTACGGCAAAAAAACTTCTTCGACACTGCCCCTGTGACGTATGGGTGGGACGTGGACCAGGACATCACATGCCGAAACGAATCCTCGCCGCCGCCGACTTCTCAGACGTCAGCTGCCGCGCCGTAAGCAGAGCGTTGTGGCTGGCTGCGATGCTCAATGCCGAAGTCTGGGTACTCCACGTTATCGACACTGCAGACGTCCCCGAAGACCTCGCAGATCGCGCTGGAAGTCTCCGGTCAATTCGGGAGGTAAGGTCAATTCGGGAGGTAATTCGTGAGGAAGCTGCAAAACGACTCCGCGATTTCCTGCACGAGGTTCCGGCGGGCGCTGAGGTGGTGCAGCAGGAGACGGCGTTCGGGGATGCCTCGCGGGAACTGCGGCGGTACGCCAGTGAAATAGCTGCTGAACTCATCGTTTGCGGCACGTTCGGTCGCAGTGGCTTCAGGGGGCTGCTGCTGGGAAACACCGCCGAGCGTCTGGTGGATCACAGTGGAATCAGCGTACTGGCGGTAAAGCCTGCGAATTTTCAGAGCACCGTTGAGAGGGCAACGTGGCAGATCGCCACCGAACCAGTCGGGGCTCTGCCCTGACTGATGTCATCACAGAATCGTCATCGAAGTCCCCCGACAAACGCGACGATGCACAAACGCGATGATACTACCGCCCCGAACCAGTGATTCCCCGGCACGAAAAAAATGGGACCGGCAGGATTCGAACCTGCAACCAAGGGATTATGCACCCCACTTCGACTTTCGCCGCCCCTTTCGGGTTTGTGGTCCGGACCATCCCTTCAGTCAGCCCGGAGGCTGACCGTCTGCCGTCTGGTCTCTACACCTTCTGTGCTGACACCAGGCGATGTCGCACAGCTTGGCTCGGGATTGGCTTTGCGACCAGAAGGTCACTTTAGCGTTCCCCGAGTTTGACAGATTCTACGACTGTTTTCAGCCGCAACCCAATCGACATTGCCATTCGATGAGAACCATTGTTATCGGAAGGCTGACCTTCCAGACACTTTGGAAACCACCGGGCAGGCACCATCGTTCAAGTCCCCTGCTCTGACCGTTGAGCTACGATCCCGAGCCGCAAGTATACCGTGTGCAGACGGAGTTGTCGAATCAGAATCTCGTGCCCTGCAGCTCGAAAATCCACTGCAGTGCTTTATCCATCATACGTTCCCCAGCCCCGACTTCGGCTGGAGCCACCTGGCTGTCTGCCCCGTACCCACCTTCAGCTGCCGCCTCAATCGTAGGGAAATACTGATGATAGCCGTTGCAGTATCCAAAGAAGAAGACTTCCCGAGCCCGCGATCGCTGTCTCAGCCGCAGCGCATGTTCACAAAAAAACTCTCCGGATGCGCCCACCAAAGCGATCTCTCGATTGAGCACTGCCACAGTCAGTCGCGGCCGCACTCCCTCGGCGTACTCGTCTGCAAAATTCAGCACCAGCTCCGGGAAGAATGCCACGGAGTAAACCGCCTGGGTCAGGGGGTTCGCAAGATTGATGCGCGACGCAAACGTAAATCGCTCTTCCCGCACCCGTATCGAAGGACGCTCAACGGGTTGTGGTTTGAGCGTTTGCAGGATGCGAAGGGCCTCCCGCCCAAGTGCTGTTCCGTAAGCTGAGTGATCGCCGAAAGGACCGCGGTTGGTTGACAGGTCGCCGGCTGCTCCCTGCATGAAAACCACCTGCCCCCCATGCGAAGCCTCAAGCTCACGCCGCATTGACCCAACGAAATCCGCGGAAAACAGCATTTTCTCCTGCGGAAGGCTGGTGGGGTGAGCCGCAAAATTTGCGACCACGGCAATGGGCCGACCGGATTCAGCATCATCCAGACGAAGCAGACTCAGACGGGCGTCAAGCGGCGCTGGAACTCGTTTGGTGTGGCGATTGCGGTTGAAGTTGACAAGTTCCTCTGAGCCAGCAGCCAGTTTCGCCGGACGCGACGCCGCTACAGCCCTGCCCACCGCCTCCACCAGTAAAGTCTCCAAATGCCCCGTGTAACGCAATGCAGCGTCAAACCGGCCACGCCCCCGGTCCGGACGATCACTCAACTCCAGAACCGGCCCGTGATGTGTGTGCGAACCGCTGATGAGCGAATGCGCGACCCCGTGCTTCTCCTGAATCTCTAACCGAATTCGCTGCAGCGACTCTTCGGAAGGAGCACGGCCAAGGTCCAGACCGATAATCGCCAGCCTCTCGGAACCCGCCTGCAACACCAGCACTGTCGCCAGCAACGGGTCAAGAGTGCCTTCAGATAATGCAGCGTGACGCGCCCCGTAGCCCCACATCGGAACCGGCTCCTGAGGTGTCACGTCCACTACCACCGCACCCGCCAGAAACTGCGACTCCTCCGCCCCCGCAACTCCTGCGGCAGACACAACAAAAGCCACCGTTACCCGCAGTGTGAAGTTCCGCAGCAGGTTCTGCATACCGTCCTCAGAGAAGAGACTTTTAGAATTTCGACAGCACACGCCGAACGCCAGTTTGCCGTGATCTCCTCTCAAGCATATCGAGGCCTCAACGTCGTGGCAATCGGCCCGGCACCATCGAAGACTTCTCCGGGGCGTGCCCGCGATTATTCCCCTCGACCGGCACTTGCTGAAATGAATGAATAAACCGTCAACCTTCCTGCCGCGCGGTTCGCCGGGCAAGTTTCACGTTCTCTGCCGATCATTTCAGGCCGACGATTCAGTGGCCCCGCGCTCCGCACTCCACACTCCGCCACAATAAGGCGTACAGACTTCGTCAACTTCCCGCTGAAACCAGCAAGGGGGTGGCCGTCTGCCTCGGACGCTGAAACTCTCGATTGTCCGCCACCCAGTCCTGGCGAGTATACAAAACCGTGGAGGTGTCGGTCTCCTGCACTTCGATTCGAGCCAGCCGAAAACCGAACGCCGTTATCTCTGTGAAAAGCCGATGACACAGGTTTTCCACACTGGTGGGCCTGTCGAAAACCACCATCCGAAGGCGTTCTCCGGTGCGCTCCATGTGCCCCAGCAGCGTTTCGTACAGCGGATCGTGGCGATTGATCAGCATGCCGTGGTCATAGTTTTCCTTGAGCCACGGTTCGATGCGAGCATCGAAGTCTCCGAACAAAGTGCTGATCTCACCACATCGTTCGACTTCAAACACGCAGCGCAGACCGTACCTGTGACCGTGCAGATTGCTGCACTTGTCCTGCAGAGTCTCATTGCGGTGAGCCGCGTAAAACTTGTATTGCTTTTCGATCAGCACCTGAATGTCTCCGTGCAGAACAATTTCGCCGAATTCAATGAACGCTGATTAGCCTCGCCCAAACTGCTGGGCTCAGCACTAGCCCTGGGAATGGATCAGCGACATCAGCTCGGCACGACTGGCAGCGTCCTTCCGGAAAGTGCCTCGCATGGAACTTGTCACCGTCATGCTGCCCTGCTTACGAACTCCTCGCATCGCCATGCAGGAATGCTCCGCCTTCACAATGACGCCGACGGCACTTGTACCGAGACGCTCTTCGATGAGGTCAGCGATCGTCTTGGTCATTCGCTCCTGTACCTGTGGTCGCCGAGCAACCTCTTCTACGACCCGAGCGAGTTTGCTGAGACCGGTGACGCGACCATTTGGGATGTACGCGACGTGGGCAACCCCGCGGAAGGGCAACAGATGATGCTCGCACATGCTGGTAAATTCAATATCGCGCACCAGGACGATTTCGTCGTAGTCTTCTGCGAAAGTGACATCGAGATGCCGACCTGGGTCGAGATGCAGCCCAGCGAACATTTCCTCGTACATCTTCGCCACCCGCCTCGGCGTCTCCAGCAATCCCTCGCGGTCGGGATCTTCACCCACTGCTCGGAGGATCTGCCGTACAGCACCCCGGATCGCAGCCAGATCCACTGGCTGGTGGACCCGGCGGGAGTTGTCAGACCCCGACTCCATGCGAATGCACTTATCCATGTAGAGTTCGTCTGTTTCCGCGAGGTCCGCGAGAGTTGCTGACATACTTTCAATTCCTGTGGAACGAGGGGCGGGATGAATGCTCAAAACGGGCAAAACATTCTTTGCAGTTTGCCCGCAACTTGTTTATGCCACGTTTTAGGCCCATTTTTCAAAAGGCCACTCGGAGAAATTTCAAAAACGTTCAAGCTGTGGTGAATTCTCCATCTGCCGAATCAATTAGTTAACGGGCTTTCCCAGACGGATCGAATCCCTGAAGAATTCGGGAATTTTGCTCGGGCAGCCTGGATTCTGGCCGGTCAGGCGTGAGAATGGGGCTTTCTATTTAAGGGCAGGCGAGGACCGCACACAACCACTCCGCATCACATACTCGGAAGCATCCAGGCGGGATGGTGTGTGTGATTCCAACTGCTGTGGCCTTGTCAGGCCACTTGCGTTTTGCCCGTCGCGGCAAGTAAACTTTCGGCCGCGGAGGTGG
>JBJTOP010000168.1:0-3306 GCA_046074645.1 Planctomycetaceae bacterium | reverse complement strand
CAAAGCGCGCTGACGATCCGCTCGAAAGCGCGCCTTCTATGCAAATCCTGCCCATAGTCGCGTTTCGCTCCGCGAAACGGACCCCCCAGCACTTTTCCGTACTGAAAATCTCAAAACCTGACCTTTCCTTGCTCCAGCCATTTTTTGTTGATTTTCGTCTCACAGGCTGCAATGTGTGCTGGAGTATGGCGATCACAGAAAGGTTGTCGCTCATGTCCACGAATATGAAACGTGTCAATTGTTTCAGCGAGGAGAAGGTCGCCATTCTCAGAGCCCACTTCGTTGACGGAGCAGCTCAGCTCTGCGATCGAAAACCGAATGCCACAAACGTCCGCAGGCAGGAAGCGGCTATGAAGAAAAAAGTCGAAGCTCTGGTGGCAACGTGCTGCGTCAAGCCGATGTGCTGCGTCCACGCGGCAAAGAGTCACGCATGAACAGACGGGTGAAGACCCGGCGAGCGAGGCTCCTGCCGAGCCACCGCACGCTGGTCCACGCTGTGAGCGACTGCCCGCGAATCCAGCCACATGGCGGCAGCCTGCGGGCAAACGCCCCCACCAACGCCCCACCAACGCCCTCGCCAGCGCGCGCACCTTCGGTGCAAAACACAGCCTAGGGCTTCCGCCCAACCGCTCAGCCGCGCGTTGCCGGTGCCATGCACTTTGAAGTCGTGCGCACCGTTACCGGGGGATTGACATCCATTTTTTACGGCAGGGGGCAGGGGGGCAGAGCTTTTTCCGGCCGTGTCTGGTCTGCTCCCGGACCGGCGATGGCACGCCGAAATTCCCCAAAATGGACATTCCAGGGCAGGTCCGCACTGGACGTCGGTGCACTTTTGCTCCAAAATCCACAGCAGTCTGCCAATCCAGCGAATTGCCGCACTGGCAGACAGACGATTTTACAAAATGTCCGCTGCCCATACACTCTCCCCCCTCGGCTTGTCGCCGGCCCTCCCGGGCTCCCCGCGACAGCTCACCCGGTTCCCCGCCTGTTCACCGGAGTTTTCCCATGTTGACAATCCTTGGACGTGCATCCCGATACTGCGACGGCATCGCTCGCCGTGGCTTTTTACGTATCGGCGGCTTCACTATGGGATCCACAGCGGCCGTGGGTCTGTCAGGCCTGATGCGTGCTCAGGCGGCCATGCCAGCGGCAAACGCGGGTTCCGGCAAAGCAATCATCAACATTTTCCTCGGCGGTGGTCCTCCGCACCAGGACATGTGGGAGATCAAGACAGAAGCCCCCAGTGAAATCCGTGGCGAGTTTGCGCCGATCGACACATCGGTGCCGGGCATCCAGATTGGCGAATGTTTTCCGCAGCTGGCCGCCATTATGGATCGGCTTGTCGTGGTCCGCTCAGTCGTCGGCTGCGAAGGTGCTCACGACGGCTTCCAGTGTCTCACTGGCTGGAACCGCAGAAACCTCGAATCCATCGGTGGTCGCCCCGCCGTTGGCTCGGTTCTCGGTCGACTTTACGGCCCCCGCGACCCTGCCATCCCGGCTTCCGTCGCACTCGCCGACAAAACCTCACACGTTCCCTGGTCCGAACCCGGCCCGGCCGGCTTCCTTGGTTCAGCCTATCAGCCTTTCCGGCCCAACGGCAAGGGCATGGAAGATCTGACTCTCAACGGCATCACGCTTGAACGACTCTCCGACCGCCGCACACTCCTCACCAGCCTCGATCAGCTCAAACGCAACGCCGACGCGAAAGGCCAGTTGCAGGGAGTGGACGCGTTCACGGAAGCGGCCTTCGGAGTACTCACGTCCAGCAAGCTCGCAGACGCCCTTGATATTTCTCGCGAACCCGCCGAAATCCGTGAACGCTACGGCGACGGAAAACCCTATAAGTATCAGTACGATGGTGCTCCAACCTGTAACGACCACATCCTCATGGCCCGTCGTCTCGTCGAAGCCGGCGTCCGCTCTGTGACGCTCTCCTACGGTCGCTGGGACAGCCACGGCCAGAACTTCGATCTCGTCCGGGACCATGGCCGAAAGCTCGACCAGGCCGTCAGTGCTCTTGTCCTTGATCTTGAACAGCGTGGAATGCTCA
Source organism: Planctomycetaceae bacterium (assembly GCA_046074645.1). Lineage (GTDB taxonomy): Bacteria > Planctomycetota > Planctomycetia > Planctomycetales > Planctomycetaceae > SXXK01. The sequence goes on along the minus strand of JBJTOP010000168.1, from coordinate 1,256 downwards.
AAGACGTCACCATCCTCGTCTGGGGCGAATTCGGTCGCACTCCGCGAGTCAACCAGGGCGCCGGCCGCGATCACTGGCCACAAGTCAGCTGCGCACTCATGGCTGGCGGCGGCATGCGGACCGGACAGGCCATCGGCAGCACCAATCGCCTTGGTGAATACGCCGTTTCTCGTCCCGTACACATGCAGGAAATCATCGGCACCGCCTACCACAATCTGGGGATTGACGTGATGAACACGACCATCCCCGACCCCACCGGGCGCCCACAATTCCTGGTCGATGTCCGCGAACCGATGAAGGAACTGGTCTGATACTGCGGAATCGCTCTTCTGACAGCAGTCTGCCGAACTAAGCAATCACCCCGGTCACCACATTCCCAAAGACGTCGGTCAGGCGTTCATCGCGGCCCTGATGGAATGCGGTCAGCCGGGTGTGATCAAATCCCATCAGATGCAGAATGGTGGCGTGCAGGTCGTGCAGGTGAACGCGATCGACGACAGCTTCAAAACCGAATTCGTCTGTCTCGCCCCACGCAATGCCACCCCGGACGCCTCCTCCGGCCAGCCACATTGAAAATCCATACGGATTATGATTGCGGCCCGGAGCGTTGGGCCCTTCGCTGAACGGCATGCGGCCAAATTCGCCTCCCCAGATTACCAGTGTCTCATCCAGCAGGCCACGTTGTTCCAGGTCCGTCAGCAGAGCAGCAATCGGCTGATCGACTTCGGCCCCATGGCGACCGTGGTTCTTTTCGATGCTTTCATGAGCATCCCAGGTTTCTTCGAGGTGACCGCCACCGGAATAGAGCTGGACGAAGCGAACACCACGTTCAACCAGTCGTCGGGCGACGACGCAGTTGCGTCCGAACTCATCCGTCGGCTGCCGGCCGACACCGTACATGTCCAGAGTTGTCCTGGATTCCTGTGCGAGGTCCACCGCTTCCGGAGCGGCCGACTGCATCCGCCAGGCCAGTTCATAGGAATTAATCCGTGCGGCCAGGTCATCTCCGCCGGAACGCTGGCTCAGATGTTCCTGGTTGAGCTGCTGTAACAGGTCCAGTTGCTGCCGCTGGATGTAAGGAGTGATCTGCCTGGGGCCGCGCAGGTCGAGGATCGGGTCGCCTGTCGGACGAAACAGCGTACCCTGGTACGCAGCCGACAGAAATCCGCTGGACCAGTTTGGCTGACCGCTGATGGGGCCTCCGCGTTTATCGAGGATCACCACGTATCCGGGCAGGCTTTGATTTGCCGTCCCCA
>JBJTOP010000167.1:0-1814 GCA_046074645.1 Planctomycetaceae bacterium | reverse complement strand
GAATCAACACGAATAAGCACAGCATGAACCTTTTGAATTGATCAGAACTGTTCCTTTGCGACTATTCGTGTAAATTTGTGTTGATTCGTGGTTCCGAACACCCTGCAGGCGGCCGCAACGGAGCGTGATGATGGCGGAGTTGGTTTTTGCTCAGGAAGCTTTTCAGATCATCGGGGCGTGCTTTGAGGTCTACAATCAGATGGGAACGGGGTTTCCGGAGGCGGTTTATCAGGAGTGCCTCGAGCTGGAGATGACGGAACGAGGAATACCTTTTGTCGCCCACGGCCAGCTGCGGTTGTCCTATAAGGGCAAAGAGCTTCAGCAGATCTTTATTCCTGACTTTTTCTGCTTCGACAGGATCATCGTCGAAATCAAAGCCACGACTGACCTTTGCAATGAACATCGCGCACAGGTGCACAATTATCTGAAAGCGACAGGGCAAAGGCTTGGAATGCTTGTGAACTTTGGCCATCGTCCGCTTCTGGAATACGAACGGATCGTCCGCTAAAAACTTTTGAAATTGCCTGCCTCACGGAATTGCATTCGTGGAAACCTTCAAAACACTCGTCGCCACCTGCCTGTCGCCGCTCGTGATTGCCCTTGCCCTGCAGCTGATGGGCTGGGTGCTCTCAAGACGCTCCCCAAGGCCTGGGCGGCTGTTTTTAGCGGTCGGGACTGCCGTGCTGTTCATCGGAAGTCTGGCCGGATTCACCTACGAAACTCGCCGGGCGGCTGAGTTTCAGTATCCACCGCTGTCCATCGATTCCCTCCCCGACGGCCCCCTGCAGATTGTCGTCCTCGGGACCGGCTTTAACCCCGACACGCAGCTGCCGGCCAACAGTCGGGTTGGCGGCGCGTTCCTGTCGCGGTTACTGGAAGGTATGCGGATTCTCCGCGCCAGGCCCGATGCTCAGCTGATCGTTTCCATCGCCGGTGAAACCCCGGCAGCAGACAAGGAACAGTTCTGGGCCGAAATGAAACCGCTGCTGGGCATCGACTCCGCCGACTTCGTACTGATCACCACCGCTGAAAGTACGCTCGATGAAGCCCAGTTGGTGAAACCCCTCAACGATGGTCGCCCCGTGGTGCTCGCCACGTCCGCCGGGCATATTCCCCGAGCTGTGCGGATCTTCGCCGATGAAGGCCTGAACATTCTCCCCGCCCCCACCGATTATGGCTTCGTCCGCGCCGGGAGCAGCAAAGATTGTGTTTGGCCCCAATGGATCCCGTCCACAGACGGAATCGGCAGCAATCACGCATTCCTGTACGAAGCGATCGCCGGGCTTTGGCAATGGATGCGATTTGATTTTTCCGATGAATGAGCCTACGTTTCTTCGATGAACATTTCTGTCACACATCCAGCGGCCATCTACATCGGTATTCGCTCGCCCGGGACCACGTCCCGGCTGCGATGCGATGCGTTGCTGCGTTCAGGAAGGCAACGCGGGTGGTTGCTGATTGATACGGATGTGCCGTTCCAGGCAGCACTGCGGCCCTGGCGGTCGCTCGCGTTTCGGCTGCGAACGGGGCCCGCGGTTTCGGCCATCAATCGTTATGTGCTCGATCGTCTGCCCAGGGACCCTGTGGAGCTCATCTGGGTCGACAAAGGCGTCTGTCTCTGGCCGGAAACCGTGCAGCGACTGCGGTCGCTGACAAAGCAGCTGGTCTACTACACCCCGGACACTTCCTTCCTCCACAACTGGTCCCGCCACTTCAACCGCACTCTGCATCTGTATGATCTGGTGATTACGACCAAGAGCCTTGAAGTGGCCGAATTTCATCGCCGCATGGATCCTGCGCGGCTGCTGCTGGTG
>JBJTOP010000166.1:0-15311 GCA_046074645.1 Planctomycetaceae bacterium | reverse complement strand
GGCTCTTTTTGCCGGCCAGCGGCCCACCTCATTTCCCCGGTGTCTGCGACTGCGGGGACTGTCCCTGGCAACGGCACAGTCGTTGCGGTTTCTGGGGACTCTTCGGTTTGTGACGATTCTACCGTCCAGCAACCGCCGCTGTTGCCCGCCCGCCGCCGTGCCCGCGGGGACTGTCCCCGGTGTCATACCAATTGATGCGGATACCCGTAAATTCTCTGGGATTGTCGCTGCAGGTGCCATGCACCTGGGGGCCGTGCACCTGAGGCCCGTAACGGGCTCTTTTTGCCGGCCAGCGGCCCACCTCATTTCCCCGGTGTCTGCGACTGCGGGGACTGTCCCTGGCAACGGCACAGTCGTTGCGGTTTCTGGGGATTCTTCGGTTTGTGACGATTCTACCGCCCAGCCAGCCGCCGCTGTTGCAAGTCCGCGCCGTGCCCGCGGGGACTGTCCCCGGTGCCGCACCAAATGATGCGGTTGCCAATAAAATCTCTGGGATTTTCGCTGCAGGTGCCATGCACTTTGAGGTCACTTACAGGGCGACGAGCTCGCGGGGTGGTGTTGACCTGGGATTTCATGCCAGGCTGGTGGAACTGGCCTTACAGGCCGAAAACGCAGGGGGGGGCAGCGGGGCGAATGGAGGGCCGGATCATTCGCGGGTGACGATCTGATTGTGGTCCCATCGGGCGTCAGGCGGGAAATCCGGTGGCCCCCGAAACACGTCCCACAACCGCGCTCGCGGCAGGGATGTGGCTCAGCAGGAGCTTCGCCCTCCCGGCACCTCGTCTTGCCAGAACGTCAAGGCCATTGGGGGCAGCCCCCATACCGCCGGGATTTATCGCTTTTTGCCATCGCGAGGTGGCTGATCGCGCGATCGGCTGGAATGGGGTTTGGTGCCCCCATGGTTGCATCAGATTTCGTGCAGTCAACCTCGATAAGGCTGCAGATTCCGCAGTGGTGCCGGGAGCTCGGTTCGCCGTTTTACGATTGCGGCCTGTCAGGCCATTTCTTAGCGTCACTGCTGCGACGGTCCGTCTGGGCGCACGCGATTCATATCCCGAGGCTGCGTTGGCGTGGTGGACAGAATGTGGTACTGGCGAGCGATAATCGTGCCCGCGGCAAACACAAATTCTTCTTCACTTCCCGCCACGTATCCGGTTACTCGCAGTATCCTCGCAATACGGGGGTGGTATCGCTGATAACTGCTCTGACAGGGCGACGGGGCTTGAGGACGGCGTGACGTGGCATCTCATGCCCGGCTGATGGTCGCCGTAATCGATCGCAGCACGTTGGTCCAAAGTAGTCGTGACAGACTCACAAAAACCTTTGGCATCGTCAGCTGTCCAGCTGGAATTACAGGAATGAAAAATTGCACCTGTTGTTTTTCTGTGAACACGGGCGCAGGGTAACGCGTGGCTGCGGGGTGAGGAATACAAAGGGCCTGCGCTTCGGTGGAAGGGCAGGCCCGTGGAGTTGGATTTGGGGATGGTCGCTGGTGATTTCCCTTGTGGGGGGTGGGGTCAGATGACTTTTGTGACGCCCGGGGTTGGGATTGGGTAGATGAGTTCAGCGTTGGGGACGATTGGTGGTGTATCGTTGAAGCCGGTGAATTTTTCAACGGGTGAGATGACGAGGTTGGAATTGAGAGCTTCGGTCCAGCTGACTTCGCGGCCGGAGTAGGTGGCCATGCGTCCGAGGATGGAAGTCATGCTGCTGTAGGCGCCGTATTCGCCTTCGTTGGGAATTTCGCCGCGGCGGATGGAGGCGAACAGGTCGTGATGTTCCTGCTGCCAGCCATCGTGCAGATTTTTGCGTTTGCCACCTTCGGCGCGGGGGTATTCCCAGACGAGGTTGCCTTTGGTATCGAAGATTTGTCCGTCACCGATATTGGCCCAGCCGGTGGCACCGTGGGCGTATTCGGAAACGCTGTTCCAGCAGTTGGCGATATGGCGGCACTGGCTGAGCAGAACTGAGCGGTCGCCGTCTTTTTCGTAGGTGAATTCGACGAAGTGATGATCGTAGATTTCGCCGTATTCGCGTCCGGTGCGGACCTGACGTCCTCCCTGTCCCTGAGCTTTCGTGGGGTAGCCACCCATCAGCCAGTTGATGACGTCGAGGTTATGAATGTGCTGTTCAGTGATGTGGTCACCGCACAGCCAGTTGAAGTAGTACCAGTTGCGCATCTGGTATTCCATTTCGGACTGGCCTTCCTTGCGGGGGCGCACCCAGACACCTTCGCCGTTCCAGTACGCGCGGGTGGCGACGATGCGACCGATGGCACCGTCCTGGAGTCGTTTGATGGTTTCGATATAGATGGGTTCATGATGTCGCTGGAGTCCGACGGCAACTGCGAGATTTTTCTTTTTGGCGAGTTCGTTGGCGTCGATGACCTTGCGAACCCCGGCGGGGTCAACGGCGACGGGTTTTTCCATGAAGACGTGTTTGCCGGCGTTGATTGCGGCTTCGAAATGCAGTGGGCGGAAGCCTGGCGGGGTTGCAAGGATCACGATATCGACGTCGGATGCGAGCACGTTTTTGTAGGCGTCAAAACCGACGAACTGGCGTTCTTTCGGAACGTCGACCTTATCGCCATGCTGACGCTGCAGTCCGTTTACGGCGCTGTTGAGGTTATCTTCGAAGGCATCAGCGACGGCCACCAGTTTTGTGGGGCCGGTGGTGTTCATGGCCTGGTCCGCGGCACCTCGACCACGCCCGCCGCAGCCAATCAGACCGATACGGATGGTTTCGTCACTGCGAACGTGCGCTGCGCGGACGGGGTTCAGGCCGGCAATAAGCGAAGCGCCCGCGGCTGCCGCTGTTGAGCCCTTCAGGAAACCTCTTCGTGATGCATCACTGGCCGGTGACTTCATGTGGACGCCCTTTCGGTGGGATCTGGAACGGGTGGGTTAAAGGTCGCAGGCTGGCTGCGAAGTCGCCTGAATTCTACGAATCATGACCGGGTAACGCAAATCAAAGCGGTGCGTATCCGGGTGACTGTTTTGAGCTGCGATTCAGGTGATATCCAGTGGTTCAATGGACTCGCCGTTATCAAGTTCGAGTTGACAGTCTGGGAGGCTTTGGATGAAGAGTCGGCCGTAGGGTTTGGTGAGGAGTCTGGGATCGAGGATCACGACGCGGCCGGTGTCGTTGCGGTGTCGAATCAGTCGTCCGAAGCCCTGTTTGAGCTTAATAATGGCTTCAGGGGTCTGGTAGTCGCGGAAGGGATTGCCGCCGCGGCTGCGGATGAGTTCGAGTCGAGCTTCGAGGAGTGGGTGATCGGGGACGCTGAAGGGGAGTTTGGGGATGATGACATTCTGAAGTGCATCACCGGGAACGTTGACACCCTGCCAGAAGCTGTCGGTACCGAAGAGCACGGCGCGGATATCGGCGCGGAATCGTTCAAGCATAGCTGAGCGTGGGAGTCCGGCGCCCTGGCAGTAAAGCGACAGATTATTGCTGGCGAACCAGCCGGTCAGTCGCTGGGCGCAGGCCTGCATCATCGAGTAGCTGGTGAAGAGCACAAAGGCGCGTCCGGCGGTGTCCAGCACGTGGCGACGAATGCGTTCACAGCACTGAGCTTCGAAGCCGCGGGGATCGGCGGCGGGATCGACGATGCCGGTTGCCAGAATCAATCTGGCCTGACGGCGATAGTTGAATGGGCTTCCCAATCGCACTTCGCTGCCGTTACTGAGTCCGATGCGTGAGCGAAAGAAGCGGAAGTCTTCGTGACCGGTGGCCAGTGTGGCGCTGGCCATGATCACGGAGGGAGTATTATTAAAGAGGAGTTCGCGGAGGAGTGGTCCGACTTCGACGGGCGCGCTTTGCAGGGAGAGCCGCTGTCCCTGTGAACCGCTGCGTTCGATCCAGTAGACGGACGAGGGCACAGATTGTTTCAGCCAGGATTTGAGGTTTCCGGCCAGCGTGGAGCAGCGATCAGCGGCGGATTTGAGTTCCACCTGGGTCGCTTCGCTGGTGGCCGCTTCCGCGGCTTCACTGATTTCTTCTGAGAGCTGTCCGAGTCGCAGCGGCAGGTCGGCGGGGACAGTGAGCGGAGCGATCAGGCGACCGTTGGGACGGCAGGCTTTTTGAGAAGTCGCTTCCAGCTCACTGAAGAAGTTGGCCGCCGTGTTGCGGCACTGAACGACCAGCTTCTGAGCGGCTTTGAGTCCGTGTGTCAGGAGCAGTCCGCGCTGCTGCTGGTCCTGGTAGAGTTTGTTGAACAGGTAATCAATCTGTCCTTCGCTGATGGCGAGTCCAAGGTGATCCGCAGCCACGGACTCCACGGTGTGCGCTTCGTCGAAGATCACTGTTTCGTAATCCGGAAGGATGGACGCATTATTGCGTCGCAGTGCGAGATCCGCGAAGAAGAGGGCGTGATTGACGATCAGCAGATCGGCGTTGTAGACGCGGCGGCGGGCGGCGAAGTAGAAGCAGTCGTTGTGCCGCGGACATTTGCGTTTCAGGCAGTCACCGTGATCGCTGAGCACTTCATCCCAGACATCGGACTGCGGCTGAAAGGGAAGATCGGAGCGACTGCCGTCGCGGGTTTCGATGGCCCACTGTCGGATCCGCTGCAGCTGCCGCTGACCGTCACCGTCAAAGAGCTCCCGCTGTCCGGATCTTTGAACGGCCCGTTCAAGTCGCCGGAGGCTGATATAGTTGCCGCGTCCTTTGACGAGCACAGCCGAGAATTCGACTGGGAGCACGGACTGCAGAAACGGCACATCGTGCTGAATGAGCTGTTCCTGGAGACTGATGGTGTGCGTGGAAACAATGACGCGACGCTTGACGGGAGTATCGTCGGCGGACTGTGAAGTCTGGCCGCTGTGGCCCCCCTGAACGGCCGATTTTCCGGTCCCTGGTCGCTCAGATTGTGACGCGAGGATGGCGGGAATCAGATAGGCGAAGCTCTTGCCCACGCCGGTACCGGCTTCGGCGATGAGATGCGAGCGGTCGTTGATGGCGCGTTCGACGGCGAGCGCCATTTCCAGCTGTTCTGCGCGAGGTTCGTAGCCCTTCAGGCGGCGCGAGATTGCTCCGCCCTGGCCAAGGATATCAGCTACGGTGAGTCTGGGCTCGGTCATTTGTAAAGGGCAGGAGCGTTTGCGGGGTCAGGCGAATGCTTGTTCCACGGCGGAACGCATCTTCGCCAGCCCAGTGGCTGCAACCACGGCTGCATCCTGTTTCCAGTATTCGGGGTTGAAAAGTTCGAGTGAGAGAGTGATGGAACGGCCGTTTCCTGCCAGCATCTGTATGATCTGATTCAGCGGTGCGATGCCGTCACCGGGATAGACGCGGTGGGAATCATTGATCTGAGCTCGGGGCGGTTCTGCGGGATAGTCATTCATGTGAAACACCTGCAGCGACTGATCACTGAAAAGCGACAGCCCGGCAAAGTCTGAACCACCTTTGTGGATGTGATAGGTGTCCAGCAGCAGCAGCGTTCCCGGATCGCCGGTCTCTGCCGCAACGTAAGCCACTTCTCCAAGACGCGACAGGTTTTTGGAAAAGCCCCAGACCTCCAGTTGCGGCAGAACACCGGCGTCGCGGCCGATTTGCTGAAGTGCCGCAAACCGTTCGGCGGCCGCTGACAGCTCGACCAGCGGACTGTCAGCCTGATGAGCACCGACGGGTGGTGCGGCGATCCGCGTGCCACCAATCTGACGCAGCATGTCCATGTCACGGCGGGCTTCTTCGAGTGCCTTTGTGCGGGCAGTGTCGTCCGGGTGGATCCACTGGGCAAAGCCGATGGCGCTGTCGACTGTGAGGCCGGCATCACTGATCTGTTTGCGAAGATCATCGAGGCTGCCGCCCTGCTGCACGAATTCGCGAAGGTTGGGGATCCATGGTTCGAGCCCCTGATATCCGGCCTGAGCGGCGATCGCCACTTCGCGGACGATGCCCAGTTTCTGACCACGGAGAGTGCTGGTGTTCAGGCAATAGCGGACGGAACTGGCAGCGGGACCCGGCGTAAGAGCAAATCCGGAGGTGCTGTTGCCGGGAGTGGCGGTGGCGACGGCAGCGGCGGCGGGGAGAGCGGTGAGGAGGGTGCGGCGATGCATGAAGGCGGCTCGACATCGATGATGGAAGGAGGATCGGCAGCAGTTGGCTGCAGAAACGTGGTTTGTGCCCGGACCTTAGGAGAATTGCTGAATGGAGTCCAGCCGCGGGGGGCGACTTATCGGGCCTGGCTCAAGCGGAGAATGACTCGGCAATGTTTCGGACAGCGTCCACAGCGGCTGTGATTTCCTGTGAGGTGGTGCACCAGCCGGCACTGAAGCGGAGTGCGCCGCCGGAATTCAGGGTGCCCAGTCGTTTGTGGGCGAGCGGTGCGCAGTGCAGTCCGGCGCGGCACTGAATGTCGAACGACTGATCAAGGATGACGGCGGCTTCACCGGGATCGAGACCTTTGATGACAAAGGAGACGATGCCGCAGAGCTGTTCGGGGGGTGCGTATGGGGAGAGCAGTTTGACGCCGGGGATGGCAGCAAGCCCGGCGGCGAGTTGGCTGGAATGCCGGAGGGTGGCTGCGTGGCGTTCTTCGAGGCATTTCAGGGCGAGGCGAGCAGCGGCGCAGAGCCCGGCGATTGCGGGGGTGTTGGCAGTTCCGCTTTCGAATCGCGCCGGGGAATCGAGCGGCTGTTCGAGCGAAGTGCTGTCAGTTCCCGTACCGCCGAAGATGAGCGGCTGCAGGAGTTGCTGTCGATGGGGGGCACAGGCGAGAAACCCAATGCCGGGAGGCCCGGCGAGTCCCTTGTGGGCGGCGGCGGCGAGGTAATCGACTTTGAGGGATGCGAGAGAGCAGGGCCAGTGGCCGACAGTTTGAGCGGCATCGAGCAGAACGAGGGCACCGTGAGCGTGGGCGATTTGGGTGAGCGATTCGATGTCCTGAACGCGTCCGGTGACATTGGATGCGTGACTGAGCACCACAAGGCGAGTGGGGGACTGCTGCAGGCTTTCGAGGAGTTGGTCGGGATTCAGCAGTCCGGTTTCGGGGCTGAATGGGAGGTGGGTGACGGAGACGCCGCGGGTTTGCTGGAGGTGATTCAGTGGGCGGAGGACCGAATTGTGTTCGAGTTCGGAAGTGATGACGTGGTCACCGGGCTGCAGGAGTCCGAGGATGACGGTGTTGAGACTGGCCGTGCAGCCGGGGGTGAAGAGGATGGCTTCGGGGCTGTTTGCATGGAGCAGATCGGCGACAGCGGAGCGGGTCTGGAGGAGCAGAGTGGCGGCGTTGAGTGCGGCTGAGTGGCCGCCGCGCGCGGGTGAGCCGCCGCGGCGAAGCCACGTCAGGACTGCGTCAGAGACGGCGTCGGGACGTGGAAACGCGGTGGCGGCGTGATCGAGATACATGGTGTGTTGCGGCAGTCAGGATTGCCCGGGGAGCCAGAGCGCCCCGGTGGCGGGGGCTGGTGCAGCGGCTGAGGCACCGGGTGTCCAGATGGCCGAGGACTGCGCGGGGTTGCTGGTGGGCGTGATTTCTGGGAGCAGGTCTGCGCAGCCCGCGTCGGTCAGTTGTTCCTGGATGAGTTCGATGAGTTCCGGGATTTTGTGGAGGTAGAGATCGCGGATTCTGTGAAGCAGGGGTCGGACGAGGGGGTCGCCTGGGGATTGGAGTCTCCAGGCGAGTTCGCGGATGTCGATTTCCAGTTTCATGCGGAAGGCATCGGGGCGATTCTCTGCGGCCTGTCGGGCTTTTTCGAGGAGAGCGAAGCAGAGTTCGCGATCATCGTCACCGCGAGCGACGTTGGCGCGTGTGAGTAAGATGTTCAAGGCCTCATTGCCGAGGCAGGTATCACCTCGGCGAATACATTCGTCGAGAGCTGCTGTGAGCGTTTTGCGGATACCGGCACCGGTACAGCGGGCGAGAACAGCTTTGAGTTGCTGGTCACTGAGTTCCTGGATGGGGAGTCGTGTGATGGCGAGGACGCTGAGTGCAGCGGCGTTTTCTGCAGCGGATGCGGGGAGAGGGGTTCGTGGGGGGAGATCGAGTCTTTTGCGGACATCATCGATATCGATGTGGATTTCGGCAACAAGTCCGAGTGAGTTGAGGACAGTGACGGCGGCGGCGGCCTGTCGGTGCAGCTGCGGGTCGGCAGCAGCTTCGGCGATACTTTTTCCATTCAGCGCGGCGCAAGGCTTGTGCAGGCAGGCTTCGACTGCTCGGGCTTCCAGTTCCTCTGAGATTCGGTCGAAATCGGCATCAGTGATTTCGAGAGGACGGACTGGACGAAATTCGAGGGGCTGTGCGAATTCCGGGCAGGAGCGTGCGGATTTGCGTTGTTCTTCGTTTGCGGCGGTGATGATCAGATCTCCGGCGCAGTCGCGAAGAGTGACGATGGTTTGGTCGATGGTTTTGGAAGAGCAGGTGACTTCGATCCAGGGATGCTGGTGACCTTCCTGGGCGGCGGCTTCGGGGTCGTCGATGGTGTAGACATCGACGTCGGCGATGTATTGGGCGATGTTATCGGCGGTGGCATCCTGAGCAGTTGGGGAGGGCTGGGAGATCAGCATGAATTCGCCGGCGTGCGATGCTCCGGCGTCATGACTGCAGCTGGAGTGATCGTGGCTTTTGGTGTTGCGGAAGAGAGGATGATTTTCGAGTCGTGAGACAACTTCGGAGGCGGACCGCACGCTGAGTTTCACGGAGTCGATGGAATGACGATTTTCGTGGAGTTTGGGGTCGAGTATCTGAGCGAGTGCTTCGAACTCGGCGGCTTCTTCGAAGTCAGTGGACAGAACGGCGGCATGATGCAGTGAAGAAGCGGCTTCGGAGTGGCGGCCGTCCCACATCTGGCAGAGTCCGAGGTTATACCAGACGGCGCTGTTGAGGGGGGTTTGATCAGCGAGTCGGTTGTAGATGATGGAAGCGGGTTCCCAGCACCCCAACCGACAAAGTCGCAGTGCTCGTTCGTGCTGTTGAAGAATTTCGGGGGCCGCTTCGAAGTTCAGGAGTGGCCAGGAGGTTCGAAGGAGAAACGGTATGATGGAGGCAGCTTCGATGCGTTCGAAAATGATGCTGGCGGTTGTTTGTTCTTCGGAGTTGTCCAGTCGGATCGCGAAGAGTGCGTGTTCGCGGGCTGCCGGGAGGAGGTCCCGACTGAGAAATTCACCGGCGACGCGAGTGGCGATCTGGGAGATTTCTTTGGGGAACTGGCGTGTACAGACCTGAAATGCGCGGTGCACGATTCGGCGGCTGGCGTCAAAACCGGTTGCCTGCAGATGGATGTCGGCGTAGATCAGGAGTGTTGAGGGATTGTCGGGATGGGATTTGAGAAAATTGGTACAGGCATTGAGGGCATCCTGAACGCGGTTGAAGCGGAGGAGCAGGATAATCAGTTCACGCAGCACGGATTCGCGGTCGGGGTGCTTGACCGCCGGCTGCTGTATTGCGTTGAGCGCGACTTCGGGCTGATTGTTGCTGAGACTGTGAATACGCTGCAGATCAGCCACCACGTCAAGGCAGCAGAACTTGAATTTCTTACCGCTGCCACAGGGGCAGGGTGAATACGGGTTGACGGCCATCGGTGGCACCTTTGAAATGAAACGCCGTAAGGCGCTGCTGCTGGGAACGACCGGACACACCCAGTCAGGCGGCAGGTCGTGTGGAAACGAAAATACGAAAAAGCGCGGTGACGCGCTGGATTATGAAGGAAAACTGCGGGAAAGAGTGGGGAAACAGAGCTGCAAAGACCGGGGGTAACCGGCGAAAATCGGGCAATTGCGGGAATTCTATCAGATTTGTTTCCAAGTGGCAGCCTCAGCCGACACAGGAATTTTTGAAGGCCCGGTGGTCCCCCGGAATTACGCCAGCAGTTCCACCGTGGAAATTATTCTTCGCCACGCATGGGCGGCATGAGCGCGGTGCCCTTTGGCTTCAGACCGGGAATCACCCGGACTGTGCCTGTTCAACGCCACCGACACTGATCCATCCGTTGGTTGAATCGCGGAGATTTGTCGGCGGGGATGGGGCGCGGCAGATAGCGGAGTCTGAGCTGAGATTACTGGGGCAGGCGGCAGCAGTGGGGGCTGCAGGGACCGGCTTCAGGAGGTGGGCAGGCGGATGCGAGTGGCAGCGAGCCGCCGGCGATGCGACCGGCTGAGGCGCTCATCAGCTTCTCCATGCGGCGAGAACCACAGGCGGGACAGCTGGGGCGTTCAGTGCGACCGACCAGCAGTTCAGCTTCGTGCTGGCAGTCTTCGCAGACGAATTCGTAGAGTGGCATGGCGAGTTTCCGGGGGAATTCAGGCTTCAGGGAGTGCTGGAGGATTTGCTGGTTGTCGGCAGAGCACGAATACAGACTGGTCGGCCGACGGAGACCGACTGCCCGTTTGGCTGGAGGGCACCGGTTTTGGGGTCGATGGAGAACACGACAATACTGTCGGTGTTTTGGTTTTCGGCGAGCAGCCAGCGGCCGGAGGATTCGATGAAGAAGTTGCGAGGTTCGCGACCGCCGGTGTTTTCGTTTTCGACGTAGTTCAGCAGGCCTGTGGTTTCGTCGATGGTGTAGACCGTGATCGTCTCGTGTCCGCGATTGCTTACGTAAAGAAACTTGCCTGTTGGATGCACGAGACATTCTGCGGTGCTTTTGCGACCGTTGTAACCGCCGGGAATAGTGGTGATCTCCTGAATTGGAAACAGACTGCCATCTTCGGGGTTGCGACGGAACCCGGTGACGATCATGGTCAGTTCGTTATTTGTCCAGGCGAAGCGACCGGATGGATGAATGGCGAAATGGCGAGGTCCGCCACCGGGAGTGACTGCGGCGGCCGGCGGGTTGGCGGGTGTGAGTGTGTGAGCTGCTGCGTTGAAGTTGTAGATGAGGATTTTATCGAGACCGAGGTCGGCGGCGTAGGCGAAGCGGTTATCACTGCTGAGGTTGATGGAGTGGGCGTGCGGGGCTTCCTGTCGGGATTTATCGATACTGCTGCCGACATGCTCCTGGACGCTGGATGCTGGTTGAAGGGAGCCATCTGCAGCGATTGGATAAGCGACCACGTTGCCCCCGCCGTAGTTGGCGATGAGCAGGGTGGTGCCGGTGCTGTCGACGTTGCAGTGACAGGGAGCACCTCCGGGTGAGGGTTGGTCGTTGATCTTCTTCAGACTTCCATCGGGCTGCACTTCGAGCGCCGTGACGCCTCCTTTGCCGCGGCCACCGCCTTCGCTGAATTCATTGACCGCATAGACGAAGCGACCTGCGGGGTGGATGGCGAGGAAGGAGGGATTTTTGAGTTCAGCGGCGAGTACAGGTTGAGTAATCCGGCCGGTCTCGGTGTTAAATTCGCAGGTGTAGACGCCCTTGCTGCTGCTTTCACCTGTTGTGTAGGTCCCGACGTACAGGCGCAGGGTCTGAGCGGTTGACTGGGGGATCAGGGAGAGGACTGCGATGAGACAGGCAGCCGCACGGACCATGTGTGGGCGAAGGCTTTGGGGCATTGCGAAGAGCTCCGGGGATGCAGGTGTTCGTGGGTGAGAAGGAAACATCAGGCGAGGATGCCATCGACGACTTTGCCGTGGATATCGGTGAGACGATAGTCGCGGCCCTGGAAACGGTAGGTGAGTCGTGTGTGGTCCATTCCCAGCAGATGCAGGAGAGTGGCGTTGAGATCGTGGACGTGGACGGGATTTTCAGCGGGCTGGAATCCGAGTTCATCGGAAGCGCCCCAGATGGTGCCGGGGCGAATGCCGCCTCCAGCCAGCCACAGGCTGTAGCATCGGTTGTGATGATCGCGGCCGTCGTTGCCGCCCTGCACCATGGGAGTTCGTCCGAATTCACCGCCCCAGACGATCAGCGTGTCCTGGAGGAGTCCGCGTTCTTTGAGGTCAGTGACGAGTGCTGCGGAGGGTTTGTCTGTGTCCTTTGCATTTTGTCGCACGCCGCCGGTGAGGTTGCCGTGCTGATCCCAGACTTCGTGGAACAGCTGAACAAAGCGGACACCGCGTTCGGCGAGCCGGCGAGCGAGCAGGCAATTGCGGGCGAAGCTGGCTTCGGAGGGATCGTTGATGCCGTAGCGTTCGAGTGTCTGTCTGGATTCGCCGCGGATGTCCATCAGCTCAGGGGCGCTGGTCTGCAGGCGGAAGGCCATTTCGTAGCTTTGAATGCGTGCGGCGATTTCTGGGTCGCCGACAGTGCCGAGCGAAAGCTGGTTGAGTCGTTCCAGCGTATCGAGTGCTGCGCGCTGTGATTCGCTGTCCACACCGGGCGGATTGGAAATGTACAGTACCGGATCACCCTTGCTGCGGAAGGGAACTCCGGAATACATCGTTGGCAGGAACCCGCTGCCGTAGTTGCTGGCACCGCCGCTGGTGCCTTTGGCACTGGTGAGCACCACAAAGCCGGGGAGGTCCTGGGATTCGCTGCCGAGTCCATAGAGCGTCCACGAGCCGAAGCTGGGGCGGCCGAACTGCTGGGAACCGGTGTTCATGAAGATCTGAGCTGGCGCGTGGTTGACGGCGTCAGTCTGCATGGACCGGATCAGACAAATGTCGTCCGCGATTGCAGCAGTGTGCGGGAGCACTTCGCTGAGTTCCATGCCGCATTGACCGGATTTCTGGAATGTGAAGCGTGGCCCGAGCAATGCAGATTTGGGGTTGATGAAGGCTGCGCGGTAGCCCTGCAGGATTTCCGGAGGAGGAAGCTGACCGTTGCGACGAGCGAGCTCGGGCTTGTGATCGAAGAGTTCCAGATGGCTGGGGGCACCTGCCTGAAACATGTAGATAACGCGTTTGGCCTTCGCCGGAAAGTGGGGCTTTCGCGGCGACAGTGGTCCCGTGGGATCGGTTGAGTCACTGCGGCCTTCAGACTGCAGTAAACCTGAGGCGGCGATGGCACCGAGACCAAGGCTGCAATCCTTCAGAAACCAGCGACGGCGAAGGAGTTCGGCGACCTGCGAAGCGACTTGCATGGCATTGATTCCTTTGGGCGGGATTGGAAGGCAGTCTGCCTGACCAGCGGAGCGGTTCAGGAGGCCGCGACTTCTTCACAGAAGGCCTGCAGCAAGGCGATGGAATGCAGTGCGTCGGAGTCGGACATGGTCATGGGGGGACTGACGCGAATCACGCAGCCGGCAAGCGGTCCCAGAAGGTGAATGCCGTCACCGGAGGCGTTACCGCGATAGCAGCGTTCGACGATGGCGTTGGCCGTCTGAGCTGGCGTTTTGGTGCCGTGCGGACCACACTCGATGCCAAACACCATTCCTTCTCCGCGAACTTTGACGATCAGGCCAGTTTGTTTGAGTCGTTTCAGGCCTTCAAGGCAGAGTGTGTGGAGGTGGCGGGTGCGCGCGATGATGTCGGTAGATTCGAATTCATCGAGCGTTGCGAGCACGGCAGCGGAGGAAAGCGGATTGGCGCTCCAGGTGTCAGAGGTGGCGCCGTAACCCATTTGATCACAGATATCCCGCCTGCCCACTGCGGCGCTCACGGGGACACCATTGCCCAGTCCTTTGCCAAGACAGACAAAGTCCGGCTCGATGCCGTAGCTTTCGAACGCGTACATGCTTCCGGTGCGGCCAAAGTTGGACTGGACTTCATCGAGAATAAACAGGATGTTTTTTTCGCGGCAGAAGTCCTGCAGGAGAGCATGGTAGGCGCGTGGCGGATGGTAGCTGCCGCCACCCCCGAGATAGGGTTCGGTAATCAGGCACCCAAGGGTTCCGCCGGATTCGTTCCAGACGCGTTCGAGTTCTGTGCGGTACCAGGCGGGATCGAAGGCTTTCTGGGGGTGATCGATGTCCGAGCATTCTTCGCGGGGAAAGGTGATGAATCGTACGCGGGGATCACGTTCAGGGTCGGTTTCTGAACCAGTGACGGCGCCGCTGAGTCCCTTTTTGCCGTGGAAACCGAACCTTGTGGCGAGAATTCCGGGCCGTGCCGGGTCGAAACGCATGCAGGCCCAGATGGCTTTCTGAACGGCTTCAGAACCGGAGGCGGCCCAGACGACAGTCTGCAGACGATTGCCGCCGTGAGCAGCCTGGAGGTTGGCGAGCAATCGCTGGCTGGCTTCGGCTTCGAGGCTGGTGAGAGCGTTGTATGCGGTCATGGTCGCCGCCTGGAAGTAGCCTTCGTCAGAGCCGCTGAAGTCGGCGGCGTTCCAGCCCATGTATTTGACGAAACGCTGCATCCACCGGCGCGGGTTGTGCCCGAGATTCGCCACAAGCACCCCTGAGGTGAAGTCGTACAGTCGGCGACCTTCCGGAGTCCAGTGGAAGCAGCCGGCGGAACGGGCAAGCACCGCCTGGCTGGGAGTGAAAGTACGAAGGGAATGTGGCTCGGTGCTGTCGATCACATCGCGAACGGCGTTGGACCCCGGTTCGTTGCCGAAGTGAATGGCAAAGTGCTGGCGGGAGGAACTGGCAGATGTGGTGGGAGGGGCCGGTGCGGGGGTGGCACCAGCTTTGGTGAGCGGGGCAGTTGGCGGGGCAAGGGTGGCAGTGTCGGGGGTCATCAGAGTCACTTCAGAGGGACTTGAGGATACAGGCGGGAAAGTGGCGGATGGACCGCAGTCGGTTCGAAGGCGTCCGATGCACGTATTCTGGCAGGCAAACCGGCAGCGGGGCAACAGACAAAGCCACCAGTTCCCGCGGCAGACGGTAAATTCTGCGGCAGACGGAGGGAAGAAACGGGCAGGGCTCGCAGAATGAACGACACCCTGCCCGAAGTTTACTCTTCTTCGAGTTCGACGTTCCAGTAGGCTTCGCTGACGAACCGGGACCAGCTTTCAATTCGTACGCCGTGGGGGGCGTACAGCGGATTCCACATTGGCCGGACCGGCTTTTGTCGGAGCGGCATACACGCCTGCTCGGGAGTGCGATTGGCTTTGCGAGTGTTGCATTCGATGCAGGCCAGCACGCAGTTGGTCCAGGTCGATGTGCCACCCCGCGAACGCGGAATAATATGGTCAATTGTCAGCTCTTCACTGCCCGGACGACAACCACAGTACTGACAGGTAAATCCGTCCCGCTTGAACACGTTGCGACGGCTGAATGCCACAATTCTTGTCGGCAGGCGATCATAGCGAACCAGCGTAATCACCTCGGGAACTTTCAGATTCAGCCACTGGGTGCGAATCACCGGATCGCCCTCGGCGGGCTTCAGGTGAGTCCAGTCTTCCCACGTGTACAGCTGAAACGAGGCCGGATCCACAATCCTGGCGGACTGGTTCCAGACCTTGGTGAGCGACCGCGCGACCGTACAGACGGCGACCGGCTGCCAGTTGCGGTTGAGCACCAGTGTGGGGCGTTCCAGAACAGATAACGTCATTGCAGTCTCCTGGAGCTGCGGAACAGGCTCTGTTGCTGCCGGCTGCCAGGGA
>JBJTOP010000165.1:0-5670 GCA_046074645.1 Planctomycetaceae bacterium | reverse complement strand
AGTGGACGAGGGTGACGGCGGTGATGACGGCGGTTGCATGGAGCCTGGTGTCCTGAGGATTCAGCGCAGTCCGGTGCGGATGAGTCCGGTGAGTATTCCGCAGATCCGTACGCGGGAAGCGGGAAAGACCATTTCCTGCATCTGTTCGTTGGCGGGGATCAGGACCACGGTTGAACTGACGCGGCGATAGCGCTTGAGCGTTGCTTCCTGATCGTCCACGATGGCCACAACCGTGTCTCCGTTGGTGGCTGTCTGTGCGTGGCGAATGATGGCCAGATCCTGGTCGTGGATGCCATCCAGAATCATCGAATCGCCTTTCACCCGGAGCAGGAAATGTTGCTGAGGATCGTAGTAGCGGGCAAGATCGAATGTTTCGACGTTTTCCATCGCTTCGATCGGGACACCCGCTGCTACATCGCCAAGCACACGAAAAGGACGAACCTGGTGGCCCGCCTCGCCAAGGAGCAGATCAGCGTCCAGCTGCAGAATCTCTGATAGACGCAACAACGCGTCACGACCTATTTGATCCTGGCCGTTTTCGATCTTGGACAAATGACTGAAATGAATGCCAATCTGACCCGCAAGGCCCCGCAGAGAAATGTTGCGAGCCTGACGCGCCTGACGGATGAGCTGTCCCACGTGCTGCACCATCAGTGCACCTGCAGTTCGGCAGCCGCGGAATGACAGATCGGGTCCGCAAATGTGCGGTCGAACGCAGGCAGCTCTCCACGACGAATCCGACAACTGTCCGGAGCTTCAAAGGCGAGACTGCAGCTGCCTTCGCCGGTTTGGATGACCAGAATCCGAATCTGGCCGTTGATGACAATTTCCTGACCCTTGCGACGTTTTAAAACCAGCATGACCGCACCCCTTTTTCCAGAATGTCAACCCGAAGTGATCGCCCGAATTACCCAAAACAATCCGCATCCATTCAGGTGTTGGGTTTTAGCCCAACACTGGTATGGTACAGGGGATTTGGAGAGGCGCCAAGGGTGGATTTTGAAAAAAATGCGATCGAGGATGGCTATTCAATGGCCACGATCTGCATCCGCAGTTTTCCGCGAGGAATTGCGACTTCGATCTTGTCCCCCACCTTCTTGCCCATCATGGCACTGCCAATGGGACTGGTGGTGAGTATCTTCATGACGTCGCCTTCGTAGTCTTCTTCTCCCGGGCCGACCAGTTCATAAATCTCCTGGTCACCATCGACACTCACAGTCACCCTGGCACCGAATTCGACGCTGTCCTTCGGGCCTTCGGAACGTTCGGCAATGTAGCAGCTGCCGAGTTTGCTGCGGAGCTGGTTGATTTTGGCCTGCAGAAGCCCCTGCAGCTCACGCGCGGAGTGGTATTCGGCGTTTTCCTTCAGGTCGCCCTCCTCGCGGGCGATCTTGATGCGTTCAGCCACCGCCGGCATTTCCACCTCTTCAAGCAGGCGGACTTCTTCACGGAGTTTGTCGTAACCTTCGCGGGAGATGGGCTGGCGTTCCATGGCGTGACCTGAACGGTGGTGGGGAAGAGAGGAATCTTGAAAAGTAACGAGCTGTAAACGGCGCGCAGGAACACAGACATTCGGCTTGAAACCGGTGTCTGGTCCTGAGACAAACAAAGCAGGGCGGCTGAAGATGGCTTCGGCCGCCCTGCTGGGTGTTGTTCGGGAATTATACCCGCGCGGAATCAGGCGGGCTATGCAATTTCCTTCCACTGCCCGCATTTTGCGCTGTCGAGCACTGCCTGGCAGACTTTCTGCGTTTCCAATGCATCGCGGAAAGTGGGATTGCACGGTTTACCCGATTCGACGGCTGCAAGAAAATCGGCGACCTGGTGCACAAAAGTATGTTCGTAGCCGATTTGCAGGCCGGGAACCCACCATTTGTTCATGTAAGGCATGTCGCCGTCAGTACAGTGCACCTGGTGCCACCCGCGGATCACCGAATCGTCGCCGTGATCGAAGTATTCGAGGCGATGCAAGTCGTGCAGGTCCCACTTGATCGAGGCTTTTTCGCCGTTGATTTCGAAAGTGTACAACGCCTTGTGGCCACGGGCGTAGCGAGTGGATTCGAAGAGCCCCAGTGAGCCGTTGCTGAAGCGACAGAGAAACGCACAGGCATCGTCAATGCCGACCTTTTCAACTTTGCCGGTCAGATTGTGTTTGCGCTCCTTGACGAACGTTTCGGTCATGCCAGTCACACTGTTGATCGAACCGTTGAGCCAGATGGCGGTATCGATGCAGTGAGCAAGCAGGTCCCCCGTGACACCGGAGCCGGCAGCGGCGACATCCAGCCGCCACAAGGCCGTACCACCCTGCGGGAGATCCGCGTTGATGGTCCAGTCCTGCAGAAAGTTGGCGCGGTAGTGAAAGATGCGTCCAAGTCGCCCTTCGTCAATCAGTCGCTTCGCCAGTGATACTGCGGGGACTCGACGGTAGTTGTACCATACCGTATTCAGCACACCGGCCTTTTCCACCTCATGCACCATCTTCTCGCCTTCCGCAGGGTCCATGGCGAGCGGTTTTTCGCAGAGCACCATTTTTCCGGCCTGAGCGGCGGCGATGGCGATTTCGGCGTGCGAGTTATTTGGGGTGCAGATATCAATCGCATCGATATCGCTGCGTTCGATGAGCTTTCGCCAGTCGGTTTCGGTGGATTCGAACTGCCACTGATCTGCGAATTTCTGAACCTGATCCTGACTCCGACCACAAATGGCCTTCAGCACCGGGCGGTACTGCAGCTCAGGGAAAAAGTCGTTGACCCGTTTGTAACCATTTGAATGGGTGCGGCCCATGAAGCCGTAGCCCACAAGACCGATGTTGAGTGGTTTTTGATGGGACATATTGGTGGGGACCTTTGAGGGAAAAATTGTGAGCTGCGGGGTGTGGCGAATCAGTTCCAGCCGCAGGCTGAGCGGACGCGCAGCATGGTGTCAAGAATGGTGTTCCAGGTCGATGGGTTTTCAAGCGTGCTGTTGGGGAACATGCAGCCGTCCCAGCAGATATGGTGGATGCCGCGGTCGCTGGCGCCTTTGAGCCAGTATTCTGAACACTTGACGATGTCGAGCTTGCCGTTGGGGTCGTCGGCAGGACAGTGCTTGCCGGTCTTGTCGTGGGAACCGGCGCCGTGCACCTGACCATCGTTCTGAGCGACGTGGAAATCAATTGTCCACGGACGCAGCATGTCAGTCATCGTCTTGTAGGCGGCCCAGAATTCAGCATCCGTATAACCGGGCTGGACGAGCGCGCATTCCGGTGCGTTGTAGCCCAGAAGATACAGATAGGTATGAGCAAGGTCTGCCTGGAAGCCCAGCGACTGCGGCATTCCGACCTCTTCAAGCAGGTTCAGCATGTCCTTCCAGCTGTGCATGCCCGCCCAGCAGATTTCGCCTTCGGCTGCGAGCCGCTGACCGTGGTCCGCGGCGATCTTAGCGGCTTCCCGGAAGGTTCCCGCAATCTTCGATGTGCTCGTCTTTGGGTTTTCTCGCCACTTGGCAACGCCGAATTCAGCAGAGTCGATGCGGATGACACCGTACTTGCGGATGCCATGACGTTCAAAAATTCCCGCTATCCGGCAGGCCATCCGAACGGCACTCAGAAACTTTTCGCGGGACACGTCGTCGCCCATGGCAGAGTCACCCACGGTGCCCGGCCAGACAGGAGCAACAAGCGATCCGACGGAAAACCCGTAGCCAGCGATCTGGTCGGCTATCCGAAGGATTTCGTCGTCGCTGGCCTCGGGGTCGGTGTGCGGCAGAAACAGGAAGTAGTCGATGCCATCGAACTTTGCTCCGTTGACGTTCGCGGCCGCGGTCAGCTGCAGCATGCGCTCAAGGCTGATGGCGGGTTCCTGGCCTTCGCCGGAGCCTTTTCCGACGAGTCCAGGCCACATGGCGTTATGCAGCCTGGGGGCAGTATGAGTCATGCAAGTGCTCCTGTGGGATTCAAAAACGGATTTCAGCGGACTGTTCAGTTTTATTACGGGACACCAACCGCCGCACCCAGCTTTTACGCCGGTCGGGTTGCAGCATCGAGCAGGGAATCTGTGCCAGACCGATGCCCGGCAAAAAATGATTCACCGGCGATGATCGGTAACCCGCGGGATTCGGCTGAGCCTTGAGCGGACGGAAACCCCTCTTCGCGGTATCATGACGGAAATTCTGACGTTTGAAAAGCGAGTAGAACCTGAAACGGCTGTAGGGCGGTGAGCTGCCAGGACCAGCTTTCGCATGGGGACAATTTCCAGTGATCGCTGAAATCACGCATCGGGAAACGCCATCGACTCCGCCCAATCCCGTCTATCGCACCTTATACCCCAGTTTCAACAACTCGCTGCTCACCCGTTCCCGCTGCGCTCCCTGAATCTCCAGCAAACCCTCGGAAATCGTACCGCCGGCACCACAGGCGGATTTCAGCAGGGTGAGCAGGCCAGGCAGGTCATCCCGGTCCGGGCTCAAATCCCGCACCACCGTCATTGTCCTGCCGTGTTTGCGTTTCTCGACTCCAACACGCACCGATCTTGACCCCGACGGACGCGCGGCTGCCGGCCGTTCAACTGGAAGACATTTGCATTCGGTTTCCGGCTTCTCACACCGCTCGCAGTGCGGTGGCCGGTCAAACTTTGTACCCGCCAGTAGTCCCATCACTCACTCCTGCCTTGCCGCAGTCTGCAGCCACTGCTGAGCCTGATCGAAAAATGCTGTATAAAATCGCTCCCGAGAACCATCAGTCGGGTTGGCTGCAAGGCCCGCTTCAGCCAGACCGACAGCTTTTCGTAACGTCTGCAGGACCTCGCCCATGTCACTTCGTCCCTGAGCCATCAGCACGTCGTAGAAACAGACCAGCACCCGGCAGAAGATCGTCGCTGCTGTGGCGTGAGCATCCCAGTCGGCAGCACGCAGCTTTGGCAAGCCAGTCACGAATGGCCGCAGATCGGAAGGACGAAACCGCAAAGTCTCTGCAAGGTTTTGGCGGAACGTCTGGTTGTACTGATGAAACGACAGCGGGGAACTGAACTCCAGCACCGGATTGTCGTCCGTATGCAGCACACCGCTGCCACAGAATCGACGATAGCCAGCTTCATCCAGATGCAGACTGTGGATCACCTGCAACGGATCCTGAATACTGATTCGCGCCAGATTCTCGCGAACAGCCGGAATCGCCATGCCCGACTCCAGCCGCCCATAATCCACCCGCAGCGGTTCTGGTGTCCCAATCAGAATGCCAAAGTTCGTATGCGTGTGATTCAGAAACCACAACGTCGCATGCGGAAACACCTGCTGAAATCCGCGCATCAGTATCCGTAACTCGTCCGTACTGATCGCCGCCAGCGGAATCCACGCGCACGCAATTCCGCCCGGATTCAATCGCCCCTGCATTCGCTGAAAATATTCCACCGTGTACAAACTGCTGTTCTGCCGATACTGCAGATTGGTCACATCCGTTGCAATCACATCGTACCACTGCTGCCCGGCAATCAGGTGATCCCGCGCGTCGTTGATGATGAGTCGGAAGCGGGGATGCCCAAGCACGTCAAGGTTCTGCTGCGTCAGCAGTTCTGCGGCCCGCGGGACTTCAGGTTCAATCTCCACACACCATGCGTCGATTCCATGGGTGGTGATCGCGTAGCTGGTGCCGCCACTGCCAAATCCCACAGTCAGTTCATTTTTCGGGTTGGGGTG
>JBJTOP010000164.1:0-10815 GCA_046074645.1 Planctomycetaceae bacterium | reverse complement strand
GCATCTGGCTCCCCTCTCCCCCGCCCGGGGAGAAGGGTAGGGGGTGAGGGGTGACACGCCCCTGCCACGCGAAGCACAGACCGTGCAGAAGGATGCTGGATTCACAGGGTCGTGGAAGTGTTGACGAGGGGACTGGCAGTGTTCTTTGACCCCTCACCCCCGTCCCCTCTCCCCTCGAAGGGGAGAGGGGGGGTGAGGCTGATTTTCGCGAGGATAGAGAGAACTTCAACGCCATTGGGCCACGGGCCCGCTCGCCGGATCCCAAAACCAATCCGACCTGGCCGTTCGCTGATGTGGAAATTCAGTGAACCGGAAGCGTGGGTGGCGGCTGGGCGCTGACCGCGAAAAGTCTGAGCTTTTACTCACAGAACGCGTCGCAGAATGCTTTGATGTCGTGGCCAGTTGAAGCTGACGGTTGACCCGCTGGCGAATCGCGTTGTCAATGGTGAGATCGTGTTCAGGACGACGGGCCTTCCGGAGACGCGACAGAGACTGGATTCCTGTGGGTTTTGCGACGTTTCTTCATCAGCGATCCTTGTTACACCCTGCTGATCGTACGATTCGTGAATCCGTGTCGCTGGAGTTCAGGTGGTGGTGCAGGATAGGATTCCGGAATCATTCTTTGATTCCCGTGTATGGAGTGGATCATGCGTTTTTTGACGGAATTGGGTCTGGCGTGTGGATTTATTTTTCTCGCGCTGCCCTGTTTACTGGCCGGTGACGGAGTGTTCAAAGCTGGTGCGGCGGTGGTGGACGTGACTCCGCAGAAGTTTCCGGTCCTTGTGAATGGTGGAATGACCAGCCGCAGTCTGGACAAGGTGAAAACTCCTGTCACGGCACGATCTTTTGTCTGTACCGATGGTTCGACGAGTCTGGCAATCGTCATTGTGGACAGCTGCATGATGGGGCGTCAGCTGCTCGATGATGTCAAGGCAATCGCGACGGCCCGAACGGGAATTCCAGCCAGTCATCTGCTGATTGCGGCCACTCACGCTCACTCGGCACCAGCTTCGATGGGTTGTCTGGGAACGGACGCTGACCCGGATTATGTGCCGTTCCTGCGTGAGCGTCTGGTGGAGTGCATTGTGAAGGCGCAGACGAAGCTGGAACCGGCAAAGATTGGATTTGCGAGGATACCAGCACCGGATTACACGGCACTCAGGCAGTGGATTCGGCGACCGGATCGAGTGGTTGAAGATCCATTTGGCAATCGCACAGTGCGAGCGAACATGCACGCCGGTGCAAATCCTGATGATGTCACAGGCGAAGCAGGTCCTGAGGACCCTGAACTTTCAATGATCGCTTTGCAGACGGCCGACGGGCGTCCCATGGCGTTGCTGGCAAATTTCTCGATGCATTACTTTGGTGACAGCGACATCAGTGCAGATTACTTCGGACTGTTCGCAGGCAACCTTGAACGCGCGATTGCTCCGAATTCAAACTTTGTGGCGATGATGTCACATGGCTGCAGCGGAGATATCTGGAGACGGGATTACATGCGTCCGGAGACGTGGAATCCGCAACTGAAAATTGAAGAATACGCAGCGGGTCTGAGTGATCTGGCGGTGAAGGCATTTTCGCAGGTGCAGTATCGCGGGGACGTGACGATTTCGATGGCGGAAGAGCGGCTGCCGATGGTGTATCGCGTCCCCAATCGCCAGCTTCTTGAGTGGTCACAGCGGATTGTCGAGCCGTTGTCGGGCCAGTTGCCGAAGGATCAGGTGCAGGTGTATGCGAGAGAGCAACTACTGCTGCACGAGATGCAGCAAACGGAAGTGGTGGTGCAGGCCCTTCGAATCGGTGACATCGGGATAGCCACAACCCCAAATGAAACCTATGCAGTGACGGGTCTCAAGATCAAGGCAGCAAGTCCGCTCTCGGATACGATGGTGATTGAACTGGCAAACGGCGGGGACGGCTATATTCCGCCACCAGAGCAGCACCCGCTGGGGGGCTACAACACGTGGGCGGCCCGGTCGGCCGGCCTGGAAGTGACTGCAGAACCGCGAATCGCACAGAGCGCTATCCGGCTGCTGGAGGCTGTCAGTGGTCGAGCGCGGCGTCCATGGGTGCTTCCGGAAGGCGCAGCGGCGGAGCATATGCGAAACCTGCGACCGCTGGCATGGTGGCGTTTGCATGAATTCCACGCGCCAGTGGCTGCGGATTCCAGCGGACATCATCGACATGCGCAAATCGAACCGGGCGTTACATTCTGGCTGGAGGGGCCTCGCAGTGAGTCATTTTGTGGCGAATCGGCTTTGAATCGCTGCATGCATTTCTGCGGAGGACGCCTGGCATTTCGGGCAGAAGATCTGGCAAGTCAGTATTCCGTGTCGCTGTGGTTCTGGAATGGAATGCCGGCAACCGGACGTGAAGTCGCTGGCTGGCTGTATTCCAGGGACTATGACGGCGGGGTGAGCCGATTTGGCGAGCATTTGGGAATAGGGGGCAACTCGGGAAATACCGGAAGGCTGATTTTTCAAAGTGGCGGCGGCGAATTACTTGCCGGGACCACAGAGATACCTCGCTGGACGTGGAATCATCTGACGCTGGTGCGGGACGGCGAGCGGCTGCAGGTGTATCTCAATGGAAAACCAGAGTTTTCCGGGCAGGCAGGGGAAGTTTCGATTCCCCAGATCTGGCTGGGTGGCCGCAGCGACAATGTTGCCAACTGGGAAGGACGGCTGGATGAACCCGCGATTTTCGGCAGAGCACTGACAGCAGTCGAAGCGGCGCGACTGGCAGGGAATTCGCCCTGAAAATCCCAATGTCGCTCGCTGCAGTGGATTCCCCTGGCTTTGTGCCGTACATTGTCGCACTGGCAGGAAAAGTTATCCTGATTGTTGGCCGTCATACACATGTTCACCTCGCAGGACAGAGTCCATGGCTGGGAAACCGGATCCAAAGAAAGTCGATCCCAAGGCAGCGGCAGCAAAGGGCGCCGCAGAGAACGCTGAGGCGGCGGATGTGGAACAGGTACTGTTTCAGGGCCCGATGTTTGGCCGTGAGGCCAATCTGAAGGCCCACGCTCGCCTTGTGCAGGCAGCCCTCGTACCCGCCAAACAAATGCTCTCCGACGCACTCTCACGCCGCGCTCACACCATTCATCTGGAACCGCGGGAGGGCCGTGTTTCGGTGAAATACATGATCGACGGAATGCCCTATCCGGCCGGCGTCATTCCGGGGCCGAAGGGGATGGCCATGATCCAGGTGGTCAAGCTGCTTGCTGGTCTGAATCCCGAAGACCGCGCATCAGCTCATTTCGGTGGAATTAAGGCAGAATTTGACAAAATCGGCTGGAATCTGATGGTGGACTCCACCCCCATCGGGGCCGGTGCAGAGAAACTGCGGGTGAAGATCGAAAACCGCAAGGTGATCCGCCAGCGACCAGCAGAAGTTGGCATGCCCGACACCGTCAAGACCAGGCTCCGCAATATGACGGCGGACCGCTCCGGAGTGGTCCTGGTGTGCGGCCCACCCGATACTGGTGTGACCACACTCTCAATCGTTGCTCTGCACTGCGTCGATCCTTACCTGTATCAGGTATTTAACCTTGCGGATCTCAAAGGTAAGGAATTGATCAATGTGACGGATTTCAAGCCGGAGGAAGGGCATGATCTGGAGATTTCCTTCGACCGAATCATTCGGCGGGAAGCCGATGTGATCTTCATGAATCCGCTCAACCCAAAGGATGCTCAGGTCATTTTCCAGTACGCAGATCGGCTCGCATTCATTGTCGAGATTCCTGCAAATACGCCATTCGAAGCGTTGAAAAAAGTCATCGAATGGGTCGGAGTCGATGCGGTCATCAAGGGCCTCCGAGCCGTACTCACACAAAAACTGATTCGAAAGCTCTGCGATGACTGCAAACAGGCATTCCGACCCAATCCGGTGCTGCTGAAAAAACTTGGACTTCCTCCCGAAACCACAGTGCTCTACCGCGCCCCTTCGCCTCCACCTCCGGACGATCCGAAAGCACAAACGATCGAGGAATTGTGCAAGCCGTGTGCTGGCCTGCCCTATCACGGACGGGTGGCGGCCTTTGAACTGCTGGAAATGTCCGCTGGAATGAAGGAAGTTGTCGCCACAAAACTCAGCCCGGAAGCCGTGAAAGCTCAGATGAACACAGAGGGGCAAACAACTCTGCAAAAGGACGCAATTCGCCTCGTAGCCGAGGGAAAGACTTCCCTGGAGGAAGTGCAGCGAGTTTTCAGCAGTGGTGCTCCGGCCAAAAAAGCAGCCAAAGCTCCGCCTCGCCCTCCCGGAGCAGCCCCGCGGGGCTGATGTCTTCCGAGGATGCTCGCCCCGCCCCCTGATTCCTCGTTCCCTCCTCGAAAACTGAAAGCCCCGTTCTCCATGCGCCTGACTGTATTTGTGTGCGTAGCGGCGTTGTGTCTGAGTCTTTTCGAAATCACAGCCAGCGGGCAAACGCCCGGAATCGTCACTCAGAAGCCAACTGAGGGTCCTTCAGTTCCACTTCGCGACAGCTGGATGGTGCCCTACGAAACAACCATTCCCGGTACCGACGTCGTGTTCCGAATGATTCCGATTCCGGGTGGCCAGTACCAGATGGGAAGTCCGGAGGGCGAGCCGGGAAGGGACGCAGACGAAGGCCCGCAGAGAACAGTCACGGTCGCCGCCTTCTGGATGGGTGAATGTGAAGTTACCTGGGCCGAATATCGGCTTTTCATGCAGCTCTACAGGCACCTGAAGGAGTTTCAGGCGAGAGGGATTCGCACGGTGACGGATGAAAACCGAATTGACTCCGTCACAGCCCCCACACCACTGTATGAGCCGGATTTCACGTTTGAATTTGGCGACGATCCAAAACAGCCTGCTGTTTCAATGACTCAGTATGCCGCGAAGCAGTACACGAAGTGGTTGTCGGCGATTACAAGCCAGCAGTTTCGGCTGCCAACCGAGGCGGAATGGGAGTATGCCTGCCGCGGAGGTTCTTCGACGGCATGGTCCTTTGGGGACGATCCCGAGAAACTGGGGGAGTTTGCCTGGTTCGAGTTGAATTCTGAAAAGTCCGGCTCAAAGGTGGTTCGGCAAAAGAAACCGAATCCGTTTGGTCTTTACGACATTCACGGCAACGTGGCGGAGTGGGTCGTTGACGGATACGAGCCCTATAAAGCCGGAGAATCGCTGCAGGCGGCGGTGAACTGGATTCGCAGCACGAAGCCGGATCCACGCGTCGTCCGAGGTGGATCATGGGAGTTCCCGGCAGACCGCTGTCGCTCTGCAGCACGACTGGGATCCAATGACGAACAATGGAAAGAATATGATCCCAACCTTCCTCGCAGCCCATGGTGGTTCACCACAGATCCTGCTCGCGGAGTTGGTTTCCGCCTGCTGCGTCCGGCCGATGCCATGTCTCGGGAGGCGATTGAAGAGTTCTGGAAGATTGACTGTGAAGATACTCGCTACGATGTCGATGATCGTCTGAATGAAGGTCGTGGAGTGCTGGGTCTGGTCGATAAAGACCTCCCAGCGGCCGTGAAAGCTTTGGAAAAGTAACTGAAAGCGTTGGTAAAATAACATAGACAGCCGCAGAAAGCCCAAACGCTGTCTGCGGCTGAATTGTTTTGGTCAGTCGTCCAGATCACTATCGCCTGTCAGCGGTCAGTTGTGCTGGCTGTTCGTTCTCTGGGCAACATTTGCATGCGGGGCTCTGACCCTCTGCCTGACAACAGGATTGAGTCCCATTTGCCTTGTCACTGTCCTGCAGCGAAGTGAGCGAGAAGCCACTGTCGATTGAGAACCGTCCTGCGAAGCGCTGACGTTCAGATTCGCCGGCAATACGAAGAACGGTTTCGTGGAGGTCAGTGAGTTTGAGCCCGGAGGGCGAAGAAGCCCAGCGATTGAAGCGGTCGTTACCAGTCACCAGCATTGCGGCGTGCTGACTGAGGTCTGCGTCAACTTTCGGGTCAAGGTCGTACATTCCGAGAGTTCGGCGGACTGAATCGACATCTTCCTTCGTGCCGGTGCAGAGGTGAATCTCTGGAAGTTCCGGATTGTTGTCGATGCCCAGAGTTTCGGCATAATTATGAAGTTGTTCGACACCGTCGTGCTCGGGATCAAGAGTGATGCAGACAAAGTGAATGTCTTCGGGCTTGAATTCGGTACTGAGTGAGCGGCGAAGTGCGAGAACTTTTGACATGGTGCCTGGGCAGGAGCCTGTGCAACGAGTGTAGAACATCGCAAAACAGACGATCCTGTTATGGACAAGATCTGAGCGAAAGCGAAGCGACTGGCTGCGGTGACTTGTCAGCAGCACGTCTGGAAAGTTATCGGACACACGAGGTCCGGTTGTGGCCTGCAGTGGTCGAGCATCCATTTGACGGGTGCGTTCCACTAAGTGTTTGTAGGCAGATTCAGTACCAAACTGGCCCGTCGCGGGGGCCTTCTGAGTTGTTTTCTGCGTTTCGACAAAGTTGGACGAGCATCCGGGAAGCGCCATCCATGCTCCCGAGCCAACGATGGTGAGCAGGAGAGCGACTTCGATCCGAAACATGAATCCTGTCTGCCTGCGTGTTCTGTTGGTGCTGGTCATGCAGTGTGTTCCTGGACAATTGATGTGGGAATCGACGATGCGTAGCAAAGGAGTTGATCGTGGACTGAGGGGACAACCAGAACGGCCGACTAGGGGTAACTGGCCTGAATGAGCGTTGGCGACTGTGTAGGTGTCGTGCGAGGATCGAAGTGGAACATCATCCGCATGTCTTCGTGGTCCACATTGTGACAGTGGAAGACGAATGGCCCCTTGAAGGTGCGGAATCTCATCAGGAGTTCGACGACACCTCCACCGTCAAGCATGGTGGTGTCATTTTTCCAGCTGAACTCAACCGGAGGCGGCCCGCCGTTGAAGCTGATCAGCTGGTGGGATTCGAGATGAATGTGGATTGGGTGCCACCAGCCACCGCTGTTATTGCGGAGGATCCATTTCTCGACAGAACCAAGGGTTGGAGTGGCATTCGCGATGGTGGGATCGAAAAACTGGTTATTGATCTGCCACGCACCATTGCGGCGATGGAAGTCGAAGGTACGGGTGATCACTGCTTCGGCCGGGTTGATTGCTTCGTGTGGACGGAGTGGCGTTCCGACATCGACCGTGGCGGAATTTGGTTGTGGCGGACCTTCCACGACGAACTTGAGATGCCTCATAGGGGCCTGATGCACTCGGCGAGCGAAAGCTCCGTTCGGGCCACGACCGCTGTCCTGGGAAAGGATATTTTCAAGGAAGACCTCGTTGGGGGCATCCGTAAAGTCGATGACGACATCAGCACGCTGAGCCATGCTGAGCAGGATCGACTGCTGCTGGATGGCACGAGGGTAAAGCCACGTATCCTTGCCGAGCCGCAGGAATGGCTGACCACTGCTGAGCTGGAGTTCCATGAAGCGAGCGTTGCTGCCATTCAACAAGCGGAACCGATACTTGCGACGCTCGACCTTCAGTACGGGCTGTGCCTTACCATTCGTCAGCCAGATGTTCCCGAGCGTTCCATTGAAGTCGAGCGGATTGAAGGCCAGTGTGCCGTCCGGATTGAGTTTCCGATCCTGAAGACAGAGCGGAATATCATAGGGATCACCGGGAAGTACATTTCCAGCGATCAGACTGTCTTCAAGATCGTCGGTCAACATGCAGAACGAACACATCCCCTGCCACACGTTATGAGCAGTGATGTCCATCGCGTGGTCATGGAACCACATCGTGGAAGGACTTTCTGAGAAGTCCGGCTGGCCGTTAAGAACCGGCACGGACATCGGGTAATAGTAGTCACGTGCACGGCCAGGGAGAACGTAGAACTGAGGAGATCCATCGGAGTGTGCAGGGGTGTGGGCACCGTGCATGTGGATTGAAGTTTCGACGGGCAGGTCGTTCCGGAAACGCACCACAAGAGGTTGACCGACCCGAGATCGGATTGTCGGCCCCGGGAACAGCCCGTCGTAGCCATACACCGGAGTTTTAACGCCGGGAATGATCTCCATCAGTGCCTGTCGCATCCGGAACTCGTAGTATTTCTCTGGGCCAGTTTCAAACCACGGCAGGCCATGAGATTCAGAAGACCGACGGTCGAAGTACTCTGGGGCAATCCCGTGGAAGCAGTCACCGGGAGTAAACGGAGCCCTGCCGATACCAACGGGGGTGGCAATTTGCGGAATTGGAAGTGGTACTGTGAATGGGGTGTAGCGAAACGAACCGACCACGGTGTCGCCCACAGGCCCGGGGGGTTTTGGAGTGGGCGTTGGGTTGACCGGGGGCGTGATCGGTCCGGCACCGGGTTTTGGAATTGATGGGGTTCGTGGACCCGTTTTGGGAATGGAAGGTCCGCCTGTACGCGTTTTGGGGTCCTGAGCAATAGCGGCCGCAGCGGTGGTGGCCAGAGCAACGGAAGCGGCTTGCCGCAGCAGATGCCTGCGGGATTTTTCATCTGAGCGTTTCATGATGTCTGTCCGGACGCGCTGAGGTGTATGAAAAAGTGCGAGCAGAGTTGAATCTGCGTTTACGAACTCGCACTGTTTGTGCCATAGACCACCATAGGGCAAACTAATTGCCACGCATCGGAGTTTGCGATTCCCTGCTTCCGATCAGGTAAGCTGTAACGATTGCAGGGGGCAAAAAAGGGAGTTCCACGTCTGATTTTTCCATCTGACCAGAAACCTGGCAGACAAATGACCTCGTAAAAACGAATTGTGGGACGCTGTGTAACGAAAAAATGTCAAGCAATGTTGACAGCAAGATTCACTTGTTTAACAAATGCAACGTCTCACCCACAGATGGGGAGAGCCGGAGACAGCAAAGAGAACGTTTGGTGGTAATCTGCTGCCGGCAATCGCCAAATGTGCATAGAAAAACCGGCAAAACAGCGACAGTTTTTTTTCGCGCTGATCATAAGTCAACGGCTGGCATGTGGCTTGAGCCTGCTGGACCGACCGCGGTCTCCGACTGAGTGTTGATTCAGCCTGAGCGCAGCGGCTTTTTAATTGCCGTTCCACTATGGACTGCAGTCATTTGCGTCCGTCAATTGCCAGTCGAGTCGAGAATTTTTGCCTCTCTGACGTACCTGCGATACGGAGGGCAGTCTCGTACAGATCTTCAAAAGGCAGTCCGGCCGGCATGCCGCTCCAGCGGTTGAGCATGTCGTTTCCAAAGAGGATCTTGGCTGCGTGCTGGCGGATGTCCGCATCGATGGCGGGATCAGGATCGTACATCCCGAGGGATCGTCGGAGTGAGTTGAGGTTCTCTGGAGTGCCAGTGCAGAAAAAAATTGGAGCAAGATTCCTGTCGTTTTCAACGCCGAGCGCAGCAGCGTATCGATGCAGAACTTCTGGTTGATCGTGTAGTGGATCAAGCGTGAGGCAGACGAAGTGCAAATTCTCGCGACCAAACTCTTCTGTCAGGCTGCGACGCAGTTTCAGGACCTTTGAGATGGTGCCTGGACAACTTCCGTCGCAACGTGTGTAGAACATAGCAAGACAAAGAACTTTTCCAATGGCGAAGTCGGAACGAAATAAATGCTGATTGCCCGCCTGATCAACTAGCTGTACGTCCGGGAAAAGTTCCGTCTGCCGCGGCCCCTGTGCCGGTGGCAATGGTTCCGCACTGAGACTGGAGGAGATCTCGAGTTCAGCAACGGCCCCCCTTCCGGGCGTCTCTGTCGCAACAGTGTTCGAGATGGCTTCGCGAACTGGTGAATCAGGCCGTGCCGGGTAGCCTGAAAAAGACGAAACTGCAAGCCCGGAGGCCACAGCGAAAACTGCGCAGGCCAGTTCAACTGAACGGGAAAAAATCGACATCTGCAGGTCCCAATTAAACAAGTGCGATGGCGAGGATGTGCGGGAGCGTGGAGTTCAGGATCGGGACGGTCTGGTGGCCGCATGGCCACCAGACTGATACCCGTGAGCAGTTCTTCAGGGGAAGCTGACCTGAATGGGTTTCGGAGAGGTCGTCGGTGTCACTCGTGGATCCATGGCAAACATCATCCGCATGTCCTCATGTTCCACGTTGTGACAGTGGAACACAAAGGGTCCCTTGAATGTTCGAAACGCCATGAGCACCTCAACCTCGCTGCCGCCGTCAAGTATGAGCAGGTCATTTTTAAACCGATTTTCCGGACGCGGAGTGCTGCCATTCTGGCTGATGATCTGGTGGGACTCGAGGTGAAAATGCACCGGATGCCACCAACCGCCGCTGCCGTTGCGGCAAATCCAGCGCTCCACAGTACCAAGTGTTGGAGTGGCGTTTGCCAGATTAGGGTCAAAGAAGCGGTTGTTGATTTGCCAGGCGCCATTTCTGCGATGGAACTCGAATACGCGCGTCATCACAGCATCGCTTCGCTGCAACTGGTGGTGCGGTCGCAGGGATGTTCCCAGAGCAACAGTGGCGCTGTCTGGCTGTCGCTCTCCCTCAACGACGAACTTCATAAACGGAACAGGCACATCAAGTCGAACTGGTGCATCGAGGGACCCTTGCGGCTTCCGGCCATCGTTCTGCATCAGAATATTTTGCAGGAAGACCTCGGACGGAGCGTCTGTAAAGTCGATGATCACATCAGCCCTCATTCCGGAAGACAGCATCATCGTGGACTGCTCAAGCGGCTGTGGGTAGAGCCATGAATCCTTGCCGATTCGCAGGAATGGTTGTCCTGTGCTGAGCTTTAGCTCGAGAAACCGCGCGTTGCAGCCATTCAGAATCCGCAAGCGGTATTTGCGTCGCTGAACCCGAAAGAATGGTTGGGCCACGCCGTTTACGACCCAGATGTTCCCAAGGGTTCCATTGAAATCAAGGTGGTCGTAGAACAAGGTACCGTC
>JBJTOP010000163.1:0-10196 GCA_046074645.1 Planctomycetaceae bacterium | reverse complement strand
CCATCCAGTGCCTCGATCGACTCCAGCGAGCTGCAGAAAACTCAGCAAAAACTTCCGTCTGAAAGCTGGACGATCTCCTCGAAGGGGAGAGGGGGGATTGAGGGCGATTTTCGCCCGGAAGCAGAGAACTTCAAGGCCATTGGCCGCACGCCGGAGCCGACGGACTGGAAGTCCGTCGTACCGCGTTCGGGGACCGGTTCGGGGACAGCCACCCTTTGACTTCCCCTTCTCATCGGTCCCATGCGTCCCATGCGTCCCATAACATCCCGCCGGCGCGTCGACCGAAGTTCGTGCCACGTGCGTCACCGGCCGATTGACATCGGCCGCACGCCGGAGCCGACGGACTGGAAGTCCGTCGTACCGCGTTCGGGGGGCACCTGTCCGGCCGCCTGGCTTCTTTCACAGGCTGTTTATGGAGCCGGGGGGCCGTCGAGCTGCTTTTCGAGCTTTTGAAGCAGGGCCTGCAGAGCGTCGTTTGTCAGAAGTACGAGGTCGGCTTCCGGCGTCAGCGGCTGACGGAAGATCTGCTGCAACGTGCGAATCCGGCCGATGATCACGCCCTCCTGTCGACCTTCCAAACGTCCTTCCTGGCGTCCTTCCAACCGCCCCTCCTGGCGTCCTTCCTGTCGTCCCTCCTGCCGCCCCTCCTGCCGACCTTCCTGGCGTCCTTCTTCACGCCCCTTCTGGGCTCCGCGTTCCATCATCGCTTCAAGGCATGTGGGCATCTGATTCTCCGATTCTATGAGCAGTCCAGTGCGGATGGCCTGTTGGAACCATTCCAGCTTTTGCGCGTCGAACACTTCGAACAGGTAGACAATAATATCTTCCACAGCCTCCTCTTGTGAATGGATTTCACGCCACAAACGCAGAAGCCTGAAGATTTCCACCACGGACTCGAAAACAAGTTCCGTACGGCGGACAAGCTGGAGCGTGCGAATGCGGGCTTCAAGTTCCGGCACCGTGGAAAATGCCGTTGCCGACATTGCACCCAGATCCACAAAGACCACCTGCATGTCCGGAAGAAAGGGCCGCAGATCGTCCGTCGTATGCACCTTGTCGCGGAGGGATGTCGGTTCGTCCCAGACCGCATCGCCGTGGTAGATCAGCAGCGGGACCACCACACAGGGGTTCAGTTTGTTGCGCTGACGCCAGCGCTGGATTTTGAGCACATATTCAAGCAGCTGCAGGGCGATGGCACGGTCGATGTAACTTTTATGTTCAAAAAGCAGGTAAATCAGGACCTGGGTGCCGTCGTTCAGCTGGGCGGAATAGAGCAGATCAAGTCGCTTTTCGTGTTCGTCAGCACTGAGGAAGGTTTCTTTGGCACGCTGGAGCGATCCGGGCCGGATGCTGTTGAGGAGCTGAGCAGGCAGGTGATGCCCGAGCAGCGTGTGGGCGTGTTCGGCCACGTCGAACGTGCGGCGAAAAAAGTGATCGTGCGGGCGGTTAGGGTGGAATGTTGTCATGCACGCATGATGATAGATACAGCGTACTCATTCAAGAAAAATCGGACCGGAGACAGGTTAGATTTCTGCTGTGGTCTCGGTTGTATCGGCTGTTGCGATTGTGCAGCGCCGTGTTCCACAAGAGTGATTCGCTGAACGGCGAGTCCCCGGACCGCAGCCCGCGGGCAGTAGCTGGCTGTCAGGAACGTGGCACCCAGACGGTCACTTTGCATTTCCGGCCTGTCAGGCCAGTACCATCAGCCAGGCATGAAATGCCGGGTCAACGCCGCCACCGAACGCCGTCGCCCTGTCAGGGCAGTTCTCAGTCAGTACCCGCCGTTTTCCGGATGGCGTGCGTCGGCAGATCCTGGCACCTGAAGCGTTACGTCACCGGCCGATTGACATTGGTTGCATGACGAGGGCGACGGACTGGAAGTCCGTCGTACCGCTATGGGGACCGGTTGGGGGACGGCGACCCTCGGATTTCCGCTTCTCATGGGTCCTATTCGTCCCATGCGTCCTATAACATCCTGGCGGGGCCGGGGCCGAAGTTTGTGGCAGGTTCGAAACCGATCGATTGACGTCGGCTGCATAAGGGGATCGACGGACTGGAAGTCCGTCGTACAGCAAAGTGGACCGGGTTGGGTGTGTTGGACCTTTTTGTGTTTGACGGGGCTGCGGCTTTGCGGCTAGTTGCGCTGCCTTCGCTGCCATTCGAGGCCGGGGCGATCAACGCGGAACTCGACCAGACGCGTGTGCTGGACTTCGGTCACATAAACCGTTCTGCCATCCGGACCACCGAAGCATAGATTGCTGGGGCTTGTGCCCAGCACATCGATTTCCTGCAGCAGCTCACCCGCTGCAGAAAGTTTGACAACCGTGCCTTTGCCGTAGCGTGTGATGTAAAGATTTCCGTCCACGTCGCAACGCATGCCATCGAAGCCGTGATCGGTAAACTGTTTCACCAGTCGCCTGTCGCTGAGCGATCCATCAGCTGCAATGGTGAACGCCCAAACGCCGCGCTGCACGCTTTCATTCACATACAGAGTTCTGCCGTCGGGACTCACATCGATTCCATTCGTGGTTCCAAGATCCTTTGCAACCTGTGTGACTTTGCCACTGGGATCGATCCGCCAGATCTGGCCACTGTTTTTGTCCCAGGCCGGATCGCTGGCGTAGAGTGTTCCGCTGGACGTGATGGCCAGATCATTCGGCTGATTCATCGCGGCTTCGTGTGCAAACACCGCAGCCGATTTCTGGCCGGGTTCGACCACCAGTACATTGTGATTGACATAGTCGGCAATGAACATTCGGCCTGTGGTATCAAAGCGAATTCCATTCCCGACGCTGCCCCCCGACAATTCCAGAAAGACCTCTCCGGTGCCACTTGGAGTCACGCGACCGATTGTGCCCTGCTTCGCAAAATTTACGGCGAAGATGTTCCCCTGAGTATCGCAGGCCGGACCTTCAATTCCCGGAGTGAATTCCCCGGTTTTCGTCAATGGCCGAGCCACAAAAAGTTTATCGTCCGCGCTGCTGACAGTGAAGCCGGTTATCAGAGTGCAAAGCAGAACACGAAACATGTTACAGGCTGTCATGGCAAGTTTTCCGGGAA
This sequence comes from Planctomycetaceae bacterium, assembly GCA_046074645.1. GTDB lineage: Bacteria > Planctomycetota > Planctomycetia > Planctomycetales > Planctomycetaceae > SXXK01. Next base: position 7,136 of record JBJTOP010000163.1, on the reverse strand, counting down.
ACAGAGTGATCGGGAAAAACATCAGTCAGCAAGTCACCGCACTGCCTGGGCGGACCGTTTTTTGATATCCATCGCATCGTCGGCACACTAACGTCCTGCCGGTGGGCAATTCAACCCTGTTCGACTGAAACCTTCGACGTGGTTCTGATCTGCTCACCTGGAAGACCGTCCGCACTTTGGCTCGAGCCTGCCGATCTGGTGGAGTGGCAGGCCGATCTGGAATCCCACTGGTGGCTGCGTGAAATCGCGGTTGACTTTGCACGCTGCGCCAAGTTGGACACCGGGGCCGAAGCTGTGCTGAGCGATACATCACCGATGTCTCTTTCGCAGCTAACTCAGGGTGCAAAACGCACCCATCCGGAATAGTGATTTTTTCGCTCTCAATTCGCCACTCACCACGTGCATTTATGTTGACAACCGCCACTTGTCTGCGTTAGCGTTGCACATGCAGCCTGCCCATCGCATGGCACGCCCCCGCCCTCCAATCCCTCCGGAACCGCTCCAGTGCCTGCCCGACCCCCTCAGTTGTGCCTGTCCATCCCGTGGCCGCTGCTGGTGTCGTTGTTCGTGGTGTGGGGGCCTGTGGCAACTTCCTGTGTAGCCGATGAAACGTCAGCGACCGCCGCTGTAATCTCTTCCCCGGAACACTGGAACTTCGAAAATCACATCATTCCGGTGCTTACACGCTACGGCTGCAACACGTCGGGCTGTCACGGCAAAGCTGAAGGGCAGAATGGGTTCAAGCTGTCCGTGTTTGGCTTCGATCCGGAGGCCGACTATCAGGCGATCGTCCAGGAAGGTTTCGGCCGGCGAGTGTTTCCTGGCGTCCCTGAAAACAGCCTGCTGCTGCTGAAGGCAGCCGGGCAGCTGCCGCACGGCGGCGGTGTGCGGCTCGACCCTGCTCGCCCTGAGTACGCCCGACTGAAAAACTGGATTGCGTCCGGCATGCCATTTGGTTCGCCCTCAGATCCTCAGGTGCGCCACATCGAAGTTCAGCCTGCCGAAGGTCTGCTCAGATTCAACCAGCAGCAGCCACTCCGCGTCACGGCCTTCTGGAGCAACGGACTCCGCGAAGATGTCACGGCACTGGCGACCTGGCAGACCAACAGCGAATCGCTGGCTCAGGTGGACGAGCACGGGGTGGTCGTGGCCGGCCAGACTCCGGGAACAGTCGCGGTGATGGCGTCGTATCTCGGCCACGTCGATCTGTTCGAGGGCCTGATACCGCAGCCAGAATCGCTTACGCCCGCTGAACGTCAGCAGCTGCAGCAGGCGGTAGCCAGCAGTAACCCGATTGACAGGCTCGTGGCCGCTCGTCTGCAACAGCTCAACCTTCCCGCTGCAGACCGGTGCAACGATGCGGTCTTCCATCGGCGCGTGTTCCTCGATTTGATTGGCACACTGCCAACTGCTGCGGAATCCCGTCAGTTCCTTGCGGATACTCGTCATGATCGCCGTGAGCTGCTGGTGGACAGCCTGCTGCAGCGATCCGAATTCAACGACTACTGGGCACTCAAATGGGCTGATCTGCTCCGCGTCAATCGCCGCACGCTTGGACGAAAAGCCGCTCGCGCCTACCACGAATGGATCCGTTCCTGTTTCGAACAGAATCTGCCGCTCGACCAGTTCGCAAGCCGGCTGATCACAGCGTCAGGGCCACTCAGCGATAACCCCGCTGGCTGGTTCTACAAGGCCTCAGCCAACCCGCACGAACTCACGAACACCATCTCCCAGGTGTTCCTCGGAATACGTCTTGAATGTGCTCGCTGCCATCATCATCCGTGGGATCGCTGGGGCCAGACGGACTATCACGGCCTTGAGGCTTTCGTTGCTCAGGCCGGCTTCAAACCCATACCTGGTGGCGAGTCGCTCACAGCCTCCGGCACTGCTCGCACGACGCACCCGCGAACCGGCCGGGAAATCTTTGCTCACGCACTTGAACAGCCTGTGCCGGCTGAACAGCCAGCAGGTGACCGCCGACAGCTGCTTGCCATCTGGCTCACATCACCTGCAAACCCGTGGTTTGCTCAGAACCTTGCCAATCGCACGTGGGCCCACTTCCTGGGAACTGGTCTTGTGGAGCCCGTTGATGACCTGCGGCTCACTAACCCCCCTTCCAACCCGGAGCTGCTGCAGACGCTCGCCTCCCGACTCACTTCTTCGGGCTTTGACTTTCGCCGGTTTGTCCGCGAAATCGTGCTGTCGGAGACCTACCAGCGCAGCACCACCCCTGCTCCCGCTGCCGCCGCTGACACCCGGAATTATTCCCGATTCCCCCTGAAACAGCTGGATGCCGAAGTGCTGCTGGATGCCGTCAGCAGTGTTACCGGAGTGCCCGAACAATTCAGTGGTATGCCGGCCGGTTCCCGCGCGATTCAGCTGTGGGACAGTCACCTGACGCACCCCTTCCTGACACTCTTCGGTCGCCCGGTCCGCGAAACGGCCTGCGAATGTGAACGCGTCACCGACCCGTCAGTGGGGCAGGTGCTGCATGTGCAGAATTCACCGGAAATCGATGCCCGACTGAGACATGCAAATGGCCGCCTTGCCGCTCTTGTTGACACGCTTCCCGATAATATCCAGCTGACCCACGAACTCTACCTCACCTGTTTCGGACGGCTGCCCGATGAATCGGAACAGACGGCTGCTCTGCAGCACCTTGCGACCGCATCCAGTCGTCGTGAAGCCGTTGAAGATCTGATGTGGAGTATGCTGAACAGCATTGAGTTCCTGTTTAATCACTGAAGTTTTCAGTTTTCGCGCGAGCCCGCTCGTTCCTTGTTCCTCACTCAAAGGCTTTCCCATGTCTCATCGCACTTACTGTGATCGCATGTTGCGGCGTGATTTGCTGCGTTTTGGTGCGGCGGGTGCTTTGGGTTTTGGGGTGTCGTTACCGCAATTGCTGGCGGCGGAGGATTCGCGTGGGGTTGGTGGTGGGCGTTCTGTGAAGGCGAAATCGCTGATCATTGTTTTTCTGCAGGGCGGTTTATCGACGATTGACACGTGGGACATGAAGCCGGACGCGCCGTCGGAGTTTCGCGGGGAATTTAATCCGATCAGTACCTGCGTTCCGGGGACTCAGGTGTGTGAGCATCTGCCGAGGCTGGCGCAGCAGATGGACAAGTTTGCGCTTGTGCGATCCTTCACCAATCCGAATTCAGACCATGGTCCTGCGGACCATTACATTCTTACCGGTCATCGCCCGGGTGCTGGCTTCAACGGGGGTTTGAAGCCGAATAACCAGCGTCCTGCTCACGGGGCCGTGATTGCAAAGCAGCTGGGTCCGCGTGGTTCGGTTCCTCCTTATGTCTGTCTGCCGAAGATGCACAACAGCGCCGGGTCGTCTTATCTTGGATCAGGGGCCGCGCCCTTTGTTGTGGATGCCGATCCCAACGCGCCGGGTTTCACTGTTCCGGACCTGATGCCACCAGTTTCGCTGCGAGCTGATCGTCTCGATTCGCGGCGGCAGCTGCTGTCCACGGTCAGCGGATTCCAGCGTTCAGCGGACGCCGCTGCCAGCCAGTCTGCTCAGGCCATGACGACATGGCAGCAGCGAGCGATTGAGCTGATGACTTCGGATGCCACGCGTGCTGCATTCGACATTGCGAGTGAAAAAGATGGTCTGCGTGACGAATACGGGCGGCATTCGCTGGGCCAGTCCTGTCTGCTGGCGCGGCGTCTTGTCGAAGCCGGCGTTCGCTGCGTGCTCATCGATCACACCAACTGGGATACGCATTATTCAAACTTCAGTGTTCTTAAAGACGATCTGCTCCCGCATCTGGACAGTGCCATGAGCACGCTTTTCCGGGACCTGCATGACCGCGGTCTGCTGGACTCCACCATGGTGCTGGTGACTGGTGAATTCGGGCGTACGCCGCGAATTAACAAGGACGCTGGTCGCGATCACTGGGGTCCCAGCACGGCCATCGCCATCGGGGGGGGCGGAATTCGCGGAGGACTTGTTGTCGGGGCATCCAACGAACGAGCAGAGAAGCCAGCGACCGAGCCGTGGGGCCCGGAAGACCTTGCCGCCACTCTCTATCACGCCCTTGGGATTGATCCGGCCACCATGTTCTACACGCCCGAACGCCGCCCGATGCCGATTGTTCCGGGTGGCGGGCGAGTCATCAGCCCACTGTTTGCGTGACGGCGAAGGAGCCTTCGACATGCGCCTGTCCCTGTCCCAGCTCAGCGTAGTCCTCGCCGCTGCCATCAGCCTCTCCTCCTGCGGTCGCTGTCGCGCCGACGAACCCACCGCCGTCGCCATCTTTCCGGCCGGTGGTCAACGCGGAACGAGCGTCGCATTCAAAGTGGCCGGGCACTACCTCCATGACCACTGCGAATTTCGCATGGAGGGCGCGGGCATCGAGGCTTTGCCGCAGCTCAGCCGCTGCCGCTCCACTGTCTGGTTCGAGGGCCCCGTCCTTCCGCTGCCGGATTCGCAGCAGAAAGAAGACTACCCGGTGGATCATGACGGCACCGTGGTGATCGCCGCCGATGCGGCGTCAGGCGTGCGGTGGTGGCGAGTTGCCACGTCGCAGGGAGTGACGACCGCGCTGCCTTTTGTCATCGGTGAACTTCCTGAGATTGTCGAGCAGGAGATCGAGGGAGAACCGATTCCGGAACTTGTCCAGCTGCCGCTCACCATCAACGGCCGAATCTTCCCCCGACAGGATCGGGATATCTGGACTTTCGAGGCAACTGCAGGACAGCTCATCACCTGCGAAGTCACTGCTGCCCGCATTCTCTCACCCCTTGATTCCCGTCTGACGCTTCTTGACCCCGTCGGCAATGTCGTGGCCATTGATGACGATACCTGCGGCCGTGATTCGCGGATCAGTTTCAAAGCCGCCACAACCGGGCGCTACCAGCTGCAGATTGAAGATGCCGATCAGGGCGGTCTGCAGCATTATATTTATCGTCTGACGATCAAATCCGGCGCCGATGCACTGGCCACCTATCCGCTCGGCGCCCGCCGTGGGCAAACGCTTTCTCTCGAATCCATCGGTCAGCTCGGCGAGATCTCCACTGCAGACATCACCATCCCCGTGGATGCTCCCGCGCATCTCCCACTTCCCGGCAACCCTGAATTGCTGCTGGAGATTTCAGATCTGGATGAACAGCAGGAACAGGAACCCAACGACGCTCCGGCCCGCGCCGCAGTGGCGCGCCCGGAATCTGTCTGGAACGGTCGAATCCAGCAGCCTGGTGACAGTGACTGCTGGAACATCGAACTGCAGCAGGGACAGGCTGTTGAATTCGATCTGCGGGCAGCCCGACTGAACTCGCCGCTCGACAGCGTGCTCAGCATCAGCGACTCGACGGGTAAAAAGCTGGCGGAATCGGATGACCTTGCTCAGGGCCAGCCGGATTCGTTGCTGCTGTTCACCGCTCCGGCAGCCGGGATCTATACCGTGAGCATCAGTGATCGCTTTCCCGGTCGCGGTGGTGGGGCATTCGGCTATCGACTGCACGTCCGCTCAGCCACCAGTCTGACCCCCGACTTTACTCTGACCTCGACTGTGGATGCCGCTCGCGTGCTTCGAGGCAGCGAATGCAAACTCAAGATTTCAGCTGTCCGAAAGTCGGGATTTGCCGGCGAGATTCGCCTGGTAGCCACAGGACTTCCAGGCGGCGTCACCTGCGAACCGGTGAGTATCGAGAAGGGCAAGTCCGAAGCCACGCTGGTGTTCAAAGCGGCCACGGACGCCCCTGTGTCTCTGACACCGCTCATGATCACTGGTCGGAGTACAGAGGGCGATCGCCAGCTGGAACGCGTCGTGACGATTCCACCAGCCCCGGCAGCGCTGCCGTCCACACCCGCACGCACCCAGTTCTGGCTGGCCGTTTCCGTGGCCACACCGTTCAAAGTTGCCGGCATCTTTGAAACTCGTTACGCCGCCCGCGGGTCTACGTTTGTGCGGCACTACAAAATCGACCGCGGCGGCTACTCCGGACCACTCACAGTGCGACTGTCGGAACGTCAAACCCGGCACCTGCAGGGAGTCACCGGGCCGGAGATTGTCGTCCCGGCCGACGCGACGGAATTTGACTACGCAGTCTTTCTTCCTCCATGGATGGAAATCGGCCGCACCAGCCGCACCTGTCTGATGGCTACCGGCCTGGTCACGACTGAAGATGGCCGCCAGCATCCCGTGAGTTACACCTCCTTTGAGCAAAGCGATCAGATCATCGTATTGGTGGATCCGGAACGCATGAGCCTGCAGCTGCCGCAGTCGAGTCTGCAGGCAATACCCGGATCAACCGTCCAGCTGTACTTTGAAGTCCGCCGCGGCAGCGGCGTCACCGGTCCGGTTCAGGTAAGTCTGGAATGCCCTCCCCACATCAAGGGACTCACCAGTTCACCCGTGCAGCTGGCAGCCGACGCCACTTCAGGAAAGCTCACCCTGCGTTTTGCCGAGGACTCCACGGGTCCATGGAACATGCCACTGAAAGTCAGCGCGCGGTGTGAGTCGTCAGGTCAGTTGTTCAGCGCGGAATCACTGCTGCAGGTGGCTGCCGGACTTCGCTGAACTTGTGGCTGGCTTCCATCTATCTTTTTGCGGGAGTGTGACCGCACTTGCGGCGGTCACGCCTTGAGGAGTGTTGGGTTGTGTAACTGCCGTTGGAATTCGTCCCAGACGTTGGAAGCTTTAAGACGTCTGAGACTGAGCATCGCTTGAGCGCCGCTGGCGGACCAGCGCACGCCGGTTCGCTCAAGGCGGTCTTTGACAAGATAGCGACAGGCGCCTTCAATCACACCCGTTGCAATCGGAAGGCCGACTGCCAGATATTCGTCAGACTTCATGCGTTTTGCGTGCGCCGTGAAATAGCCGCACGCTGCGTCCACGTCGGCGCGTTTCTCTTTGGACAACTTCTGAACCGTCGCCATGCGACGCAGGCCGCGAACAACATCGTGTACATCGCCCTGCGAAGGCCGGGTTTGTAACCCGCAGTTTCACCGTTTTTGAGGTCAGCACCCGGCGGGGCGTCTGTCGGATGCGTAGATACCCGGGATCGGCGTACGTGGCTGACGCGAACGGAGCTTGAGCCGTTTTTCTTGTACCAGCGCACGAGCTTCAGGGCGGGCTGAGGGCGTCAGGTTGCGGCGAAACCGGGTCCGCAGAAGTCGCCGT
>JBJTOP010000162.1:0-47168 GCA_046074645.1 Planctomycetaceae bacterium | reverse complement strand
GGCAGCGTCGTTTTTGATGTGATTCAGCTCTTCTGTGGTGGGCTGTTCCGGGGCACCGGAAGGGGTGCGACGCTGAGGAAAGAGCGTCCACCAGCGGAGGGCGACTTCGTCGTCGGACCAGACGGAAGCGACGTCCGGACGGGTGCGAATAACGAGATGCATGTGGTTGCCCATGAGCGCATAACCGAGCATTTCGATGGCGAAGATGCCGGCCAGTTCTTCCAGACGACCGCGAACCCATTCGCGACGATGCGAATAATCACGCCCTGATCGGCGATCGCGACCACACAAATGATTGCGACGTACACAGCGGCTGATCAGATGGAACACCTGAACGTCCGTTTCGGAAAAGATTTCACGACGATTCACACGCGGCATGGGACCCCTTTCAGAAAAGCTGAATCCATTGTAAAAACACTTCCACGATTCGTCAAGGTGCATGGCACCTTGAGAAGAAAAAAGTCCTGGAAGAGGGGGGGAATATGAGATACATCTGTCCCGGGAAGTTCTATCCCCGCACTGCTTTGAGGATTGCTCGCAGCACTTCATCATCGGATGGCAGGGGTGATTCGAGGACTTTTCTGAGGGGTACGGGGACTTCGTCCATGCGGTAGGCGGTGCCGCGGCGATGGATGCCGTAGATGGCGGTGTTGAATCGCACTGTGGCCGGGATATCGCGGCAGGTTTCGGGCGGGTCCAGCTGGATCACTGGGATTTTCCGGAGCTGTTGTTGTGCGGCTTGAGGGAGCTTTTCCACGCGTTCAGCGCCGACCAGCACAACGCAGTCAGCTTCGCCTCGGGCAAGCATTGGTCCGGCAGAATATTCTCCGGGATTGTAACGCGGATACCCGCTGCTCAGGCTGACGCTGAACGGATACCCTGTCTGCCAGCACAGCACACTGTCCGCCCCCGTGACGTCCCCGGGGACACGCATGCGTCTCGCGACAAACCGGGTGTGCAGGTTAAGATCGGTGACCAGTCTGAGCAGAGCTTCGATGGTGCAGTGTCCGGATGGACCTTCTGCCAGTTGCACTCCGAAAAAGATTGCGCCGTAGTGGCTTCCGGCAAAGTCCTGTGCCAGCTGTTTGAGCACAGCCAGGGGGACTCCGCCGTATTCGCTTTCGGGCAGATCGATATTCTGGAGGATTGCGCGGAGCACCCAGAGGATTTCAAAGTCGGCCCCGGGGTGCGTCTGAATGAACTGATCTGCGGCGGCGGCGGAGGCTGTGCGGTTGGAATCGATCACGATCAGCCGACGATCCCGTCGGCCACCGGGACGGTACAGTCCCGGTCGCTCGACGATTCGTTCGATGTGCCGTGGATGGGTGGTCAGCGGATCGCTGGCCCAGTAGACGACCAGATCTGAGCGATGTCGAATTTCACCGAGTGTGCAGGTGGATTCTCCGGCCACCTGAAAGGCCATAATGGATGGACCGTGCCCAATCGAAGCCGTGGTATCGATGACGGCCCCGACGCGATCTGCCAGCTCACACGCTGCTCGCTGACCATCGGTACTGGAACGGGACAGACCGAAGAACAGAGGGGATTTGGCCTCTCTGAGCAGCTTTGCGGCGTTCTGGACGGCCTGCTCGAGAGGCACCGGCTGACCGGAGATTTCGGCGACGTCTGTTGGCAGGGGCTGCGACAGCCAGCGAAACCACGGTTCGGCTAAGGCACACGCCGGCGAAAAGTCCACAATCCGATTGTCCTGGACTTTGATTTTCAGATCGTCGCAAACGCAGCCGCAGCGAGTGCAGGCGATGTCGGAGTATTCTTCGACGATCGGCAAAGTCATGGCTGGGGGACCGGATTGGGGCAGGCCCGGATGGGAATGAAAAGGGGCCCGGATGTGATTCCGAGCCCCGGATTCTGCTGTGGCCGCAAGTACCTGTGCTGATCAGGCCGAAAAGCTGCTGCCGCAGCCGCAGGACTTGACCGCGTTCGGGTTCTTGAAGGTGAATCCGCGACGTGACAGGTCCGTGTAGAAGTCGATCTCGGTCCCGTCGAGGTAGAGATCACTCTTCTTATCCACGACCACGCCCACACCGTGATGCTCTTCGAAAACGTCGTTTGATTCGTCCCAGACATTGGTGAAGTCAAACGAATACTGGAAGCCGCTGCAACCACCGCCAACCACGCCCACTCGCACGAATTTCAGCTCCGGGCGATTCTGCTCAGCAATCACTCGCTTGATTTCAACTGCGGCTTTTTCTGTCAGAACCACTGACATCGTGTGCTCTCCCTGAACCGGTTAACAGAAAACGGACAAACCTGATGCAGCCGTACTGCTGCCTCATGGTTAATTTACGCGGCAGATCGGGTGGGCGACAGTCAGAATTCAGTCGATTCCAGGATTTCGCTGCCTGATTCGCCGCATCGACCCCCAAATCGCGTGAATTCAGGATATGTTTGTGCGGAAGTCTTCTTCGCTGCTTCTCCCTGGAATTCCCGCGTCGCTCACACTATCATTCCTCCGAAGTGACTCAGAATCTGTCCACGACCGACATTATTTCACACCCCACCGCGAGTTTCCCATGAACGTCTGTTGCCGCCTGATGTTGCTCCTGTTCTGTGCGGGGCTCACCGCCGCCCCGCTCGCTGCCGAAGAAATTGCCGAGTGGGAGTTCAAGGAATCTGAGGCTGGCTGGACGGCCAACAACCAGACGCAATTGTCCGTGGCTGACGGCGTACTGCAGGTGCGTTCCAGCGGCGACGATCCATTCTTTTCCACGGCGGTGCAGGGCCGTGCTGGTCAGCACCGAATCCTGATCAGTGCAAAATTCCGGGGTAACGCGAACATTCAGGTTTTCTGGACAACTGAGGCATCGCCGCAGACGAGTGAAGACAAGTCGGTTCAGGGGGAACTGCGTGGCAGCGACAAGGAGTTCCGCAGTCTGAAGCTGTATTTCTCCACAGACTCCCCTGTGACGTCTCTGCGGATTGATCCGCTCAGCCGTGCCGGCCGGATGGAGATTGACGCGATTGTGCTGTCTGACGACGCACCACCGCTTCCGGAAGCCACCCCGATATCCGACCTGAAGATTGCTGACGGTTTTTCCGCTGAACTGCTCTATTCGGTTCAGTCAGAAACCATGGGTTCGTGGGTCTGCATGACCAGCGACCCTCAGGGCCGACTGATTGTTTCAGACCAGTATGGCAAGCTCTACCGTGTGACTCCGCCTGCAAAGGGGAGTGATCAGCCGATCAGGATCGAGCCGATCGCCGTGGATGTGGGGATGGCCCAGGGGCTGCTTTGTGCCTTCGACAGTCTCTACGTGATGACCAACAGTGGCGACAAGCCTCGGGTGGGTTTGCATCGGGTCCGCGACACGAACGGCGACGACCAGTACGACAGCGCTGAGCACCTGCGGGTGCTGGAGGGAGGCAACGAGCATGGTCCGCACGCGATTATTCTTTCTCCGGACGGCAAGTCACTGATTGTGGCCTGTGGCAATCACACTCCCCCGACACAGTTCAGTCGTTCCCGGGTACCGACGATCTGGAACGAGGACCAGCTGCTGCCGCGGATGTGGGATGCTGGTGGCCATGCGGTTGGCATTCTTGCTCCGGGCGGCTGGATCTCCAAAGTCAGCCCCGACGGCAAGGACTGGGAGCTCCTGTCGATGGGCTTTCGCAATCAGTACGACATCGCCCTGAATCCCCTTGGCGAACTTTTCACCTACGATGCTGACATGGAGTGGGACGTGGGTTCACCGTGGTATCGTCCGACGCGTGTCAATCATGTGACCAGTGGCTCCGAATTCGGCTGGCGTTCAGGCACCGGCAAGTGGCCTGACTATTACCCTGACAGTCTCGGCTCCGTCGTCGATATCGGCCCCGGTTCCCCAACGGGCATTACGTTTGGTACCGGAGCGAAATTCCCTGCCAAATACCAGCACTCGCTGTTTATCAGTGACTGGAGTTACGGGGTGATCTATGCTGTGCAGATGACTCCTGACGGCGCATCGTGGAAGGGAACTGCGGAGCGGTTCATTTCCGCAGCACCTCTTCCGGTCACGGATGTGATTATCAATCCGCAGGATCAGGCGATGTACTTCACCATCGGTGGTCGTCGGACGCAGTCCGGGCTGTATCGGGTGACCTATACGGGTTCTGATTCAACTGCTCCCGCGGTATTTGACCACAAGCCAGGTCAGGCCGACCGTGAACTCCGCAAGTCGCTCGAAGCCTTTCACGAACCCCACGCGGAGGCAATTGCCAGGGCGTGGCCGCATCTTGGACATGCCGACCGCACGATTCGCTTTGCAGCCCGCACTGCGATTGAGCACCAGCCGGCAGCATCCTGGGCCGAAAAGGCACTGGCTGAAAAGTCCAGTCCCAATGCTCGCATCACCGCCCTGCTTGCTCTGGCCCGCTGCGGCGATCCCGCCCATCAGAACGCACTGCTCTCGTCCCTGGGCGAATTGACCTCTGCTGAGCTCAGCGAATCACAGCAGCTGGATGCCCTGCGAGTGCTGGGACTGTGCTTTATTCGCATGGGAAAACCTGATCAGGACACGGCCCGTCAGGTAGCCGCCGCGCTCAGCCCGCTTTACCCGGCCCGCAGTCCGCGGCTGAATCGCGAACTCTGCCGAGTCCTCGTCTACCTCAACGCTCCTGATGTTGCCGCCAAAACTCTCGATCTGCTCGCCAAAGCTCCCAGCCAGGAGGAGCAGATTCATTACGCGTATTGTCTGCGAGCACTTGAAGGGCCATGGACCATCGAACAGCGAAAAACTTACTTCGAATGGTTCGTCAGGACCGTCACGCTCCGCGGGGGTAACTCCTTTTCAGGCTTCATCAGGAACATCCGCCAGGAAGCCATCGATCGACTCAGTGAGGACGAAAAGACGGCTCTCCGCGAAGTACTGGAGGCCCAGCCCACCGGAGGTCAGCCGCTTGTCGAAGCTGCTGCCCGCGCGGTGGTGAAGGAATGGACCGTGAATGATTTCCTTGCCGATGTTGAAGCCGGGCTTCGTGGCCGTAACTTCGACAACGGGCGGCGGATGTTTCAGGTCACCGCCTGCTTCAAATGTCATCGCTTTGCGGGTGACGGAGGCATTGTCGGACCGGAGCTCACTGCCGTCTCCCGACGCTACAACGCCCGCACTCTGCTTGAATCCATCATCGAACCCAGCAAGGTGATCTCTGACCAGTACGAAGCCAGCGTATTTGTGCTGGACAGCGGTCGCACCATTGCCGGACGCGTGGTGAACCTCAACAGTGACCGGATTATGGTCTGCGAAAACATGCTGGAACCCGGCAACCTGACCACGATCGCTCGTGACGAAATCGAGGACACGCTGTTGTCCAAAGTCTCCATGATGCCCGCCGGTCTCATGAATACGCTCACCCGCGATGAAGTGCTCGACCTCATCGCGTTCCTCCAGTCCGGTGGCGATCCCGATTCCCCGGTCTTCGCTCAGCCCCGCAAATCCGCTCAGAACACCCCCGCTCAACCAGGAAAAACCAAAGCCATGAAACCACAGTTCTCTGATGCCGGTCACGTCCTTGATCCGCTCGATCATGTGAAGCAGCAGATCGAAACCAGATCGGCTGTCCTGCTGGACGTGCGTGAACAGGAAGAGTGGGCCGCCGGTCATCTGGCTGACGCCCAGCTGCTGCCACTGAGTCAGCTCAAGTCCGCCACTCCCTCCAGCATCGCCGCATCACTCCCCAAAGACAAACCCGTCTACGTGCACTGTAAATCCGGCGGTCGAGTGCTCATGTTCGCCGAAGCGCTGCAAAGCCAGGGGATCGACCTGCGACCGCTCCGTGCAGGCTATGAAAGTCTGCTTCAGGCAGGGTTTAAGAAGGCTGACTGAAGGAGCTGGGCAGTTTTCACTTTGCAGTGTTCAGCAGATAGTTCCCGGGCCTGCTGAAAGTTGCTCCTGAGTCAGGCTCCGGCCCGCGGTTGCCAGTTCCCTGTTCCCTGCCCTTCACCCCATCGCATCTGCCTGTGTCGCAACTTCTGCAAAAACTTCGTCGTGTTGTTGTGCGTGGGCGAATTCTGGATTCGCCTGCTCAACGGGCGGGTTATGACGCGGATGGACTGGGTTATCGCCGATATCCGCCTGACCTCGTGGTCATTCCGGCAGACCGGGATGAGCTCTGCATGATTGTCGATGCGGCGCGATCGCTGGACGTACCGTTTACGATCCGTGGGGCAGGTACGTCTCTGTCTGGTGGCCCGGTCGCGGCTCAGGGCGGGATAGTGATTCACACATCGCAGTTGCGGCGTATCCGTCAGATCTCAAAACGGGGGTTCTGGTGTGAGGTCGAGAGCGGCGTGGTGCTGAACCAGCTGGATGCGGCTCTCGAGCCGCATGGCTTGTTTTATCCTCCGGATCCTTCCAGCGGCCCGGTATGTACGCTGGGAGGCAACATTGCGATGAACGCCGGCGGCGCTCATTGTTTTCGGTACGGGGTGACGAGCAATTACGTGCTGGGCGTGGAAGGGGTGATGCTGGACGGAGCGGTGCTGCGATTTGGTGGGCCTGGGGGTGGTCGAGGTCCGTGGCGAGAGGACTGGAAGCGGCTGATGGTTGGTTCTGAAGGTACGTTAGCGGCCTTCACACGATTCTGGCTGAGGCTGTTGCCACGTCCTGAAAAGTGCTGGACCTGGCGAGCGGCATTTGCGGACCTGAAGTCGGCCGAGCGTGCCGTTCAGGCGCTCGCACTGGACTCTTCATTCCCGGTTGCGATCGAGCTGATGGATCCGCGTTGTGTGGCGATGGTCGAGAACAGTCCGATGGCGATGGGGCTGCCGCACAACTGTTTTCTGATCGTTGCGGAGATCGACGGTCCGCAGGTGCTTGCAGACACTCGAGCCCCCGCGGTGACCCAGCTCCTGCGGGACGCTGGGGCGGGGCAGGTGGATTTCAGTGATGACGAACAGGTGCGGCGGGGACTCTGGAAGGCCCGTAAGGTCGCTGGTGGCCTGATGGGACAGCTCAGTCCCGACTTTCTCGTGCAGGACGCCGTGATTCCCCGGCGGGCGCTGGCTGAAATCCTGCAGCTGGTCTACGACGAAGCGGATGCAGCGGGGCTGCGTGCGGTGAATGTGTTTCATGCCGGGGACGGCAATCTGCACCCGAACTTCCTGTTCGACTCACGCAAGCCTGAGCAGGTGCATGCGGTGGAGGAAATCAGTCGGCGGTTGATGCAGCGAGTTGTGGAGGTCGGTGGTACGCTGTCGGGCGAGCATGGCATAGGCAACGACAAAACCTGCTGCATGCCTTTGATCTTCGGGCCGGAGGCGATGCGGCTGCAGTTGTCTGTACCGCGTATCTTCAACCCGCGTCATCAGCTGAACCCGCTGAAAGTGTTTGACACCCGTCGTTTCATTTCATCAGCCAGTCAATCGGCACCAGCAATCGTCAGCAGTTCAGCTGGCCATGCACCGGCCCTGCCGTCGCTCAAATCAGAGCGGCTCTTCACATCCTTCTTCGACGAAATCGACGGCACCTGTTTCTGCCCGGCTTCATGGAGCATGCGACAGCTGGACGATTTCTGCAGGCCTCGTGGATTTCGTTTTCCGCTGGTACTGGACCCCGCTGCGACACTTTCGGATCATGTACGAGCAAGTGGTTTCGCGCCGGCGTCTTCGCGTTTTGGCCCATTCTGCGACAACATCATCGGGATGAACTGGGAGCTTGAAGACGGTCGCCAGGTGCGACTGGGCGAACGCGTCGTCAAGTCCACGACGGGCTACGACCTGTTTCGATTTCTGTTGCACACCAGTCGCAGTCTGGGTCGGCCTGCGGACTTTGTGCTGCGTTTGCGGCCCGACTGCGGGACGCAGACTGTTCATCTGCTTGAGGGCACACTGGAGGCGACAGCGGATGCGGGTGAAGAGCTCCTGCAGAGCTGCTGGCTGCACTGGTTCGACGCCATTGATCTGCTGCTCCCTGCAATTGCACATTCAGCACTCGCAAAGCTTCGCGTGACATGGCATGGTCCGGCATCGGAACAGCCGGTGGCACTTGGTCGGCTGCAGCAGCTGGCAGCAAAGTATCGACTTAAACTTCATCCAGTTGTATCCTCCTCAGCGTCAGCCCCAGGCACCGACAAGGCCACTCTCCCTGCAGACGGTCTCCCGGATTTCGTCATCAAGGCGGCCCCGGATGAACTGATTCGGATGGCTGAACGGCTGCAGCAGTATCGGCTGTTCGAAATGACAGCGATGCTGTACCCGGGGGTCATTCATGGCCGCCTGGCAGTTCCAATGCCGACGGCCCTGGAAATGCTTCAGCTGACGAGGCTCCGGGATGAACTGGAGAACATGATTTCGGGTGTTGGTGGTGATGTGCAGTCGAGGCACTTGCCACGGCGAGCGTTGCACGACCATGAAACAGGCTGGCTGAAGATTTTCACAGAGGAGCTTTCCCGGACATGACAGGCACGTCTCCGCATCGCCCGCTCCCGGAGTTGCTTACGAGCTGCGTGCACTGTGGCTTTTGTCTTGAAGTCTGCCCGACGTTTCAGGCCTCGGGTGACGAGAACAATTCGCCGCGTGGTCGGCTGCGTTTGTGGCGCGAGGAATCCGAGGGCCAGCTTGCACCGGACCCATGGACGGCTTCCTACACGGGCGACTGTGTCGGGTGTCTGGCCTGTGAACCGGCCTGTCCGGCAAACGTGCCCTACGGTGAGATACTCGAACAGGTTCGGCATGAGCATGTCAAGGCGGGGCGATCATCTCCGCGGCTGATGCTTCGAGCGGCTGCATGGCTGGCTGCGCGGCCGAGTCTGTTCAGCGGTGTCATGCTTCCTGTTCGCTGGCTTCGTCGCTGGCGATTGGCGAGGCACCGCATGCTCTTTCCCGGCCAGCCCGCAGTTGCGCTTTCGACGGCTGAGTATGCGCGGAAGTTAATGGCACGTCACAAGCCCAGCGGCCCCCGCGCAGCATTGCTCACGGGCTGCCTGATGGATGCCGTGTTCCGGGAGATAAATTTCGCCACAGTGCGAGTGCTCATAGAGAACAACGTGCAGGTTGTGATCCCGGAAGCTCAGGGATGCTGCGGGGCCATGCACGAGCATCTGGGTCTGGATGATGTGGAGCGTTTGCGGGAGGGAAATCGCGAGTCATTCCGGTCGGCGGGAGTGGATGTTGTGCTGGCGAATTCCGCTGGCTGCGGACTTGCCACTCGCCGCGCTCTCGACGGTCTGCTCCCCGTCCGCGATGTGCTCGATTTTCTCGGCGAAATTGGTCCGGTTCGTCGCACCGGTCGCCCGGAAGCAGCTCGTGTCTGGCTGGATCTTCCGTGCCATCTGGTGCATGGTCAGCGAGTTCCCGGGATACCGGCGGCAGTGATGGAGGCTACGGGATATCGCTGGCAATTGGCTCCCGGTGCGCGCGACTGTTGCGGTTCGGGTGGTGTATACAACCTGCAGCGTCCTGACGCTGCGCGTGAGATTCTGCGGAAAAAGTCAGCCTTCCTGAATGATGCTCCCGGGGAACCGCTGATTCTGGCGACCAGCAATCACGTGTGCATGATGCAGTGGCACTCGGCCAGTGCTGCCGGCTTTGTCAGCCGGCCGTTCTCGGTCAGGCACGTGATTCAGCTGCTGGATCCTGAGCCGACTTGCGAAATTTGATCAATTCGACCTCCTGACATGGATGCTGTCCCCAGACGGTCAGCTGACAACGCGCTCCGACCGTGGAATTCAGAGGAAGTCCCGGAAAAGCCGGTTCAGATTGCTCTTTTTTCAAGTATGATTTCCGCGAGATCCATCCCTGCGTCCGAAATTTGCTGTGCATTTTTTGCCGGATCCACCTCCATGCACCGTCCCCGTTTGCACCTGCCTTTGGTATCTTTGCTGCTCATCTTCACCCTGGTGACTGGCTGTGAAAAGACCTCCAGTCTCGATTCATTCCAGGCGCGGCAGGGACGGGGACTCAGCCTTGCCCAGGACCTTTCCGGTGAGATCACAGCGATTCGCTTTGAGTCCAGTCCTCTGACAGACGCTGATCTTCAGTTGCTGGGAACAACCACGGCACTTCGGGAATTGTCGGGCGATGCGGCGCAGTTGACGGAAGTGGGTCTGACGGCACTCAGCGGCTGCAGTGGCCTGCAGTCGCTTCAGCTGGCATCCTGTCGACTCACAGAAAACTCAGCCCGTTCCATCGCTTCGCTGAAGGCGCTCACGACGCTCACACTGACGGACTCTCAGGATCTCAACGCAGCCGTGCTCGGCTGCTTCGCCGAGCTTCCCAAACTTGTTGAACTGGGACTCAGCGGAACGGCACTCGACGACAACTGTATCGCTCAGCTGCCAACGGCACCTCTGCGTTCAATCTCCCTTTCCCGTACTCGACTCACCAGCGCCGGGGTGCAGGCCGTCGCAGCAAAGTATCCCGCACTGGAAGTCCTTCAGCTCGATGATGTCGCGCTGGATCTCGCGGCTGTCACAGCGCTTGCTCAACTGCAGAAGCTCACTGATCTTTCGCTCAGCAGCTGTGGCCTGGACGACAGCTCGGCCGCACCGCTGAGCGGACTGAAACAGCTGCGAGTGTTCAATCTGAGTCGCAATCCGGCGCTCACGGACAGCCTGTTTCAGTCGTTTGGCACGGCTGCCGAACTGCGAACGCTCAATGTTTCAGGCACTCAGTTTACCGGGGTTGCGTTTGCAGAAGCCGGATTCCCCAGTTTATCCGCCCTGCAGGCGGATGACACACAGGTGAAAGCGGACGCGCTGCGGTCACTGAAGCTGCCAACCCTGTTCTCTCTCAGTCTCAACGGCTGTCCGCTGTCGCTGGCAGAGATTCGCAGGGTCTTTGCGGTGAATGACCAGACGGCGGTTTTCTTCGACGAGGTCCCGACCTCCGACGATTCGGGTGAAAAGGTCGAAGGACAGATCTGACTTTCCCTCGCTTGTCCCTCGCACGACCAGTGTTCCGTATGCAGCAGGCCGCATTTCAACACCGCTTCGCAATCCTCTCTGGAATGCTCGCGTTTGCATTCATCACCTCGGGCTGTCAGCAGCGGCCGGATGTGGTGCCGGCTGCGTCATCGGCGACGGCTGCTACTCATGAAACCGCAACCCCTGCGGGGGCTGCCGCGTCACCATTTCCTGGACTGCGGTTTTCGGAAGAATCAGCCGTGCGGGGGCTTGAGTTTCAGTATGAGACGGGTGCTCGCGGTCGGGCATTGATGGTGGAATCCATCGGTGGCGGTGCTGGCTGGCTGGATCTGGATCACGACGATCTTCCGGACGTTCTGTTTGTGCAGGGCGGTTCACCGCTGGAGGAGAACAGCCGGCGTCCTCCTGATGTGCTGCTGCGACAGTCGCCGGGTGGCCAATTTTTGTCTGTGGCGGATTCGGCGGGACTTGACGACCGTCAGTACAGCCAGGGCACGGCGATTGCGGACTATGACAACGACGGTTTTGACGACATTCTGATCACCAACCTTGGGCAGAACGTACTCTACCACAATGCCGGCGACGGTACTTTCGAACGCGTTGCGGACGCATTTCCGGAAATGCCGGATCGCTGGAGCAGCAGTGCTGCCTGGGGCGATCTCGATCTTGATGGCTGCCTCGACCTCTATATCTGCAATTACCTGCAGTACGACGTGCACAATCCGGCACCGTGCTTCCGCGACGATCTGCCTGCGCTGTGCCATCCACGGCAGCTGGAACCGTGGCCGGATGAATGCTGGAGAAATCGGGGCGACGGCAGCTTTGAGCGCATGACCGACGCGTGGGGGCTTAAAGGTCCTGGCAATAAGGCACTCGGTGTGGCTATTCTGGATTTCACCGGAGATGCTCGTCCCGATATCTACGTGGCCAACGATACGACTGCGAACTTTCTGTTCGTCCGCGATGGTTCCACGATAGAATTCGTGGATGAAGCACTGAGAAGGGGCGCCGCCGTGAGTGGAACGGGAGATCCGCAGGCCAGTATGGGAGTCGCGGTCGGCGACTACGACGGCAACGGGCTTCCTGATCTGCTGCTGTCCCACTTCAGTGGCGAGTCCAATACGCTTTATCGGAATGATGGCACCGCGGGAATGCTGGATGTGTCAGCAGTCACCGGCATGCGGGAGCTCAGTTATCCCAAACTGGGCTTTGGGATCGTGTTGCAGGACTTCAATCAGGACGGACGGATGGATTGTCTGATCGCGAACGGGCACATAGACGAACGCACGACAGAGTTCGATGGGTATCGGCAGTTTCCGCAATTGCTGTCCTTCGATGGCAGTCGCTGGAGAGACTGTGGTGCCGCGTCTGACTGGTTTCGGCAACGACTGGTGGGGCGCGGAATCGCACTTGGGGACCTGGAAGGTGACGGCGATGTGGACGCGATCGTGGTGAATCAGAATTCGCCGGCTGCGTTGCTGGTGAACACTTCAGACCGGGGCAATTGGCTGCAGTTGCGATTCACGGGGACAATGAGCAATCGCCAGGGAACCGGGTGTGTGGCAACGGTCAGGGCCGGTGACCGTACGTTGAAAGCAGAGTTGCCCGGGGGGACAAGCTTTGCGTCGTCCCACCAGGCTCTGCTGAATTTCGGACTTGGGGACTGGACCGAGCCCGTAGAGGTTGAGATTCGATGGCCGTCTGGAGTCGCACAAACGATCGGAGCGGTATCACCGTCACAGATTCTGCGAATCCGGGAACCCTCTAATTGATCTGGCCTGGAAGTGGCCCGGTCGGAGAAGCCTTACCGCCACTTTTCATCTGCAGTTCCATCTGCTTACCGATGTCGTCTGCGTTCTTTTTGGACTCTGCCTGGTCAACCTCGGGAATGTCATAGGTGGACTGGCCGCAGCCAACCTGCAGAAATGAAAGAAGACCAGCAAAAAATACCGTTCGCGCGACGTTTTTCATGTGAGAGACTCCTGAAGGACCTCAAATAAAGTGGACTGGGTTGCAGGATGATACGGTCGAGTTTCGAGACTCGCCGTCAAGGATATCAGGAAGGGATGGACAGTGGGGCCCGGAGTGAAAATTCCCTCCAGGTCTTCTGGATTTTGAATTGAGATGCCCGAATTGTTGGCAATGTTGCCCACATTCGTCCTTTCAGTTGGTGTCTTACGCTGCATTTGTTCACTTGTCAATTGACTCCCGTTGGGGTGTCAGTTAAGTTTCAGAAGTGTTGTTAAATTTTTTTCACGATTCCTGCAAGGAGATCCCATGCCTGCTCCAAACGGAAATCGGCGGTTTCTTCAGCGTGCCCGCGGGTTTACGCTGATTGAACTGCTGGTGGTCATTGCCATCATCGCAATTCTCGTCGCACTGCTTCTGCCTGCCGTCCAGCAGGCTCGCGAGGCTGCTCGCCGGACTCAGTGCAAGAACAACCTGAAACAGCTGGGGCTGGCGCTCCACAATTACCACGACGTATTTGGTGTTTTCACCTACGCCAAGGGCGGCACCGGATGGGTGGTTAACAACAGCGGCAACTGGGGTCGTCTCAGTGGTCTCGTCCCTCTGCTTCCCTACATCGAACAGGCTAACCTTTATAACAGCATCTCTGCCGGAGGTACTGGTGGCCCATTCAACGGTCAGTGGCCTCCCGGTGGTCCTGAACCATGGGTAGACGCCTACCGCCCCTGGCGTACTCAGATTCCGGCCTATCTGTGTCCATCTGACAGCCAGCCGGAACAGACGTGGTCGGGTGGTCGCAGCACGATTGCCAAGACCAACTACGGCTTTTCCGCGGGGGACAGCATTGTCCGCAGCCAGAACGACCTGAATCCTCGTGGCATGTTCGGTGCCAATCGCTGCTTCGGCGTTCGCGACTGTACGGACGGTACCAGCAACACGATCTTCATGGCCGAACTGGTGCGAACGCTCGGCAACAATTTGAAATTGGGTGGTACTGCTCTGGTTGCCAACACGAACACAGACCCCCGACTCTGCCTGAATGCCCTCAATCCAGCCGACCGAAACGCGTTCGCACCCGGTCTGACATTGTTTGGCTGGTCCGGCGACCGCTGGTGTGACAGCAATATCTCGATGACCGGAATTAACACAGTTCTTCCCCCGAACTCTCCGCGATGCACTAACGACGGCTGGGACGGCCGATGGGGTATTTACTCCTCACAAAGCCGGCACACGGGTGGCGTTCAGGTGTTGCTCGGTGACGGTGCTGTACGATTCGTCTCCGAAAACATCGACGCCGGCAACAGCGGTGCTCCCGACCCTGACGCCTCCGGTGCAGCGCGCAGCCCGTACGGCATCTGGGGTGCTCTCGGCAGCCGTAACGGTGGCGAAGTGATTGGCGAGTTCTAATCGTCTGAGCCAATACTGAAATGTTCCGCTTCGGCAGCTGTCCTCCGGACAGCTGCCGTTTTTCGTTGAGCGTGATCGGCCGTGCAAAAGCTGATTTGTACCGCCACTGATTTGATGTTCCGCGGAGCAATACGCGACGCGATGCGCTGGAGTGAATCACTCTTGAATGCCAGGAGGCGAAGGTGTCATGATCAGGCGTCGCCTGCTGCTGAGTTCCCTGACCGCAGCTTTCTTCTGCGTGCTCGGATACTTTCTTCTTCCGTCTGGCCGGTCAGCTGATCTGCGTGAGGCGAACGCTCTGCTGCGAACCAGGCCAGCGGCTGCTTTGACATTTGCCGCGGCGGCATTAGCGGATAACCCGGAGGATGCAGGCTGGCTGGAACTGGCGGCTGCTGCAGCCGAACGCACTCGTGATCTGACCGCAGCGGCCGGCTATCTGCAGCGGTTGCACTTCATTCGACCGCTCACTCCGGAACGACAATTGAAGCTGTCAAGTCTGCTGCAGCAGTCCGGCGATCTGATCGCTGCTGAGGCGTTTCTTCGTGGTCTTCTGGACAAGGACCCGTCGTCTGAACCTGCTAATCGCGCGCTCTGCACTCTCCTGCTTGCAGAATGCCGGCGGTATGAGAGCCTTGTGCCGCTGCGGAAGCTTGTTGAGCTCCGCAGTTTCCTGCTGGATGAGCTGGCGATGCTGGGGAGTCGTGAAGATCTGTTGAGTGACGAGCCTCTGATTCAGGCGGCCCTGCAGACATCCAGTCGACCACTGGCGATCATGTCACAGGCCAGCCTCGCTCTGTTCCTGGGACGCGTTCAGGAGGCTTTGCAGCTTCTCCAGTCCACCGCGTTGCCGCCAGTGGGCCAGACAGAATTTGTGTCGCTGGCGGCTCGAGCGTTTCTGGCTGCGGAGGATCAGGCGGGCCTTGCCGACTGGACAAAACGACATGCGGCACTCCTGTCGGAGCATCCTGATGGTGCAGCGGCACTTGGCTGGCTGGCGTGGCGTGGGGGCCGTGTATCGACTGCGCGTGATCATCTGCTGCGAGCAATCAGCCTCGACGCCAATCATCGCACAGCGCTGCAGCTGCTGGGGACTATACTTGCCGCGAGTGGCGAAAACGTGCTGGCTGCGCCTCTGCTTCAGCGAGCGCAGCAGATTCATGATCTCGAACTGCAGTTGCATCGCGTGCTGGAAGATGATCAGACTGCCCAGCATCTGCTCAGAATCGCCGACGCCATGGAACAGCTGGAGCGCAATGCAGAGGCTGTTGCGTGGTACCTTGCAGTTGCCGGCCTGCATCCCGCGGAAGCCGCAGCAGCCCGTGTCCGTGTGGAGCAGCTGGAGCGGTCTTTAAAGCGGCAACCTGCGTTATGGGAGCGGACCGGTGTGCAGCCGCAGTGGCTGTCTCCGGAGATTGGTGCTGTGTCGCTGGCGGATCGAGAGCCCTCCGGCGTACTTGCAGGCCCGGGAACCGTCCGCACCCCGGACACCTCCGTCGCGCAGCCGAGATTTGAGGATCGCAGTGAACAGTTCGGGTTACGGGAGTCCTGGTTTTACGGGCAGACCAGCTCCGAGCCGCGAGCGCTGTCCGTTTTGCAGGGTTTCGGCGGTGGCCTGGCGGTGCTGGATTTTGATGGCGACGCGTGGCCGGACCTGTTCGTGGTGCAGGGCAACGCACTTCCTCCGATACCGGATCCTCGCAGCGCTGATCTGTTATACCGAAACATTCGCGGAGCGGTGGCGACGCAGGTTCGAGTGGATGCGTTGCCGATCGACAGTGATTATGGGCAGGGAGCGGCTGCGGGGGATTTCAATGAAGATGGGTTCACGGATCTGCTGGTGGCATCGACGACAGGATCTCGGCTGCTCCAGAACAATGGTGACGGCACGTTCAGTGATGTCTCCGCAACTGCTCTGCCCGTAATGGCTGGCTGGGTCACCAGCTGTGCTGTCGCGGATGTGACCGGGGACGGCGTGCCGGACATCATCGAACTGCGTTACGCCGGCGGCGATGAAATTCAGACGAAGCTCTGCAGCAGTGGTCCGGGGCGATTACCGCGTTCCTGCCGACCGGATCTCTTTCCCGGCGCTGCCGATCGGCTGCTCATCGGTGATGGCAGCGGGCAGTTCACCGTTGCGGATGCCGAGTTGTTTCCGGAGGATGCAGGTCGGGGACTTGGAGTGGTGATCGGGGATTTCGACGAAACTGGTCGCAATTCGATTTTCGTCGCCAACGACATGACGCCGAACGCGTTTCGAGTACCGGAGTTGTCAGCGGATGGTCGGGTGATGTCGCTGCCGGATGCTGCATCGCTCCGCGGCTGTGCCGTCAACGCGGCCGGTCGGATTCAGGCGGGCATGGGAATTGCTTCGGGAGACCTGACTGGCGATGGGTACTGCGACTTTTTTGTCACGAATTTTCTGTCGGAGACTAACACTCTTTATGCGGGGACAGGCGGGGGTTTCTTTCAGGATCTGTCTGCGAGTACTGGTGCAGAATCCGGGTCGCTGGACCTGTTATCGTTCGGGGCTCAGGCAATCGACGCCAATCTGGATGGCCTGTCGGACCTGTTTGTGCTGAATGGGCATGTGGACGACTACCAGCATTTTCAGTTGCCGTGGAAGATGCGTCCGGCGGCGTGGGTTGCTGCGGGTCCCGGCCGCTTTCAACGCGTATCGGATGACGTTTTTGGAGCTCAGGGCAGTCAGCCGGCTCTAGGTCGTTCTCTGGCACAGCTGGACTGGAACCGGGATGGTCGGTGTGACTTGGTGGCCACGTTTCTGGACAGACCTCCGGCGCTGTACATCAACGAAACGGCGTCGGTTTTTGTTCCGCTTCGAGTGCGACTGCTGGGGCAGCGTGGTTGTCGTCGACCGGTTGGTGCCGTGCTGAAGCTGCATGCGGATGCTGTGAGTGGCCTTCCCGTGCAGAGGTCCTGGGCAACTGCAGGTGACGGCTATTACTGCTCCAGCGAATTTGCTGCCACACTGGCGCGACCAGCCGATTCCTCGGCAGTCCACCTGACAGTTCGGTGGCCTCAGCGTGGTGAACAGCAACTGGTGCTGGACGAGGAAATCGGTGACGTTTTTTTGGTGGAAGATCGCCAGCAGCTATACCGGGTACCCGACTGACGGTTGCCCGCGGCGGCTTGACTTCAGCAGGCAGCCTGGTGGAAGATATAACGGGTAGAATTTGATCCATTAGTTGAAAGTTTTCCTGCCATGTCGGCATCCCCTGCAACCGGTTTTTCGCCGCGGTCTCCGCGATCGCTGCTGCGACGTTCCCGGTGGCTGGAAGCTCTGCTGCTGATTTGTGTGCCGATCGCTGCTGCTGCCGTGTGGTTTGGCCCGGACGTTGTCTTCGACGTTCGACTGCGGAGAGTCTCTCGGTGCCTGCAGGAGTTGCAGTTTGAGGCAGCCGCTCAGCTGATTGAATCGTTGCGGGCTGCCCGCCCCGACGCACCTGAGCCATTGCTTCTGCTGGTCTCGCTGCAGCGGCAGACGGACGACTTTGAATCTGCGAGGCGCACCATTGAAAAGCTGCGAGCCATGTCGGTTGAACCGCAGCGACTGTTCGACGAGGAAAACCTGCTTCTGGCAAAATCCGCCGACCCGCGCACGTCCGAAGCCCGGCTCTCAGCGCTGCTGACTTCTGAAGATTTTCTTCCGGGTGACGTTTGTGACGCCTTCGCGACGTGGCTTCGTGGATTCAGCCGGCTGGAAGCTGCTGAAATCCTGATTCGTACCTGGAAAAGCGACCTGCCCAATGACTACCGCGCGTGGGCTCAGCATGGAATCGTGCACGCCATGCAGGTTCGCCCAGGCGATGCCGTACGAGAACTCAGCCGAGCTGTGGAACTGGGCGATCTTCGCGCCTCGACCCAGGCCCATCTCGGCCGCAGTCTGCTTGATCTCGACCGTCTCGATGATGCCCTCGCTGCTTTCTCACTCGCCTGTGAACGCGAGCCAGGCTCCGCCGAAAACTGGATGTGGAAAGCCAAGACACTTCGGCTGAAGGGCGACAACACCGGCTGTATCAACGCCCTGCAGGAATGCCTGAAAAAAGACCCCGCCGATTTCGATGCGATTCTGATGCTGGGACTTGCCGAACGTGACGCCGGTGAGCTTGAGCAGGCCCGCACGCGGCTTCGGGAGTTCCTGAGCGACTGGCCGGAAGATCAGGCGGCGCTGGCCGCGTGGATCCGCATTCTGCACGCAGATAATCAGGCAGCCGAAGTCGCCGTCTATGAAACCCGCTGGGAAGCAGCGTCCACAAAAGTGCAGCGAATGGAATCACTGCTGGCAACGCTGCAGCAGGAACCGGAGAATAATGCAATTCGCTGTGAAGCCGGCTGTCTGGCACTGACGCACCAAAACCGCCGTGCTGGCGAACAGCTGTTATTCGCGGTGCTGCGCGTCGAGCCCGAAAATCAGCAGGCCCGCTCTGCACTGGAAGATTACCTTGAAAAACGCCGCCGAAAACAAAGTTCCGTGAAGTGAAAAACCCACGGTACACGCCAGAATAGCCGCTATGCAATCTGCAACGTCCATCAATTCCTCGTTCGCCCTCCACCACCGCCGAATCCTGCCGACGCTGGCGTTGATCGCCATCTGTATGTGGCTGATTGGCTGTAACAGCAGTGAGCAGGGACACCAAAGTACGTCAGCGGTCGACAGCGTCGCTGGCAACTCTCCAAAAACTCCGGTCGCTCCGTCCCCCCTTCCGCCCCCCGCAAGACCCGACACCCCATTTCTCAACACAGCTCCGCACACCGCCTGGGCTGGCTCTACGTCCTGTCGCAGTTGTCATGCGGATATCGCCAGTGCCTACGATGCGACGCCACACAGCAAAGCACTGTCAGACGCCCCGCCCCGGCTTGAAGATGCCCGGATCACCGACACCCCGGCCGGCTATGTTTTTCAGTCCCGCACGACAAACCAGAAGCTCATACACACTGAAGAACTGCAACTGACCCAGAACGCTCCCCGCGACTTCGAAGTGGCGTGGACTGTGGGCTCCGGACACTTTGGCCACAGTTTCCTCACGCTCGCTCAGGGATTCCTTGTTCAGTCCCCGCTGACGTGGTATTCCACTCGCAACTGCTGGGACCTGTCTCCGGGCTACTCCGGCCCCGATCACTACGCCTTCCACCGCAATATCTCTGCCCGCTGTCTCTGGTGCCATGCCGGCAGCCTCGAAATTCGTGATCGCAATGAATACCACGTGGACATTCACGAACAGGCGATCAGCTGCGAACGCTGCCACGGCCCCGGCGAACTGCACGTGGCCAAACATGAACAGGCGACCACGCCCGAAGCCGCTGACATCGACACCACGATCGTCAACCCAGCCCACCTTTCCCGACAGCTTGCTGAATCCGTCTGTGAACAGTGTCATCTCCAGGGTGATGCTCAGGTGTTCGCTCGTGGCAGTCGCTTCGACGATTACCGCCCAGGATTGCCGCTCGCCATTTTCCGCCAGGAATTCCGTGCAGATCGCCAGGGTGAAATGACGGTCGTTGGACATGTAGAACAAATGCACGCCAGCCTCTGCTATCAGAAATCGTCGTCGCTCACCTGCGTCACCTGCCATCATCCCCACCAGAGTCGTTCCGCTGCCGAAAAAATGACGGCGTGGAGAAATGCGTGCCTCAGCTGTCATGAGCCGGCCGCCTGCCGAGCAGAACAGCCCGCACGTGACGCAAAGGCTGACCGCTGCACCGACTGCCACATGCCCAAATCACCCACGGAACTGCCGCACGTGGCATTCACACATCATCGGATCGGTGTCCACGCGGAATTGTCGCAGCCTGCACAATCTGCGGACGTAGGTGACTCGCCGGTCGCGAGGTCTTCACCCCGCGATGCCCCCACTGTTACACTCCTGGAACTCACTACACCCGTCGATGGGATTCCTGAAGCTGACCAGCAGCGAAGTCGCGGCCTCGCCCTGCTTCAGTTGTCCCTGAAGTCCGACATTCCCGACGGCCTGCGACAGGCTCGTGATGCCTTGCTGGCGGCCTGGGACGGCGGAGCACAGGACGCGGCGGTCGCCGCTGGACTGGCACGCATCGCAGCTGAAATCGGCTGGACCGAAAAAGCACTCGACTGGTCCGGCATAGCCCTGCAGCTTGATTCCGCTCCCAGCGAAGAACGAGTAGCTGCTTTAAAAATTCGCGGGGAACTCACCTTTAATGCGGGCCGCTACGAATCGGCACTCAACGACTTTAAGGAACTCACCATTGCCCGCCGCGAGGCACGTCACTGGTTCTATCGCGGCATGACAGAACAGAATCTCAATCAAACGGAGAATGCCATTCGCTCACTGCGCGCGTCTCTGGAAATTGACCCGCGGAACCCTGGAGCACATGCAGCTTTGGCGGCAATTCTGGAGTCTCTCCGGGATCAGGCTGCCGCACAGCATCATCAGGCTGCCCAGAAACTGCAGGCTCCTCGCACCGCAAACTGACGGACTTTCCAGCAATAGCCAGTCCAGCAGTTTGCGAACCGCAGGGTTCTGGACACGGCCTCTGCCCGACAGGCGGCAGCCGCACCGACAGCCAATCAATTCCTGTCGGCTGGAATCGACAGCGACACACGAATTGCATAGTCCCGCGTGTCGCGCCCCGCATCCCGGGATGCCGTTCGACTGCGCTGCAGAAAACCCGGGAAAGAATCCGGATCCTGTCTCCACGCGTGAACCAGTATGGCAGCGAATGGGCCCCACCAGATGAGGTCATTTGTCAGAATTGTCCAGCCGGCAGACCATGGGAATTCCCCGTTCATTGCCGCATTCAGGAAACCTATCGGCCCGAAGATTTTGCCGAGCAGTCCCACGAGGACAATGGGCCAGTGCCGCACCGGGTTTCCTGCGGCGATACCGTATCCAATCCCGTAAACTCCCACGATCATCCCGATGCACTGCCAGAGTCCGGGGTAGTTCGGGGCAGCGATACCGAGCCACGTGAACGGCAGGACGGGGAACAGGATCACAAAGGTTCCCCAGGCCAGATTGTACACGGCAGCAGCAAGCAGTGTCCTGCGTGCCCAGTGTGGAACGAGACTCTGATTCTTTTCCAGCATCACCAAACCCCCGACAACCGCAAGGAAACCGCATGAGTGGCACGGCTTACAATCCGTTCGGGTTACAGGCAAATTCACGGAGTTTCCATTCGAATTTTCTGCATGTAGCCAATTCAGGGCTTCCGGTTGAGTTGACTTCAGCTTGCTGAGTCACAGGAAATGCGATTCAATTCCCCGAATTCCTCAGATTTCTCACTTTTTTTCAGATAAAGTACCCCAAGGGTCGTCTTCTGCGGAGCGCGCCGGGCGACCAGGATTTTCTTCCGGAGTTTTCAGGATGCTGGCACAACTCATTCCGCGCAACGGTGGTCCTGCCATCACCCTGACGTCCTCGATCACGGTGGTCGGCCGCAGCACTCGACTTTGCGAACTCGTGATCGATCACAGCAGCATCTCTAAACAGCACTGCATGCTGGTCAAAACAGACGGGCTGGTTTACGTTCGAGACCTCGGAAGTACCAATGGAACCCGCGTGAATGGCCAGCGAGTTGTTCGCGGAGCACTTCTGCCAGGGGACCTGCTGTCGTTTGCCAGCATCGCGTACCGTGTTCACATGGGAGCAGACAATCCCGCAGCACACAGTCCGGACAACGCCACTCAGTGGATGCCGACCGTACCCGGAGACGAGGCGGCTCCATCGGGCAAGCCGCTGTCGGATTCCAGTCTGAGCGACGTGCGGTTTTTGCGGGATTCGGACCTGCTCATCCCCGACTGAACGTTTTCACGACCCCTGCCCATTCCCGCGAGCAGTTGTTTGCGATTCTCCCCGAATTTCGCTCGTGCTTTTTCAGCTGTTGTACGTAAGATCCGGGTGCTGCTGTCCCGACGATTCCCTCCGGCATCTCCCATGAATTCCCGCTGCCGACTTCAACTGCTGCCATTCCTCGCACTTGCCTGCATCAGCTGGTCGGGTTTGTGTGGTGCGCCGGCGGCTTTTGGGTCCTGCGGCGATTACCTTCACAGTCGCCTGGGGCCGCCAAAGCAGACGACCCGGGCAGTGGTGAGGGCTGATTTCACGTTCCCTGACCATGGCGGCGTCAGCTGGGAGTTTTCAGGCAGCCTGCCGCTGAAGCCCTGTTCCGGGCCCCACTGCGGTCGCTCTTCTGTTCCGCCGCTGCTGCCCCCTGCCAGTGTACCCTCAAATTCGCGTGGCTGGGACGATTATGCGTTCTCCGCGACGGCGGCACTCTCGGCTGCACCGACACCCGGCTATGCACCACCGCAACTGCGACCGCTCCTTTCAATGGCAGACCTGGCACCTCTTGATACTCCTCCCGACTGCTGACCCCTTTGCACGTCTGTATTGACGGTTCATTTGGGGTGCAGTTTCGACACATAGTCCAGGTCTGGTGTTTGCAGTTGAGTGAGGGGGAGACAAGAGCGATGTCCAACAGTTCGAAGCCTCTGGTTCGTCGTGCCATCGGTCCGAAACTACGGATCGTTTTTCATTTGGTCCTGGGTTTGCTGGCGATTATCGGTGCCAACAGCCTGTATCTGGCGGGCGTCACCTTTCTGGGCTGGTGGAACGCCAAAACCTATCAGGACTACTTTTACAACTGGATGTTCCTGCTGCACGTGGTGCTTGGGCTGGCAGTCCTTGTCCCGTTCCTGATTTTCGGGTTTGTTCACTGGCGAAACACCAAAGACCGAAAGATTCGTCGCACAGTGATGATCGGCTACGCACTCATGTGTGTCTGCCTCGTGGTCCTTGGTTCCGGTTTTCTTCTGTTGAGAAATTTTGTGGACCTGCGGCATCCGATGCTGCGATCGGCCGTCTACTGGGCGCACGTTGGCGGTCCTCTGATTGGCGGCTGGCTCTACTGGATGCATCGGCTTGTCGGGCCACGCATTCGCTGGAAGACAGGGCTTGTCTGGGGTGGCCTTGCGGCGGCGGCGGCACTTGGCATGGTTGGGTGGCAATCAACGGACCCGCGGAAATGGAATGTTGTCGGTCCGAAGTCCGGAGTCCAGTACTTCTTTCCGTCGCTGGCTCGCACGTCAACCGGGAACTTCATCGACGCCAAAACGCTCGACATGAACGACTACTGCATGAAGTGCCATCAGGACGCCCACGACGACTGGGCTCACAGTGCTCATCGCTTCAGTTCGTTCAACAACCCCGCCTATCTGGCGAGCGTTGCCGAGACGCGTGAGGTGAGTTTGAAACGCGACGGCTCAGTTCAGGGCTCACGATTCTGCGCTGGCTGTCATGACCCGGTCCCGTTCTTCAGCGGCGCCTTCGATGATCCAAAATTTGATATGCTCAAGCACCCCACGTCTCAGGCTGGAATCACCTGCACCGTCTGCCACTCCATCACGCACGTCAACAGCAATCGCGGCAACGCGGATTACACGATTGAGGAACCCATTCACTACCCGTTCGCCACCAGCGAGAACCCGGTACTGCAGTGGGTCAATAATCAGCTTGTCAAAGCCAAACCTGCCTTCCACAAAAGCACATTCCTGAAGCCTCTGCACAAAACAGCTGAATTCTGTGGAGCCTGTCACAAGGTGCATCTGCCGTTTGCACTGAATCACTATAAGGAGTGGCTCCGCGGACAGAATCACTACGACAGCTGGCTGCTCAGCGGAGTTTCCGGCCATGGTGCCCGCAGCTTTTACTATCCCGACAAAGCCCAGACCGACTGCAACGGCTGTCACATGCCGACGCAGGAATCCACCGACTTTGGCGCAAAGATACTCGATGATTCCGGAAAACTGAAAACACACAACCACTTCTTTCCTGCTGCCAACGCAGCCATCAACTGGATGACTGACAGCGAGGATCAGATTGAACGCCACAGGAAGATGCTCCAGGGAACGCTCCGAGTGGATCTGTTTGGTATTCGCAGCGGAGGAACCCTTGATGGGCAGCTCACGGCGCCGCTCAGACCGCAGGTTCCCGAACTGCAGCCGGGCCAGGCCTACCTTCTTGAAACCGTCATACGCACTCTGAAATTGGGACATCACTTCACTCAGGGCACCACAGACTCCAACGAAGTCTGGCTCGAAGTCACGCTCACCAGCGGCAATTCTCAACTGGGGGCCAGCGGACTGGTGAAGCCCGACGGCAGCGTGGATGAGTGGTCGCATTTCGTGAATAACTTTATGCTTGACCGACACGGCAATCGAATTGATCGCCGCAATGCCCAGGACATCTTCATACCACTCTACCAGCACCAGATCCCTCCGGGTGCTGGCCAGACCGTGCATTACCGTTTCCAGGTGCCCGAACAGACCACTGCCCCGATCACTGCCAAAGTCCGGCTGCTGTACCGCAAGTTCGACGCCACCTACATGAACTTTGTGGATCGAAAAACAAAGGATCTGGGACGTCCCGTTCGTGGGCACAACCCGGACGCTCCTTACCACAATCAGCTGCCGATTCTGGTACTTGCGGAAGATCAGCTGACCTTTCCTGTTGCCGGCGCCGCGAATGCTGACATCAAAAATCCAGCTCGCGAGATTCCCGAATGGCAGCGGTGGAACGACTACGGCATCGGCATGCTGCTGAAGGGCAAAGCCGAACTTCGCCAGGCTGCGGAAGCCTTCCGCAAAGTTGAAGAACTGGGCCGTTTCGATGGCCCGCTCAATCTTGCTCGAACTCTGGTCGAGGAAGCAGGCCCAGGACAACTTGATGAAGCCGCCGCCGCGCTCCAGCGTGCCGCTGCACGCACGGAGCCTCCGGCATGGCCCTGGACGGTCCGCTGGCTCAGCGGTGTGATCAACCGCCAGCAGGGACGACTTGCAGAAGCCGAGGAAAACTTCCGGCAGGTACTTGAATTCCGTACAGAAGACACGGCCAAACGCGGCTTTGACTTCAGTAAGGATTATGTGGTGATCAACCTTCTCGGGCTCACCATCTTCGACCGCGCACTGCAGATTCGCGGAAGCGATCCGACGGCCACAGAAAAACGTCGCCAGCGCCTGAACGAAGCGGCAGACGTCTTTCAGAAAACCCTCGCTGTCGACTCAGAAAATGTCGATGCCCACTACAACCTCAGTCAGCTCTACGCACAACTCGACAATCAGGAGCTGGCGGCTTTCCACAAAGCCGAACACGAAAAGTACCGAATTGACGACACCGCGCGCGGCGAAGCCGTAACGATCGCTCGCAAAAAGTACCCAGCGGCCGACTTCGCCGCTGAACCGCTCGTGATCTACGATCTCCAGCGAATCACCAACAGTGCAGAGACGAAATCCGGTGACCAGCCCGACGCTGCTGGTGAGGATTAGTCAGGCAGAAGATTGTTCTTCCAGCTTCCGCAGGACACGACCAAACCGTGGAATCGGCGGGTGATCCGCAGTACTCGCAGAAACCCCATGACCGCCGGATCTGTCAGTTCGAACGGCAATTAACAGCCCGCCGCCTCGCACGTTGGGACCGCCAGAACTCTCCACTTCAAGTTGCGGACGGAGCGTTCTCAGTTGAGCAATCAGGCGGGCACCGTGCTGATCCCGGCTGAGCTCACCCGCTGAAAAGAAAATCCGCAGAGTCGCTCCGTCAGCAAAAACCACTTTCCAAACCGCTTACACCCCCTTCTGATTTTGACAGGAAAGCTCAATTCGGGCTAAACTTCCCGCATCAAAACTTGTTTCAATCCCCCTGTCGCTCCCGCCAGCATGGATGCTGCCATGAAAACCGTCTGCATTATACCCGCTCGCCTGCAGTCCACGCGTCTTCCGCGCAAACTGCTGTTGAGTGCCACCGGCAAACCACTGCTCCAGTACGCCTGGGAGACCGCCTGCCGCTGTCCTGAGTTCCACGATGTGGTCATCGCCACCGACAGTGAAGAAATCGCGGATGTTGTGCTGAAGTTTGGTGGCCGCGCGGAACTGACCGGCAGCCACAACAGTGGCACAGATCGGATCGCCGAAGTTGCCCGCCGCTGTTTTCACGATGCTGAGGCAATCGTGAATCTCCAGGGCGACGAACCCGAGCTCGACCCGGCCATCGTCACGCAGATTGTCCGCAGGCTGAGGGCTCCCGGCTGCCAGATGGCCACCGTCGCCGCTCCCATGCGGTCGGCTGAAATGGTCAGGGACCCCAATTGCGTCAAAGTCGTTCTGGATGATGCCGGTCGGGCACTCTATTTCAGCCGCAGCCCAATCCCATTCAGCCGCGATGTTCCCGTTGAAGATTTTTTTACCGGCTCGGCCAGCCCACCCTGGCTGCTGCATATCGGACTTTACGCCTATCGCCGTGACTTCCTGCTGAAACTCACCTCACTTCCTCCAGCGCCGCTTGAGCAACTTGAAAAGCTGGAACAGCTGCGCGCACTCCACGCCGGAGCTGAAATCGGGGTCGCTGTGGTGGAACATTCGGCTGCCGGAATCGATACTCCACAGGACTACGCCGCTTTCGTCTCTCGACAACTTCCCCGGACGGTTGCCGGAAACGTGAAAGCAGCCTGAAAAGCACGCCCATCCTTCTGATTCCTGCTGGAGTACCTTTGCATGAGCAATTTGGTGTCATTTGTTTCGCGCCCATGGCTGCTGGCCTTTGGCCTGTGCCTGACATTCAGCACGGTGTTCGCGCAGGACTCGAAGCCTGCGGAAGATCCGAATGTAACGGCCGCAGCCCATGCGACGGCCATTCTTGAAAAAGCTGCATGGACAGACCTGTTCAACGGCCAGGACCTGGCTGGCTGGGTCGGTGATACCGCCGGCTATGCTGCCGAAAGTGGAGTGCTCGTCTGTCGCAAGGGCGGTAAGAACCTGTATTCCGAAAAAACCTACAGCGATTTTGCGTTTGAGTTTGAGTTTCGTCTGGAAGACAGTGGCAATAACGGCATCGGTATCCGAGTGCCGCTCAACGGGCACCCTTCCCGGGACGGGATGGAGATCCAGATTCTTGATCATGACGGTGGTCTGTACAACGGCGAAGCCGTGCTGTCGGACGGCAAAAAGCAGCGACTGACATGGCTCAAGCCATGGCAGATGCACGGTTCCGTCTACGGCATCGTGCCAGCGCGTACGGGTTACCTCAAACCTGTTGGTGAATGGAATCGGCAGACGATCGTGGCGATCGACGACCACATCATGGTGCTGCTCAACGGTGCTGTGATTGTGGACACGTTTCTTGACGATACTGTGCCCGTGGACGGATCCGCACATCCGGGCAAAAAGAATCGCAGCGGTCATCTGGTGCTTGCGGGACACAGCGACCGAGTCGAGTTTCGCAATCTGAGACTGGCTGACTATGCACCCTCGCCAACACGTCCGGCAAGTGACATGGTCAACGCTCCCCCGGCCGGATTTCAGGCGTTGTTCAACGGTCTGGACCTGAGCGGCTGGAAGGGACTTGCTCACGAGAACGCGAACAAGCGTCGGGAACTGGCAGGAGACGCGTTGACGGAAGCCCAGTCGAAGGCCGACGCGGTCATGCGTGATCACTGGAGCGTTGTGGACGGTGTTCTGACCTACGACGGCAAAGGCCAGAGTTTGTGCACCAGCACCGACTATGGTGACTTTGAATTCTACATCGACTGGAAGATACCGCCGGGAGCTGATTCCGGCATTTACCTTCGCGGCACTCCACAGGTACAGATCTGGGATCCATGGGATCCACGAGTCAAGGCCGGGGCGGCGAATCCGGCGACACCGGAAGAATGGGTCGCGCAATACGGCAATGGTCGTAACCTTGGTTCCGGAGGGCTTTGGAACAATCGTCGCTGGCGAAATGCTCCGACATCACTTGCGGACCGGCGGCCGGGTGAATGGAACACGTTCCTGATTCGCATGGTGGGTGACCGCGTCACGATCTGGCTCAATGACAAGCTCATCGTCGATCGCGTCAAGCTGGAGAACTACTGGGACCAGTCCGGGCTTGAACCGCTGGTTCGTGCGGATCAAATCGAACTGCAGCACCACGGCAGTGCGCTTTACTTCCGCAATCTGTACATTCGCGAACTGCCATGGTAGGCAGTGCTGTTCAGGCCGCTCGACGCTGCACTTCGGGCCGGGCTTCGGGCGGCAGCAGCAGCAGTTCATGAATCGAGCCGCTGACCGGGACGGCTGTCGGCAGGCAGCCTCCCGGAATCAGCCGTGCCGCAATACTGCTGGTGGGCCCCAGCATCGTGGAAATCACGTTTCCGTTGATGATGCTTTGGGGTTCAATCTGGAAGGCGAATCGTTTCAGCATCATGGTGAGAGCCGTACGAATTTCCACCATTGCCAGAGTGGCGCCGATGCACATTCGGGGGCCGGCACCAAACGGCAGATACGCGTACGGTGATGGATTGATGGAAGCCCAGCGCTCCGGCAGGAATTCATCGGGACGTTCAAACAGATCAGCCCGATGATGAGTCATATATTGACTGAAGATCACCACGTTTCCGGCGTTCAGCGGCAGACCTCCCAGCACCACCGGTTCAGCCGTGATTCGCTGGGAATACGATGACGCTGGAAGCACTCGCATGCTTTCCCGAATTACAGCATCCAGATACGGCAGACGTTCCAGCTCATCCAGCTGTGGAACGTCCCCGGATATCTGCTCGGCCAGTTCCTGCTGCAGCCGCTGCAGCACATGCGGGTGCTGGGCAAGCAGAAACAAAGTCCAGCTGAACGTGTGAGCGGTGGTGAGGTGTGCAGCGGCGAACATCAGAGTGGCATGTCCGACGAGCTGATCATCAGACAGCTGCTGTTCAGCGGCCACGTTATCCATCAGCAGGCTGAGGATATTCATGCCACCAGGCGAGCCGCTGCGGTGACGGGCAAACATTTCACGAATCGACTGTTCCAACTCTTCTGCCTGCTGCAGCAATCCGTCATAGCCCTGCGAAAACTGCGGCGCCGACACGAGGGCTCCCATACCGATCTCGTGATTGCGGTGTGTCCAGCGATCAATCAGGCGTCCCAGTCGTTCAGCAAAGGCGGGGTCATCCATTCCGAACAGGAGTGCACTTGTCATCCGCAGCATGAACTGGACCATCTCAGAATTCAGATCGCAGGCTGCATCTGTCTGCCAGCCTGCCAGCAGTTCACTGGTCAGGCGGCAGATGATATCGTGGTACCCTGGCAATGCTTTGCGGGCGAACACGTCTTTGAGGGCTCTGCGCGTGTCGCGATGTTCACTGCCGTTCTGGCTGAGGAGTCCCGAGGTGACGCGACGCTGTGCGGAATTGCGACTGCCTCTGACCGCAAAAAAACGGGAATGGAACACATTGCCGTCCGCCAGCACCTGGCGGTTCAGTTCCGGGGAAAACACAAATACCAGCTGCTGTCCGCCATCCTGCAGCACGGCAATATCACCATAGCGCTGGTGCAGCAGACGCATGCAGGCAATTGGGTTTTCAGAAAATTGCAGCAGCGATCCGTGGTGCACGGGGGGCGCTGGGGAGTGCAGAGAGAGGTGGCTGTGAGCAGACATCCGTGTCGTCCAGAAGTTCAGCGATGCGGCACAACCCATTGCCGCTCGAAGTAGAATAGCAGAAATTCCGCCAGCAAAACCTTGATTTCCTCTGTTTTTTCAGGAGCTTGAAAAGTTGCCCCGCCAAACAGCTCAGCCACCTCGGTTGCGGGCGGCGTGAGGATGGGCCATTTCATAGGTTTCACGAAGTCTGCGAGTGCTGACGTGGGTGTAGATCTGGGTGGTTGTCAGACTTTTGTGCCCCAGCAGCTCCTGCACGCTTCTCAGGTCAGCTCCCCCGTCCAGCAGATGTGTGGCAAAAGAATGCCGCAGTGTGTGCGGGGAAGTTTGCTGCGAAAGTCCAGCGGTTGCGATGTGTGTCTCCAGCATGCGTCCAATGCTGCGTGTCGTCAGTCGCCTTCCAAATCGATTCAGAAAGATGGCCGAACGCTGCTTTTCGGGGGCACGGGGATCCGGCTGCCGAACCTCCAGCCACTGGTCCAGTGCCCGCGTCGCATAGCTTCCCACTGGAGCTATTCGCTCGCGCTTACCTTTACCCATAACTCGCAGAATACCAGCACTGCGATCCCAGTCAGAAAGGTTCAAAGCGACGAGCTCCGATACACGAAGTCCGGCAGAATACGTCGTCTCCAGAATCGCTCTGTCCCGCAGTCCCGGCGGCGTGCTGGCCGGTGGAGTTGTCAGCAGCAGTCCGACCTGTTCAGTGGTGAGAAAGTGGGGCAGCTTGCGGCCGGTTCTGGGCGTCCGCAGTGGTTTTGCCGGGTTGCTGTCACAAATGCCCTCGCGACAGCAGTAGCGGAAAAAGGAACGCAGACATGCGAGCCGACGAGCAGTCGTGGTGCGGGCGTAACCACATTCGTGCAACCACGCCACGTACTGCCGAAGAACGCCAACATCCACTCTGGACGGCTCCGGCACTCCACCTGTTCGCTCCAGCAAAAACTCCTGCAGGTGCGACAGATCATCGAGGTAGGACTTAAGCGTGAGCGGCGATGCGTTCCGCTCCACCTTCAATGAGTTCAGAAACTGCTGCACGGCGACCTGCATGGTCGGGCGTCCTGTCAGGAGTACTGTCCGGTGTCTTCCTCTGCGAGCAGTTCAGACTCACCGCTGAGTTGCCGGACGCGGCGAGCCAGCGTCGCAGCATCGTGCCATGTGAAATCCAGTTCAGGGTCTTCAGCGAATTCCGCCAGCTTCTCTCTCAGTGCTTCAATACTGACGTCGTCATACAGAAAGACGTATCGCTGACCATCCCGAACCATCGCCAGCACATTCACCGCTCCGCTCATCCCGACTGCTCCTGCCACGCCCCTGACAGTTACGCCGCCAACTGTCCACCAGAACACTGCCCGCAGGTCTGCTCAGGAACCGCGCCGCGATCCGACGGGCGCAATCCTGTGACTGCTGGAGCTGACGGGGTGTTGACGAAAGACGTCTCACGGACCGGGAGGCAATCCCTGGCGGGCGGCAGCCTGCTTGTTCGCCGCTTCAACTTTCTTTGACAGCTTGAATTCCGGACCGGCAGGATGGTATTGCACATCATCCTTCAGGTAATCGGGAGAGGGCAATGTCTGGCCTCCGATGGTGGTCTGACAACCCGTCAGCAGCGTGCTGGAAGCGAAAACGGCAGCAAGGCCCAGGCAGATTCCCAATCGTGGCATGGATGTCTTCACGTGTTTCGCCTTCAAACAGCGGTGCCTGCCGGCAGAGGAGTTTCGTGACAGCCCCCCTGGAAGCCCAGAGAGGCTGATTTATCTTTCTGGTCTATCGACGATCGCGAGCTGCAGAATTGTCAGAATCGTTGCAATCGATGCAGTTTTCAGTTGTCTGGAAACGCTCACGGCAGCCAACCGGTGAAACTTGCCGAATCCTGATCGTCAGCCAGTGCGTTGCCGGGGAAGCGGGCTCGATGGCCTTGAGTTTCTGGCAAGAGGCGTTGCCCTCCCACGTCTTCACTCGTCTGTTCACAGGAGTCCAGAGTACTTCAACGCCACTGGGCTGCCGCCACGCGACTGAGCGGTTGGGCGGCAGCCCCCGGCTGCGTTTCGCACCAGAGGTGCGCGCGCTGGCAAGGGTGTTGGTGGGGCGTTGTCAGGGCCGTTTGCCCGCAGGCTGCCGCCATGCGGCTGGTATTGCGGCTGGGATTGCGGCTGGAACCAGCGGTTGGGCGGCATCGCTTGACCGCGCCTGCCCATCAATATATATAAAGGCGTGAAAGACTTCCGGAACAGGGACGTTCACAAGGAATCGCCGTGACTCAAATACTCAGTTGCACATTCGCCCGGGGTGGGTCGAAGGGTGTTCCGGGCAAGAATATTCGCTCATTTTGTGGGCGACCTTTGATTGGCTGGGCAATTCAGTCTGCTCTTGGCAGTCGCCACATTTCCCGGCATGTGGTATCGACTGATTCTGAGTCGATTGCCGAGGCGGCTCGCGTCTGGGGAGCTGAGACACCATTTCGCCGACCTGCAGAGCTGGCGACCGACACGGCTGCTGAGCGGTTGTCATGGCGACATGCGATCGGCACGATGGAAGAGCTGGAGAAGACCCGATACGATGTATTGGTGAGTGTTCCAGCGACGTGTCCGCTGAGAGATTCGGAAGACATTGACCGCTGTATTGAACTGCTCTTGAGCACAGACGCGGACATCGTGGTGACGGCCACTGAGGCGGCTGCGAATCCGTGGTTTAACATGGTCACGGTGGATTCTGCCGGTGCCGTTCGCATTGCAGCTCAGCCGCCTGGCGCTGTTGTTCGTCGGCAGGATGCCCCTGACGTCTATGAACTCACAGCAGTCGCCTATGCAGCGCGGCGGGATTCGGTGATGCAGCAGGATTCGATATTTCAGGGGCGAGTTCGGGCAGTGATGATTCCGCGCGAACGAGCGGCTGACATTGACACGCCGCTGGACTGGGACATCGCCGAATTTCTGATGCAGCGTCGGTTGTCGATCGCAGCGTCAGCGGCGGGAATTCGGAAGGCTGCCTGAAGCAGAGTCGGGCGACGAATCAGCTCTCGCATAAGGACAGCGTGATGGATAACGCAGTGCAGGCCGTGATGGCTGGTGACCGCCGCATTGGACCGGGATCGCCGTGTTTTGTGATTGCCGAAGTGGGCGTGAATCACAATGGTCGGCTGGATCTGGCGCTGAAGTCAATCGACGTTGCGAAAGCCGCGGGCGCGGACGCCGTGAAGTTTCAGACGTTCCGCGCGGAGCGGCTTGTGACCAGGTCTGCACCCACAGCGCGCTACCAGACGGAAAATCTTGGCGTGGTGAAGTCTCAGTTCGAGATGTTGAAGGAGCTGGAACTGTCGGATGCGGACCATGAACGCATCGTTGATCATTGCCGTGCCAGCGGCATTCAGTTCATGTCGACGCCTTTCGACGAAGACAGTGCCACGCTGCTGCATGGTCTGGGAATGGAGCTCTTCAAAGTGCCATCAGGAGAACTCACAAATCTGCCGCTGTTGCGTCACATCGCGGCATTTGGCAGGCCGATGGTGATTTCGACGGGCATGAGTACTCTTGGGGACGTTGAGGCGGCAGTGAACGCGGTGGAAGCGGTCGGCAGCCCTGGCATGGTGCTGCTGCACTGTGTCAGCAACTACCCGGCTGCGGCAGCGGATGTGAATCTGCGAGCGATGCTGAGTATGCGTGCGGCATTTGGCCTGGCGGTGGGCTATTCCGATCACACTCTGGGCATTGAAGTGGGGCTGGCGTCAGTGGCCCTTGGTGCCTGCGTCCTCGAGAAGCACTTTACTCTCGACAAAACACTGCCGGGCCCTGATCATCGGGCGTCGGCGGAACCGGAGGAGCTCCAGCGGCTGATTACCGGCGTCAGAACCGTTGAGCTTGCGCTTGGCGCCGGCCGCAAAGCACCTTGCCAGAGCGAGCTGGATACAGCGAAAGCGGCCCGCAAGAGTCTGGTAGCTGCGGCCGATATTCCGGCCGGGACGTGCCTCACTGAAGAGCTCATCGCGATCCGCCGCCCTGGCACGGGATTACCTCCTGCCATGAAACCGTATCTGATTTCACGAACGCTTCGGGTGAGTGTTGCTGCGGGGGACCTGCTGCGGCTGGAGGATGTGTCGTGAGAACCATCAGTGTTGTCACTGTTGGCCGCTCTGACTGGGGCCTGTATCTGCCGATCCTTGATGCGATTCGGAGTCAATCTGATCTGCGACTGCACCTGATCGCTTCGGGAGCGCATCTGGTTGCCAGTCATGGGCGCACGGACGGGTTGATTGTGGATGATGGATACCGAATTGATGACCGGGTGCAGATGTTGCTTGCGTCCGATTCGGCTGGGGCCATCAGTGCATCGATGGGTCTTGGCACCATCGGGTTCGCTCAGGTTTACGACCGCGTTCGGCCGGATCTGCTGCTGGTGCTGGGGGATCGTTTTGAGATGCATGCTGCTGCACTGGCGGCTGTGCCGTTTCGGATTCCGATCGCTCATGTCCACGGCGGGGAAGTCACTGCGGGGGCCATTGATGACGCTTTGCGGCACGCGATCACTAAGTATTCGCATCTGCATTTTGCTTCCACGGTATGTCATGCGAGGCGGATTGTGCAGCTGGGCGAGGAGCCGTGGCGTGTGACGGTGTCCGGGGCACCGGGGCTGGATCAGCTCCGGCGGCTGAAACTGCTGAGTACTGACGAACTGGCGGCGCGGCTGCATATTTCTCTGGACGTACCCCCACTGCTGGTGACGCAGCATCCTGTCACTCTGCAGTCTGAGTTGGCAGCTCAGCAGGCCGATGCATTACTGGAAGCGATCAGTACACAAAACCGACCGGTGATTATCACGAGGCCGAATGCGGACACGCGGCACAGCGACATCCTTGAGCGGCTTGAACGATTCGCAGCGGCCAATGCAAACGTGCGGCTGGTGAGTAATTTGGGGACGCTGGGCTACTTCAGTCTGATGCAGTGCGCGGCCGCGATGGTTGGCAACTCGTCGAGCGGCATCATTGAGGCGGCATCGTTTCGGTTGCCGGTCGTCAATATCGGACTGCGTCAGCTTGGTCGCCCGCGGTCGGGAAACGTGATTGACTGCGGAGATTCGGTGGCTGAGATTCGGGTGGCACTGGAAGAG
This sequence comes from Planctomycetaceae bacterium, assembly GCA_046074645.1. Taxonomy (GTDB): domain Bacteria; phylum Planctomycetota; class Planctomycetia; order Planctomycetales; family Planctomycetaceae; genus SXXK01. The sequence goes on along the minus strand of JBJTOP010000162.1, from coordinate 12,378 downwards.
GCGTTATCGGGCGAATTCCGTGCCCGCTGTCGCGACATTCAGAATCTGTACGGAGACGGGTACGCTGCCGACCGAATTGTGCGGGTGCTGAAAACGGTCGATTTGAGTGAGCGATTGCTGATCAAGTCGTTCCACGACCTGCGGACGGGGGCCCTGGATGGAGATTTTCCATGACGCGGCTGGTGGTGATTGGGGCTGGCGGGCATGGTCGAGTTGTCGTGGACGCGTTGCAGCGTCTGGGTCAGGCGGCTGAGTGCGTGATTCTGGATGCGGACGAGACGCAGCACGGCGGCAGTGTGCTGGGAATACCGATCCGAGGTGGTGACGAGTTGCTGCCGGCTCTGCGGGGCGAGGGATTTTCGGAGTTTCTGGTGGCGATTGGGGGATTGCGATCGTTTGGGTTGCGGAGGAAGTTGTTTGTGGCGGCTCGCAGGGCGGGGCTGAGCGGCCATGTACTGCGGCATCCTGCGAGTGTACTTGCGGAATCTGCGCGGTTTGGTGAGGGGAGTCAATTTCTGGCGGGTGCCATTGTGAATGCCTGTGTGTCGATCGGCGAGAACTGTATTTTGAATACGGCGTCGGTTGTGGAGCACGACTGTCGGCTTGGAGCGGACGTGCACGTAGCTCCGCGGGCGTGTCTTGCGGGTGGCGTAGAGGTTGGGGATCAAGTCCATATTGGAGCCGGCGCGATAATCTGCGAGAATCTGCGAATCGGCGCTCGTTCGATCGTTGGGGCGGGTGCTGTGGTCATCAGGGATGTGCCGCCGGATGCGGTCGTCGCGGGCGTGCCTGCGAAAGCGATACGGAGATCGGGCCAATGACGGGGATGGACACCCGCTTTGAACTTGAGCGAATACTGATTCAGCCGACAGCGACGGTTCAGGACGCGATGGCGTCGATTGACGCTGGAGGTCGTGGGATTGCGTTGCTGGTGCGTTCGGACGGCCATTTCATTCGCACGATTACGGACGGCGATCTGCGTCGGGCAATTTTGGCGGGCCACGCGGTGACGACGCGGCTGGACGCGGCGCTGGATATAACCGCGGTCCGCTCCATCACTGCTCCGGTGAATACTCCGCGGGACGAGCAGTTGGCGTTGATGGTGCGGTGCGGAGTGCGGCATTTGCCGCTGCTGAGTGCGGACGGGACGGTGTCGGAGCTTTCCTGTGCGGAGCATGTTCAGGACGACAAGCTGCGATTGCAGGCGGTGATTATGGCGGGTGGATTTGGGACGCGGCTGCGACCGCTGACTGATGATACGCCGAAGCCGATGCTGCCGGTGGGTGGGCGACCGCTCATGGAACGCACGATTGAGGGATTGCAGCGGGCGGGAGTGTCTCGGATCAACGTCACCACTCATTACATGCCGGAGAAAATCATTCAGCATTTTGGCGGTGGGCAGAAGTTTGGTGTGGAGTTGAATTATGTCTCTGAGGATCAGCCACTGGGGACAGCGGGAGCATTGCGGCTGATCAGTGAAGTGGAGGAGCCGCTGCTGGTGATGAACGGGGACATACTCACGAACATCGACTATCGATCGCTGCTGAAGTACCACCGGGAGCACGATGCGAAGCTGACGGTGGCGTTGCGGCAATATGAGATGCAGGTTCCGTACGGAGTGGTGGAGGCGAAGGATGGCGTGGTGAGTGAGCTTCGCGAGAAGCCGCGGATCACATTTCTGGTCAACGCCGGCATCTATCTGCTGGAACCGTCCGTGTTGCGGTACATACCGGAATCTGGTCGATATGACATGACGGACCTGATTAACCGTCTGTTGCAGCAGGGAGAAACAGTTGTGGGCTTTCCAGTTATGGAATACTGGCTGGACATCGGCAGGCTTGACGATTTCCAGAAGGCTCAGGAAGACGTAAATCGAGTCAGGTGGGCAGCATGACGTGGTCAGGCAGGAAGGTGCTGGTAACGGGTGCGGGTGGATTCATCGGCAGCCATCTCACGGAGGCGCTGGTGAGTGCTGGAGCGCAGGTGCGCGCGATGGTGCACTACAACTCGGCCGGTCGTCGCGGCTGGCTGGACCAGTCACCGTTGAAGGGCGAAATGGAAATTATTGCGGGTGACATCACCGACGGCGGTTCCGTTTATGCGGCGATGCAGGGTCGGGAGGTAGTTTTTCACCTCGCGGCGCTGATTGCCATTCCGTATTCGTACTCTGCCCCGCTTTCATACGTTCAGACCAACGTGGTTGGCACGCTGAATGTGCTGGAAGCTGCGCGGCGTCTGGGGACGGGGCGAGTCATTCAGACATCGACGAGCGAGGTCTATGGAACGGCACAGTTCGTGCCGATTTCTGAAACCCATCCTTTGCAGGGGCAGTCACCGTACTCTGCCAGCAAGATTGGTGCGGACAAGCTTGCCGAATCCTATTTCCGTTCGTTCGAGCTGCCGGTGGTGACGGTGCGGCCGTTTAATACGTATGGTCCGAGGCAGTCTGCGAGGGCAGTGCTGCCGACGATCATCACTCAGTGCCTTGCCGGCAAAACTGTTCGTCTTGGCAGTCTTTCGCCGACTCGTGACCTGAATTTCGTATCTGACACGGCCGCTGGCTTTATGGCCTGCGCAGCTCATCCGGATGCGGTTGGGCGAACTTTGAACATCGGTTCCGGACGCGAGATCAGTGTTGGTGATCTGGCGCAGCTGACTGCATCGTTAATTGGCGCTGATGTGCGGATTGAGTGTGAGGACCAGCGGCTGCGTCCGCCGGGCAGCGAAGTTGAGCGACTGCTGGCCGATAATCGGCTGGCGGCCGAAGTGGTGGGCTGGAAACCTGCGGTGACCCTGGAAGCCGGGCTGCAGCAGACAATTGACTGGTTTCGTGAAAATGCCGGGAGTTACCGAGCGGATGTCTACAATGTCTGAGACCACCAGCAATCGATTTCTGCCGTTGAGTGAACCTTGTTTGCAGGGCAACGAATGGCAGTACGTTCGTGAATGTCTTGACTCCGGCTGGATTTCGTCGGTCGGTGAGTTTGTCAACCGTTTTGAACAGCGGGTTGCTGAATACGTGGGTGTGAAGTACGCGGTGGCGACGGTGAATGGAACGTCAGCGCTGCATACGGCGCTGCTGGTGGCCGGAGTTCGCCCGGACGATGAAGTTCTGGTTTCAACGCTCACGTTCATCGCCACTGCCAACTCGATTCGATATGCCGGGGCGCATCCGGTGATGATTGACTGTGAACCACACTGGTGGCAGATGGACCCTCAGCTGGTCCACGATTTCCTGCGGAATCAGTGTCGTGTTGTGAATGGTGAGGTGTTTAACTGCACGACAGGGCGGCGAGTGAGTGCCATCATGCCGGTGCACGTATTGGGACATCCGGTGAATCTGGATGCCATCGAAGCGCTGGCGAAGGAGTATGGCCTGCGGCTTGTGGAGGACGCTGCTGAGTCCCTGGGGGCATCGTGGCGGAATCGTCGCATCGGGAATTCAACAGATATCGCCTGTGTGAGCTTCAACGGAAATAAGACGATTACGTGTGGTGGTGGCGGGATGATTCTCACCAACAGCCGCAAAGATGCGGATCGAGCCCGCTATCTGACCACTCAGGCGAAAGATGACGCCGTTGAATACATCCATCACGAAGTGGGTTTCAACTATCGGATGACGAATGTGCTGGCTGCGATTGGTCTTGCCCAGCTTGAACAGCTGGACGGCTTTGTGGAGCGTCGCCGGAGCATTTCGGAGTATTATCGCAGTCACCTGTCACTGCCAGGAATGACGTGGCACACAGATGCTCCGGGCGCGTATTCCACGAGCTGGCTGGCAACTGTTCTGATTGATCCTTTTCAGGCCGGCATTACGTCGGTTCAGCTGCGTGACCAGTTGCAGCAGCAGCGGATTCAGACGAGGAGACTCTGGCAGCCGATGCATTTGAGTCCGGCGCACGCAAACTGTCAGTCGATTGTGAACGGCACGGCCGACCGCCTGTTCGCTCAGGCGCTGAGTTTCCCGTCCACACCGAACCTGCATCCGGAGGATCTGCAGCGGATTGTGGGCAGCGTTCTGAGTGAGTTGCCTGAGGCGGCTCAAGTGCCGATTCGGCGAGCGGCCTGATGATTATCTGACCTGCAGTGTGAGCCAGCCGTCCTCGATATCGAGAGCGGAGATGGTGAGCGGGAGCGGTTGGTCGGCGTTTGGCTGGAGGTTGATTACGGCGCTGGCTTCGCTCGCTTTTACTCTCTTTTGTACGATGTTGCGGATCTGATTGGCGACGGCAACTGACGTTCGTGCGGTGCGAATGATGCGGATTGGATCCGGGTTGATGACGAGTTTGTCGTTCTGGAGTGTGATGGCGAGGGGAATCAGAACGGAGTGTCGGGCGATGTCCGGCTGACCTTCGCGGCGGATGGCGGCCTGGAGAATGATCGTGACACGACCAGCGAGGAACTGAACCTGGATGGGGTCACGGCCGTTGAAGACCCACGAGGTCGGTGGTTCGTCGCCGGCGGGTTCGTCGCCGGCGGGTTCAGTTTCGGATTGCGGAGCCGCCTCTGTGGCTGGGGTTGTGGTTGCAGCTGCAGTGTCCGAGTTTTTGCGGAGTTTGATTTCTCGATTGAGCAGGTTGGAGAGGGCTTTTTCGAGTTCTTCGTTGAGTTTGTCGGCGGGGATGACGCGGCCGTGAAGTGCGAGAGCATCGAGCGTTGCGTTAACGGCGGATTCGTGAATCTGGAGCACACCTGTTTCCGGGGACGGTGGGATTTCGGGTGCTGCTGATCCACCGACGCGTGCGGTGCCGAGGGTGCGTGTGCTGATGGCGGCATGAGTATTGCTGGAGCGGGCGTTGATGATGTCGGGGGCTGCATCTTTAGCGCGGAGTGCATCGAGGGTGGACTGGAGGTCACCGTTGAGTCGATCGAATTGCGCGGAGGATTCGCTGTCGAATTTGGGTTGTGCCTGATTACGAAGTTTCTGTGCGGTGATGGCTTCGGATTTGGGTTTACTGCTGGCAATTTGATGTTTGGCCGCTCCGCGGACGATCATACCGACGAGCGGAACGCCATCGAACTTTGTGCGGAAGCCTCGTGTCTGGCTGTTGGTATCGACGCTGAAGCGACTGCTTCCGAGTGTTACGCGGTTGCCGTCAAATTCGAAGGGTTTATCGATCCAGAAATAGTGATTGCCGCTGGTGTAAACGGTGGCAGGGTCCTTTTGGGCGGCAGTTTCGGAGCGGGTATTGCCGCTGAGTTTGAGCTGGAAGGCAGCGGTATTGGCCGAGGGAGTGACATCGGCCGTGACTTTGACGCTGGTGGTCTGAGTGCCTGTGACGCGTGCTCCGAGGATAATGTCTGAGACGCAGCCGCTTTCGGTGCGGTAGTCAGAGATCAGTCTGCCGAGCAATCCTTCAGAGAAGCTGATGTGGATATTGTGATTCATGACATTCTGGCTGATGGTGGGCCAGAGCACGTCGGCGGTCTTTGGGAAACGACTTCTGAGGAATCGCCACTGCGACCGGATCCGTTCAGAGATGTCGGCGGAGGGGCGGATTTCGTTTTTGAAGATTTCGGCGGTAAGAGTTTTCAGGGCGGCGGAACGAGCGGCAGCGGTGGCCTGATCGTCTGGCCAGGTTTTGCTTGCGGCATGAACTTTTTCTGCGTCTGTTTTCACTTGCTGCACGGCTGGGCTGAGCAGAAAGGCGCGGTGTTCCGGGGGCTGTTCGGAGCGTTGGCGGATGCTGTCAAGAAAGGCTTCGATGGCTGGGCTGGATGAAGGAGTTTCGAGCAGTGGTTGGATGGGCAGCAGTTGCAGCCACTGCTGGTCTTCCGGCTTCACGTTCTGAAGCAGTGCCGCGCCTGACGCTTTGAGGGCGGCAGTGAGGTCTGTGTTCTGCGGCTGCAGGTCGGTGACGGCTGCGGCGGCGAATTCAGCTTCAAGCAGATTGAGCCAGCGATTCAGGCGACTTCGGAAGGGCCTCGCCTGATCGGCGGGGAGTGCTGCAAGCAGTGGACGAACTTTGCGGAGAGCATCGAGCCGTGCGGCATCGGATTCGGACGTATTCCAGAGCGTGCTGAGCAGCGAAGCGAGTTCGGAGTTGAGCGATTCCAGCAGTTCCTGATCCGGAATTGCGGGGAGTTGCTGTGAAGTTTCGTCAGGGGTCGCGGTGCCTTCGTCGGTGACGGCCCTGAGCCATTCGGGGAAGAGACACGCCGCGGGGACTGCAAACATGAGGACGATTGCAGAGATCTGAAACGGACTCCTGCGACGATCGATCGAATTTTTACCGAGCACGCTTAACTCCCGTCAATCATCCAGACCACGAACAGAAGAACTAAGAGGTGGGATCGGAGCGGTGGCTGAATCCGTGAGAAGAGAATCGTCCTGTGAACTCCGCCGATCCCCTCTTTTCCGTTGACAACACAAAGCACGCAAAACCCGCAGGGGCCACCTAATTTGACATGGCAGGAGCACGGAGACAAGCAAGTGTTGCTTGTAAACCAGCATGGAATTGGGAAATTACTGAGAATGGCAGCGTTTGGGTGAGCAGTGTCCTGGAAAAAAGTTCAGGACGGATTTTGGTGGACGGCGTTTTCCAGGCAGGAACACTTTCCCCAGAGTCTCCGTTTTATTAAACTTTCCAGACAGCGTCAGTTTGCCCAGGCGATGCCGAACACCATAAACGTCATTCACAGGATGCTTCAAACCCGCCCACGGCCACAACGTCCCGGTCGAGTCGGTTTTCTGGAAGGAGTCTCGGATGAAGTATCATCCGCAGCGGTTCATTCACGCTGCAAATTTGCGGCTGGATGTTCCGGTGAGTGTGATCAGTTCAGAACAGCTGTCAGAGGTCCAGCGAACGGCCTTTGAGGACGCGACGCTGCGTGCCTTCGATCAGGTCATTGACTCCTGTATTCGCCACAAGGTGCAGCATCTGCTGTTGTCCGGCAACGCGTTCATAGAGGCGGACCGGAGTCTCCGTGCGAGGCTTGCAATTCTTCGCGGGTTTGAGCGACTGCGAGAGCATCAGATCAGGGTTTTCGTACTTCCCGGAGACTCTGATCCGCCAGAGGCCTGGCGGGCGATCGCGGATCTTCCTGAAAATGTGACGGTTTGTTTCAGTTCCAGCAGCGAACCCGCGGTGCTGGAGGTGAGTGGTCGGCAGGTGCTTGCAGTTTCCGCTTCCATGTGGCTGGGGCACACGGACGACTTCGGGATTCAGGTAATTTCTTCGGGCAGTGAAGACCTTCAGCCCTTTCGGATTGGCGTAATTTCTCAGGCGCGATGTGACGAGCGTCAGCGGATGCGTGCACTGGCAGCCGCCACCACTGACGACGCGCTCACTCGATCCCAGACGAATCCGGCGACGGGCGAACTTGCAGGAAAAGTTTCCTCGGACGAACCGCCGCAGCGGGCAGGCACGAGGTCTGTTTCGGCATCAACCGATGCGGCGGATTCAGCTGGAGCGGCGGCAGAGCGGATTTCTGATCGTGATGAGGCGGGCGGCAGGCAGACTGGTTTTCAACCTTCGGCGGATTTTCTGAATTTCGCCGACGAACTGCTTCAGGATGCTCGACTCAACTACCTCGCATTCACTGGCCAGCTGGAGCGTTCCATCTTCTGGCGGGAATGCGGAGTGGTGCACAATCCTGGTACTCCTCAACCTCGTTCCCGCCGTGAGACCACCGGCGGTTGCTGCTCGCTTGTGCATGTCTCAGAGACGGGTGAAGTCCGCATCACGGCTCTCGACACCAGCTGCGTTGACTGGCACGTCATTGAACTGGAAGTCGATTCCGGAGTGGATTTGTCGACATTGCTGCAGATTATGAAAACGCGTCTTCTGGAACTGAGGCCTGGAACAGCAGATCAGTATTGGTCAGTGCAGTGGGTTTTGCGGGGTGACCTGCCGGATCTTGAGCATTTGCGGCGGAGTGATTTGAGCACGATGCTGGCGGTGGAGCTGGACGAGCTGGAGTGGCCGGGTCGCAGGCTGCAGCTGCTTCACGATGTTCGATTTCTGCCGGACGCATGGCCTTTGAACGATCCACCGGTGCTGCTTGCGGATCAGTACCAGCAGATGATGGAGCGTCCATCGCTGCTGGCGGAAGCATCGCTGGCGGGCTGGATCGAGCGAGCTTCGGAGCTGTCTGCGGGCTGGAAGCAGCGCCTGCAGACGCTCCTGCCATCTCTTGATCGCGAGCAGATTCTGGCTCGTATTCGTGAAGATGGTGGCCGCTGGTTCGAACCCCGATTCACGGACGACGATGAGCAGCTTGATGAAACTGGTGAGGCTGCAGCGGAGTCACGAACGGACGATGAGGAAGCAGTGGATGGCTCTGCTTCTGCCGGAGCAGATTTGGCAGCGGCAGACGATATCGACGAGACTGAGGAAACGGGAACGGTGGCATGAGGCTGACGGAAATTGATATTGATCGTTTTCGCATCTGGCGGAGTCTGCTGTTGAAGCTGGACCCGCGTGGTTTGAACGTGATTTACGGTCCGAACGAAGCCGGCAAAACCACGCTCATGCGATTCATCCGCTCCACTCTTTACGGCTACGAGCCTCTGGAAAGTGAACCGGCGTGGCACCGCCCGGATCCGTCGCAGCCGTGGCGGGGAGCGATTCGCTGTGAGCACGGTGGTCGTACGTGGCGTGTCTCGCGTCGTGCCGAGCTGAGTGGTCGTGGCAAACTGAGAATCTCTGGTGGGCCCAGTGGACTTCCTCAGGATCAGGCGGTGCGTCTGCTGATGGCGGACACCAGCGAAGAAGTCTACGCGGACGTATTTGCGGTGGGTGTCCGCGAACTGCAGCAGCTGGCGACGCTCGGCACCGGCCAGGTCGCTCAGTACATCTACGGTCTTTCGCTTGGTCCGCAGGGTCGCCGGATTCTTGATTCACTGTCTGAAATCCGTGAGCGGCGTTCTGCGATGTTCGGGTCTGGTCCGGCTGGCGGCCGCGTTCCGGAACTGTTCGAGAAGTATGCGAAAATTTCTACGGGCAACCGCCGTTCCGGAACTGCGCGGGAGCAGCATGCCCGGCTCACCCGTCGCCGCTCCGAACTGACAACACTGATCGCGGAGCTTCAGCACCGTGAAACGGCTGCCCGCGTGGAAACACGGGCACTCCGGTTTGCGCTTGACTGTTACAAGCCCTGGAAACGCTCCCGCGAACTGCAGGAAGAACTCGCTTGCCTCCCGCTGTTGTCTGTCGATCCCGGCGAATCCCTGAAACTCCTCACAGCCGCCGAAAAGGATGCCTCCGAAGCACTCGCACGCTGCAACAGCAGCACCGATAAGGCTGCACAGGCCCAGAACCAGGCCGAACGCCAGCAGTCAGATGCTGCCTTCGAAAAGGAACGCTACGCGGTTCAGAGTCTCGTGGATCAGTCTGACTGGCTGCGGAATATTGACCAGCAGATTCGCACGGCCGAAGAACGTGCCAGCGAACTGCGTCGGGAACTCACACACCAGCTCACTCAGCTCGGAGAGGGCTGGACGACCGACCGACTTGCAGCGGTTGATACGTCTCCGGCTGCCCACTCCCGACTGCTGGACATGGCGCGTAAGGTTCAGGATGCCGTGCAGGAGCGGGGCAAGCTGCATCGCTGGACGCGGAGTATGACTCGCCGCAGCGGCCGTGAACTGGTGGAACTCAATAAACAGCTTGATGAGCTGGGGATGCCGGTTGATCAGGCCATCGAACAGGAACAGGCACGGCTGCGGGAGCTGGAAAATCTTGGTCGACTCCGCCTGCAGGAAGAGCAGCTGGCACTCAAGATCCAGACGGTTCGTCGGATCGTCGAGCGAGTGGATGTGCAGGAGCCGATTCCGGAGTGGGTGGATCGTACAATCTCGCTGATGGGCTGGGTCGGCGCATTGTTGTCGCTTTTCGGCATCGCCGCATTCTCGTTTGGCACGGAATCCGCTCGATCGCTCGGCGGGAGTCTGGCGGCTGCGGCCTTCGCTTTTGCCGGCATTTTGTGGTGGTCCGTTCAGAATGGACTTCGCAATCATTTCGATGCCTCTGTTGGCGTGCGTCTCGATGATGTTGCCGACGAAGCCCGCCAGGCCGACCGTCATCTGCGACAGTTGCAGGACCGTATACAGCGGATGGCGGTGGCCGATCGGCGTGGCGGACGGGAGCTCACAGGCGCCGAATGGAAGTCTTCAACGGCTGAAATGGTCGATCGCATTGGCGACTGTTCACAGCGGATTGCAGAGCTTGAAGTGCTGCAGCGGAGGCAGTTCCGCGCTGCCGCCCGCCGGATGCGTCTGCGTCTGCTCCGCGATCGACTCCGCAACGCCGCGAAAACTCTCAACGATGTCCGCCAGGAATGGTGCCGACTGCTCAATTCCATCGGCATTCAGGAAACCCTGCGAATCGAGCAGGCGTTCGAATGGTGGCACCGGATTCAGGATGTGCGTGAACTGGCCACTCAGTGGCGGAATTCAGCCCCCGAAGTCGAAGGGCTGCGACGTATGTTCGACGCCATGCGAATTCGAGTTGAGCAGCTGGGAAGTAAACTCAACCCTGCCAAAAAACCAGACTACTCGCGGCCTTTGGAAGTTCTTGCCACGTGGCAACAGCAGCTCAAAACTCATGATCGTGACCGCACTGAGCGGGAACGCCTGCTGGCGGAGGCTGAAAAACAGACGCAGGAAGCCCTTCGCGCTCGTCATCAGGCCGAAGCAGCGGATCTCCGCAAAACCGCCGTGTTCCTGCGGTCTGGCACCAGCAGCCGCGAAGAACTCCAGAAACAACAGGAAGTCGCGAATCGCCGGAAACAGCTCGAAGGGCTGCTCAGGAACACACAGTCAGAACTTCTTGAACTCTCAACGTCCGAGCGGGAGCTGGCCGTCACCGAAGACGAACTTCGCCGTTTTGATCCTCAGTCCGCCCGGGAAACGCTGCAGCTGCGAACGGCTGAGCTGCAGGATGTTGAACAGCGTCTGCGGAGCAGCCACGAGGAGCTGGGCAGTCTCAAGCAGCAAATCAAGCTGCTCGAATCGCAGCGCGATTCCCACGTCGAATTCTTTAATCGCTCACGACTGGCCAGCGATATTTGTCGCGCGGTTGAGGAATGGCTGGCGCTGCAGATTGAACACGACGCGGTGCTCCGCATCCGTCGCCAGTTTGAACAGGAGAATATCTCCGGAACGCTCGTCGCCGCCTCTGCCTGCATGCACCGTATGACGGCCGGACGTTACCACCGAATCTGGGCACCTCTCGGCGAGGATTTTCTGTGTATCGATGATGAATTCGGACAGACGTTTCGCGTTGAGCAGCTCAGTGGTGGTACCCGCGAACAACTGTTCCTCTCCATCCGCTTCGCGCTCGCCCGTGAATTTGCCCGCCGCGGCGTAGAACTTCCGCTTGTCATGGATGACCTGTTTGTCAACTTCGATCAGGAACGGACCGACGCTGCTGCAGACTGTCTCATCGAACTGGCAAAGGAAGGCCAGCAGGTACTCTTTTTCACCTGCCACGAACATATCGCTGAACTGTTCCGCAGAAAACAGGTCGAACCACTCTGGCTTCCCGGTCACAAGGTCGCCTGGGACGCCATGAAACCCGAAACGGACGACGCTTCAGTCACACCCAGCCTCATCGCCAACTCTGATGAACTGCTGGATGATGAAAACGCCGAGACCTGAACACATTGACGTTGACGTTCCCTGCTGAATCACTCTGCCGCCAACTGCGAATGGTCTGACCCTTCGCGATTGCGGCCTGTCAGGCCAGCTCTGAGCCTCATGCACGGGGTCCACGGACTGCAAGTTCGTGGTACTTCAAGGGGTGGAGGGTGCACCTGTCCGGCCTCCGGCCACCTGGCTTCTGTGTCGGGCTGTTCAGGGAACTGGAGCGCGGTCGAGCTGCTTTTCGAGTTCTTGAAGCAGAGCCTGCAGGGCTTCGTTTGTCAGCAGAACGAGGTCGGCTTCCGGCGTCACCGGCTGCAGGAAGATCTGCTGGAGCGTGCGAATGCGGCCGATGACAACGCCTTTTTCGATGCCTTCCAGGCGTCCTTCCTGCCGTCCCTCCAAACGACCTTCCTGCCGACCTTCCTGCCGACCTTCTTCGCGTCCTCTTTGGGCTCCGCGTTCCATCATCGCTTCAAGGCACGTGGGCATCTGATTCTCCGATTCTATGAGCAGTCCAGTGCGGATGGCCTGTCGGAACCATTCCAGTTTTTGCGCGTCGAACACTTCGAACAGGTAGACAATAATATCCTCCACAGCCTCCTCTTGTGAATGGATTTCACGCCACAAACGCAGAAGCCTGAAGATTTCCACTACGGACTCGAAAACCAGTTCCGTGCGGCGGACAAGCTGGAGCGTGCGAATGCGGGCTTCAAGTTCCGGCACCGTGGAAAATGCCGCAGCCGACATTGCACCCAGATCCACAAAGACCACCTGCATGTCCGGAAGAAAGG
>JBJTOP010000161.1:0-32564 GCA_046074645.1 Planctomycetaceae bacterium | reverse complement strand
CAGCGATTCTGGCGGCTGAGCGGCTGGCGAGTGGCCGGCGGTTGAAGTGCCAGTATTTGCGACCTGGCATGAATCCGCTCGAAGGATCGCTGCAGTTAACGCGATAAGATGAGCGGATCGCCTGCCCGCGGAACAGTTTTTCATTCCTGGGAATGCGAGCGAACTGTACAAAATGACAGGTTCAGGGCGAAAACTTCCGATTTTCGCAGCGGTGGATAGATTCAGTGCTTTTCTCCGGGCTTTTCATCGGGTAAAGAGATGGGTTGAAGGTTGAAGTTTGTTTGAGGGAACTTTCCCGAGCCTGCGGCGGTTTCCCAGGTTGGACTCAGCGTCAGCAGTGCGGCAGCCATGTCAACAGTTATTCGCAATTGCCCCGGGTGCAAAACCCTGATTCTGTCCGACACGGATCAGTGTCCGGAGTGCGGGCATGTGTTTTACCAGCGGCGTTCGACTCCGGTTGAGCTGACGCAGCAAACTCCTGCGCCCTCGCCCAGCCGTGCATCTGAAATGCGTGAGGCCTGTCCGCACTGCGGTGAGATGGTGCGTGCTGGTCTGGTTCGGTGTTGGTCCTGCAACGGTTTCATGCGGGCTGACATTGCGAAGCGGTACCACGACCTGACAACGAATCCTCAGCCGATCATCTACAGTACAATTCCTCCGGACCAGCGGAGCGACTTTCTGCCACCTCGTGCGGGCATTCAGACGTCTGAAGTTGAGGAAGCAGACGAGTTCACTTTGTCGGATGACGTCGTGTCCAGTCCGGGAAGTACCGCATTTGCCACGCCGGCGCCTGTTGTCCCGGAGGTGCCGGTGGCTGCAGCGAAGGCTGTGTCAGCCGACGGACCTGACAAACCGCAGACGGTTACCGCGGGAGGTGGTGCTGGTGTGGCGGGATCATCTTCACCTGCTGCACCTGAGGCTGCTCGCCCTGCTCCGCCTGCGCGTCCGGAGAAGCCTGCATCAGACGATTTGCTGTCGATTGCGTTGCAGGAGCAGCGGGACGATCGGCGGCGTCGGAACGAGCGTTTGGCGGAGCGACAGAAGCGGCAGGTGCTGGTGCCCTGCACTTGCGGTGCGTGGCTGCGTGTGCACGAAGATTTTGCTGGTAAGGTCGTGCGTTGCAAACAGTGTCGCAGCCCGATTCAGATTCCGGAGATTCGTCGCAGGACAGTGGAGAAGAAGGAAGACAAGCCGGTGGTTCAGGTGAATGTCACCTGGATCAGTGACGTCTGGTTTCACGTGCTGGCACCGGGGTCAGTGACACTGAAGCCCGGCAGTGCGGCGGCGCAGCACTCAACGGCTGATCTTGCGATTACTCCTGAAGCGGTGCACATCATTTCGTTTTCGGGTGGTGAGAAGAAGAAAAAGTCATTGCTGAGTTTCGGCGGTGGTGCAAAGACCGGTGATGTGGCTGATGTTCGTCGCCAGGTTCGTGAGCAGGTGTCGACTACGGGTGAATTTCAGGGACTTCCGGACTGTCAGGTCCGCAGCATACCTGCGGATCAAATTTCGGTTCTGAAACTTGTCCAGCCGATCCTGAAGGTTCATGAGTCGATGTTTGCGGGCGTTCCAATTTTTGGTGAAGGCCGTGTGGCGGTCTTTCTGCCGGTGGAAGCAGAACCAGGAGAGCAGGCTTACTGTTCCTTTCCGCTCTCTGGATGGCGTCAGTTCAGTCTGAAGCTGAAGGAATTGTTTGGGCTGTTATTGCCAGCGTCTGAGAACGGAGTCCCGGAGGTCGAGAAGAACGAGACTCTGAGTTGTTTTGTGAATCAGTCGAAGGTGGAGTCCATCAAGTCACTGATTTATTATCAGCAGGATCCGGCCTTCGAACTCGAGCTGAGTGGATACCGCTGCAAATCCTGCGGTGCGGCGGTCAGCGAGGAAGGTCGTAAGAAGAGCAAGCTGGGTGGTGCGAACGGCAAGGCGATAGCAAAGGCTAAGTGCCCTAAGTGCGGCGGAAAGATGGGCGAAGATCCGCTCTACCGAATCCGCAAGGCCCCGGAGCGTCCGGCAGAGTCCGGCTGAGGAGCATTTTGAGGGATGGCTGGGACAGAAAAGCAGTTGTTTGAATTCGAGGTCTCCGGGGACGTCCTGATCCTTACGGCGAACGGTCCGTTTATGGAGTTTCGTGACAACGACATTCGCAACGGCTACAACGAGGCTTATCGGCTGTTGAGTCAGCCGGGTACAAAGCATCTGGTCGTGGACTTCTCGCTGCTGGACTATTTCGGATCGACGTTCGTGGGAATTCTTGTGCGTCTGGCGAGGAAGGCCCGAGGAAATCAGGGGCAGGCGGTGCTGTGTCACCTGTCCGACAGCATGCGGGAAATGCTCAAAACACTGATGCTGCTGGAGAATCCCAAGATTGACTTCAGCATGCAGCAGGTGAAGACTCGTGCAGACGCCCTGCAGCAACTCGCCTCAGCCTGCTGAAGATCGGGAGTCCGTTCGCCGTCGTCGCTGGCGTTCTGCCTGGCGGGTGGTGCGATTAATCCCGGCGATCATTCTTCTCGTGGCGCTCATAGCAGTTGCCTCGCCGCATTTGGATTTTGCAAAGCTGGCGGAGCGGGAGGATCAGTTCAGAGAGTCCTGTGGTCAGCATCCGCTGATGTCCTTTGCTGTCGTGTTCCTGATCTACACCGTGGCGACGGGATTGAGTCTTCCGGCTGCGGCTGGAATGACAGTGACTACGGGCTGGCTGTTTGGCTTCTGGTCAGCACTGCTGCTGGTCAGTTTTGCATCGACCAGTGGCGCGTCGCTTGCATTTCTGGCGAGTCGCTGGTTTCTGGGGCGGCGGTTGCAGGGGTTGTACGGCGTTCGAATTGGAGAGCTTCAGGAAGCGATCGAGCGAGACGGAGTGCAGTATTTACTGATGCTGCGACTGCTGCCGCTGATGCCATTTTTTCTTGTCAACCTGCTGCTGGGACTGACGCGGATGCGACTTCGAACCTTCTGGTGGGCGAGCCAGTTGGGAATGCTGCCCGGCACGGCCGTCTTTGTCGCCGCCGGTGCGGCGACCCCGACTCTGCGGCAACTTGCTGACGAGGGTTTGTCGGGAATCATGAAACCGCAGCTGATGCTGACCTTCGCCATGCTTGGCTGCCTTCCGATCTTCATTCGGTGGGTTGCAGGGCGGGCAGGACAGGATGAGCGATCGCAATGACCTGCTGTGCGTCAGTTTCTCGCAAAGAGTTGTGTTGAAGTTTGTGAAGCAGCGCGGCGATGCATGTGAGGGCTATTGAGCTGAGTGGCTGACAGCCGAACCGGCGGACTGCATCGTCACCATGTTCCAGGAGGCAACTGCAGGATTCTGACGACATGGTTGTTACTGTCGCCGATGAACAATCGTCCGTCATTGGAGACGAATACACCGTGGGGTCGATCGAGCCGGCAATTCAGTGGGCTGCCACTGGGACCGTTGCCTTTATTACCGTCGCCGACGATGGTTTCCACAATTTTCGTCTGTGTGCGATAGACTCGGATGGTATGGCTTTCGGTATCGGCGAACCAGACATCACCATTTGGAGAGACGGCAATTCCTTTGGGTCCTGCAAGCTGGGCGTTTCGAGCTGGTCCACCATCTCCGGAGTAGCCACTTTTTCCGGTGCCGGCGAGGTGTTGCAGTGTGCGTTTTTCGAGGTCGATTCTGAAGAGAGCATTTCCTTCGCGGAGGGCGAGGAAGAGAGCATTGTGACCATCGAAGTCGAGTGCTCTGGGGCCATTCAGGGGAGTGCCATCGAGAGTTGCGCCATCGGGTGTGGTTCCTCGACCACCAGTCCCGGCGAATGTTGTAATGACTCTGGTAGCAGCGTCGACTTTTCGAATTCGATGATTGCCGATGTCGCAGATGTAGATGTGACCTTTGGAGTCAAGTGTGATGGAGTGGGGCTGTCGCAATTCTGCGGCGGCAGCGGGACCTCCATCGCCTGAGAAGCCGGGATTGCCTGTGCCGGCGACTGTGGAAATCACGGATGTCACGGCATCGATACGTCGAACGATATGATTCTGCATTTCGACAAACAGGAGGTTCCCTTTGGCATCGAAGCGGACTTCGTAGGGTTCGTTGAGTTCTGCGCTGGTGGCGGGGCCACCGTCACCCTTGTAGCCTTTTTTTCCGGTGCCGGCAATGACCTGCGATTGTCCTGAGACGAGGTCAACTCGGCGGATAGTGTGGGAGCCGACTTCGCAGATGTAGAGTGCCTGATCGGGGCCGATGACCAGTCCGAAGGGTTGCGGGACAGCGGTTTTGAGTGCGGGGGCAGTGAGTTGCAGGGGAGTTTCGAGGCCATTGCCAGCGACAACATCAACTCTGCTGGCAGTTTTTGAGTCTGGAGGTCCGGAGGCGCTGGAGGGTGTGGCGACGGCAGATGATGCGGCGAGCAGTGTGGCGAGGAGGCAGAGTCGCATCGAGAGGCTCCGAAGGGCGTGCATCAAATGGAAACGGCCTGCAAGGTACAGGTCCTTGAAGGCCGGTCAGATGGATCAGCAGAAAATGCCGAAGGATCAGTTGCTGCGTGCTTCGCGCTCGGAATCCCGTCGGATGGCATCATAGATTTCCTGACGATGGACGGTGACGTCCCGGGGGGCATCGATGCCAATCCGCACTTTGTCACCTCGAACTTCCACGATGGTGACTCGGATATTATCGCCGATGATGATCGCTTCGTCGCTTTGGCGGGACAGCACAAGCATGATTGTTCTCCTTCTGGAGAGAGGATCGACCTTGGCAGGATGGCAGTTCAGGAGTTTTGCCAGCGCTGGAATAGCTCGATACTTCGGCGCGGAGTGCTTCATTGCGCCAGTGGTTGCAGTCCCTACAAACGGTCTGTTGTTGGCTGTTCTGGAGGGTTGAGTGGGACGTTGCGGGAAAGTCTGGATGGGCCGATTGACATGCATAGCAGAGGATTTGCGATTGTTTCCGTGGCTTTTGAGGGGCGATGTGTGATGTTTGCAAATCGCATTGAAGCTGGTCAGCGATTGGCTGAGAGAATTCGTTCATTGGGCGTGAACGGATTTACAACGGTACTTGGATTACCGCGTGGTGGTGTACCTGTGGCTGCAGAAGTGGCGCGTCTGCTTGATGTACCTTTTGACGTACTTGTGGTGCGGAAGCTGGGGCATCCAGCCAATCCCGAGTTGGCGATGGGGGCGGTAGCGGAGGACGGAGTGCGTGTGATCAATCAGGATCTGGCTGGTGACAGCGAAAAGTTGCAGGCGAGTGTGCATGCGGCGAGTCTGGAGGTTCGCAGGCGAGTGCGGCGATTTCGCGGTGGACGCGCGTTACCACCGTTGAACGGCCGGACAGTGATCCTGGTGGATGATGAACTGGCGACGGGCGCGAGTATGCAGGCAGCGGTGTCAGCGGTGCGTCAGAAGCATCCAGCGCGAATCGTGGTCGCGATACCGGTTGGGCCACCGGAGGTGTTGCGATCGATTGCAGCGGTGGCGGATGAGGTGATCTGCCTGCAGAGTCCGGAGATTTTTTCTGCGGTGGGTGAATTCTACGAGGACTTTGGTGAGGTGACGGACGAGGATGCAGAGCAGTTGCTGAAGCAGCACGCTCGGGGCGTACCTTCGGCTGTTGGCAAGAGCGTTGTGCGGAGCGCTGATTGACTTCAGCGAGGGGCAACCGGCTCTGTTGATTGTCTGCGGGACTGCAGGATTCGCCCAAAGAACTGCTGCAGCTCGTTGGGTGCCTGGTCAATGTCCAGTTGCAGGATGTCCTCGGATTCGTATTCATCGAGGCGGCTGTAGATTTGTGAGAGCAGGAGATCGAGTTCAGAGTTTCGTTCGCGGTCTTTGAGGACCCATGCTTCGCCGATCATGCCGAGGAGCTGGAGGTGGCGTTTTTCGAGGTCGAGCTCGCCTCGTTCGCGGACAGCTTTGAACGCCTGTCTTGCCTGAGCCGGGTCGGGAACGAGGCTGGACATGAGTGCGATGCCCAGTTGCATGGAGGCCATGTCGGCTTCGGGTGTATCGGGAAAGGCGGCGATAACGGCGCGCCAGAGGTCGAGTCGATCGGGCTGCAGCATGGCTCTTGCGTACTGGCGTGCGGCTGAGCTTTCCGTGGCCACTTCAGCGGGGCTTTGTGGAGTGGGGAGCTGAACAGGGGGATTGATGGATCGTGCGACGAGTTGTCCGAGCAGGAAGCAGGCGGCGAGCGAGGCGGCTGCTGTTGTGAAAATTCCCCGTGATCTTTTCAGCAGTCCCCACCAGCTGTCGTTTGCCTGCAGGGAATCGTTGACGGGAACATTATTGAGTTTGATGAGTGCCTGTTCGAGTGCAGCCATATCCGGGTAGCGATCTTCCGGTTTTTTGGCCAGCATGCGTTCGATGACGCTGCAGAGTGCGGCGGGCAGATCAGCTCGGAGTCGAGCGAGGCCTGGCGGAGGTTCTCTGAGATGCTGGACGGCGACGGCCATTGGATTTTTACCGGGGAACGGGGGCTGTCCGGCGAACATGTGCCATACGGTGATTCCGAGGGAGTATTGGTCTGAGCGATGGTCGAGCGGGCGGCCTTCGATTTGTTCGGGGCTCATATACCATGGAGTCCCCATGGTGGTTCCGGCCTGAGTGAGATTCATTCGTGGTTGTCGTGGCTGGTTGAGTTGAGCGAGTCCGAAGTCGGTGACTTTTGCGATACCGGAGCGAGTGAGGAGAATATTTTCCGGTTTGACATCGCGGTGGACGATTCCGGCATCGGCAGCGGCTTTCAGAGCGGCTGTGATTTGCTGGAGCCAGCGGAGTCCGGTGGCATAGTCCGGGGGTCCGTGGCGGCGGATCCACTGGCTGAGGTTCAGGCCGGGGACGTATTCCTGAACAATCCACGCCAGTTCGCCTGTGCGTCCTGTGGTGATGATCTGGACGACATTGGGGTGACTGAGTCCGCCGGCAGCCCTTGCTTCCTGATCGAATCTGCGAAGGAGCACTTCACCATTTGATCGCAGCGATTCGGCTTTGAGAATTTTAACAGCGACGTGTCGAGAGAGGGATTGTTGTTCGGCGAGGTAAACGTCTGCCATGCCGCCGCTGCCGAGCCGGCGAAGGAGTCTGAATTCGCCGATGGTGCGGTTGCTGAGGTCGGTTTCAGGCCCGTTTTGTTCTTCGCCCATGGTTACCCCGGTAACGTTTGCTCCCTGCGGCATAAGAGCGAGCCGGAGGTGGATAGAGGAAATGTACAGAAGAAACCGACGTCGAAAAGAGAGATTTGCCGGGGGCGTCCCCTGAAAACTCGAATTGACAGTCTTCCCGCAAGTGGCGTACAAACGGGAGTGAGGCTTGAGGAGCTGGACCCCTGGCACATGGAGTGTGCGGATGCGACGTTATTTTCCGGTGGTTGTGTTGCTGTTGGTGGCTGGCTGCGGCAGGCAGCAGTCTGACAGTTCTTCATCCGGAGCTCAGGCAGGTGTGCCTTTGGCGATTGCGGGGCCTCAGCCGGATGCGACTGAAAAAGCAGGCACTGAACGGCCCGCGGAGATTCGAGCACTTCTGCAGCGAGCCAGTGGTGCTGTGACTCAGGGGCGCCATGCGACGGCCGTTGAATCTTTGAGTCAGGCGATCGGGATCCGTCCGGACGACGCGGTGTTGTTTCGGATGCGGGGTGACGTTTATGCTCTGATTGGCGAGAATGCGAATGCCCGCGCCGACTTCAGTACGGCGATCCGGCTGCAGCCGCGGAATGCGGATTTGTACAATTTTCGGGGTTATTTCTTGATGTCGCGGGGGTTGGGCAGGGATGCGCTGGCAGATTTTGATCAGGCAGTAGTGCTGAATCCAGCGCACACGGCTGCGTTGAACAACCGTGGTTTGCTGCGGCTGTCTGAGCAGGACTACGCGGCAGCGGAGGCGGACTTTACGAAGGCGATTGAATCGAGCAGTACGTTTCCGGACGCATGGAACAATCGTGGTTTTGCGCGGATGAAAAAGCAGGAGCTGGAGACGGCGATGGCTGATATTCGTCGGGCGCTTGAGCTGAATGAAAACTACGTGACGGCGTGGAATAACCGGGGTCTGATTGCGATGCAGCAGCAGAACTACTCGGAGGCAGCACAGGCGTTTGGGAGGGCGGTGGAGCTGGAGCCATTTGACGTGCGCTGGGTTGGTCATCGTCGCGGCGCACTGCTGAAGATGGAGCGCTACAACGAGGCTCAGGCGGACGCCAGTCGCATTGAGTGGCTGACACGACTGCAGCAGGTGACGCAGGATGTGCGGCGAAGCCCCGCGAGTGCTGAGGGGTGGCTGCGGCGTGGAAGGCTGCTGATGGAGGGGAATGAGTTTGCTGCTGCGGCAGAGGATCTGACGCGGGTTCTGATGCTGAGCCCAAAGCATCCCGAGGCGCTCACGGCGAGGGCACGGTGCTGGGTGGAACTGAAGGACACCGACAAGGCGATGCAGGACTGTGACGAGGCCGTTGCGGCGGGTGCTGTTGCGGAGGCGAATTCACTTCGTGGAGATCTTTGGGCGGCGAAGCGGGACTATGATCGGGCACTTGCGGATTACGAAGCAGCGCAGCGATTCGACGCGGGGGTTGCCGACATTCGGGAGGCTCGTGGCGAGCAGTTGCGGGCGGCGGGTAAGACTGCTGAGGCAGATGCGGACATGGAGGAGGCACGAAGAATTCGCGAAGCGCTGACTGGTGAGTCTGCTGCGGGGCAGTCGACGGTGCCGGCTGAGGACGCAGCGTTTAATTCCGGGGTTCCCGAAACGCCCTGAGCGCGGATGATTTACGCAGCTGCGGCGTGTGGTATGCTGTGCGTCTGCGTGAGCTGCTGCTGTTTTGCTGCCCGTGTTTCCGCGGTGGTCAGATGAAGTTGACGTCCACGTGGATTTTTACTCGACGAAGTCTGCTGTCTTCGGCAGTTTTTTCCGTGTTGCTGCATGTTTTTGCAGCAGCAGGTGTGTTGCTGCTGATGCGGGGATGTGCGTACCGCAGTCCGGGAAGTGCTGGGGGCGAGGTATTTCGGGATGTGGGATTGTTTGTAGTGGACGGTGCTGATGATGGTGAAGGTGATGCGGGGGCGTTTGCGGGGAGTGGCGATGCGGAGTTGACTCGTCCGCAGCAGAGCGAGGCCGTGGAGTCTTCGCGGGAGACCTCTGTGGACGAGCGGCGAGGGCCCCGTTCCGATGTGCCGACGCGAATCCCGGGAGTTTCTGGTCTGCTCTCGACGGAGTCTGAGAGTACGGCGAGCGGTGAGACGGCGTCTGCGTTGCCGGAGTTGCTGGGTTCGGGAATGCTGCGATCGGGGCGAAGTGGTGGCACGAGTGGAGGCGGTAATTCGGCAATCCAGCCATCGGAGGCTGGTGGAGTGCGACGTATTGGCGGGCAGGGAGGAACGGGTGAAACAACATTCATGAATATTGTGGGTGTGGGTCGTTCCTTTGTGTATGTAATCGACACCAGCAGCAGCATGGATGGTCCGCGGCTGCGGCAGGCGAAGAGTCAGTTGAAGGCGAGTTTGCGGCTGTTGCAGCCGAATCAGCAGTTTGCGGTGATTTTGTATAATGAGACGATTCAGCGATTAAAGCTGCGGCGTCAGGCGGAGCAGCCTTTGTATTTTGCGACAGAAGTGAATCGTCAGTTGGCAGTTCAGGAAATTGATTCGATTCTTTCTGACGCTGGGACCGACCACCGCCCTGCCCTGCTGGAGGCGCTGGGGCTGCGACCTGATGTTGTCTATTTTCTGACGGACGGCGACGAGCCGGTGTTGTCGGCAGCGGACCTGCGTGACATCCGCCATGCGTCTGCGGGGACGACAATTCACGTGATTCGTTTTGGAGATGGCAGTGGGGCGCGAGCAGCGGGGCACTGGCTGCAGGTGCTGGCGGGGCAAAATCACGGTGAATACCGGGAGCTGGCGGTTCCGGTAAATTGAGCTGAAGTTGAGCGAATACCGGCAGTTCGAGCCAGAGGCCACGGTGTCGATTCACCATTTCTGCAGGTATGACGGTGGTCGCCTGGGATTTGATTTGAGTCCGGTGCGGGAGTTCGGGCTTTCTGCTTGCAGCGACCACGGGAGGTAACTTAAAGGATGTCATTTCCATTGCGGAGGGAATGTGCCGCGACGGAGACAGCAGGCAGAGGGCCCGTTCGGAATTGGCAATGCACGGATGCAACGCGGAACGACGGAGGTTCCGGCGACTTTTCGCCGTGTGGGAGACGGTGCGCCTTTTCGTTCGGTTGCGATCTGATGTTTGGGCAGCGATGGTTGTGAGTCTGGGGATCTGGGCTTTCGGTCTGGATCGAGGGATTGCGCAGGACGCTGAGGCGGAAACTGGTGCGTCTGTTTTTGTGGATGAGCTGGTTCCTTCGAGGCCGGATGTTCTGAGTCCATTTCCGGCGGCGGAGAGTGTGCCTGACGAATTTCTGCCAGGGCCATCTGCACCTGAGTATGTTCGTCCACTGGTGCGAGCGCCTCTGGGTTACACTGGGGCGTCTGGTATTCGCCCCAGTGAAGCTCAGCAGAGCCTTGACTTTGTGCCGGTGGAGGATCGCTGGCGGGTGGGTTTTCCGGACTGGAATCGATATTCAGAGTCCAATCCGCGGGGCGTGGATCAGCCATTCGAGAAGGGGCACTGGTGGGATCCGTATAATCAGAACGTGCTGAAGGGGGACTATCCGATCATTGGTCAGCACACGTTTTTGAATGTGACTGCAACGAATTTCATGTTGCATGAATTTCGGCAGACACCGACGGGGACATCGCCGTTTGAGAGTACGGCGGGGGTTGGTCAGCGGGAGTTTTTCGGTGATCCGAATCAGTATTTCTTTGTGAATAATCTGAAGCTGCAGTTGAATTTGTCTCATGGTGACGCGGGATTTAAGCCCCTGGACTGGCAGGTGCGACTGGCTCCGGTGCTGAACCTGAACTATTTGGATGTGAATGAGCTTGGGGTGGTCAATCCGGACGTGCGTCGCGGGACGACTCGTTCTCGGCAGGACGTGGCTTTGGAGGAGTGGTTTGCGGAGGTGAAGCTGGCGGATTTGAGTCCGGACTACGATTTTGTGTCCGTGCGTGCGGGATCTCAGCCGTTTGTCAGTGATTTTCGGGGATTTGTGTTTGCGGATACGAACCGCGCCGTGCGGGTCTTTGGTACGCGACTTGCAAATCGCGATCAGTTTAATGTGGTTTGGTTTGATCAGACGGAGAAGGAAACGAACAGCCTGTTGAACACCTTTGATGACCGGCATCAGAACACACTGATTCTGAACTACTTCAGGCAGGATTTTGTATTTCCTGGGTACACAGCGCAGATGAGTTTTCATTATAACAACGAGCAGCCGAGTATTGAGTTTGACCGCAATGATTTTCTGGTGCGACCTGATCCGACGGGTGTTTTTCGGCCTCATGAAGTGGATGCTTACTACTTTGGCTTTGCGGGGGACGGTCACATTGGTCGCATCAACATCAGCCATGCGTTTTATCATGTCACGGGGCGGGACAGTCTGAATCCGATTCAGGGGCAGAGTGCGGACATTCGGGCGAACATGGCGGCGGTTGAGTTGTCGATTGACCGGGACTGGATTCGTTTTCGCACATCCGGATTCTGGGCTTCGGGCGACGACAACCCGAATGACGATCGGGCTGAGGGTTTTGATGCGGTCCTTGACAATCCGAATTTTGCGGGTGGTCAGTTCAGTTTCTGGCAGCGTCAGCAGATCAGGTTGTTTGGAGTGAATCTGACTCAGCGTGAGAGTTTGCTGGCGAATCTGCGAAGCAGCAAGTTTCAGGGGCAGAGTAATTTTGTAAATCCGGGAGTGCGATTGCTGAATGGGGGGATGGATTTCGAGATTACGCCGAAGGTCCGGGCGATCAGCAATGTGAATCTGCTGTGGTTTGACCAGACGGAGGTCCTTGAGCGATTTGTATTTCAGGACGATATTGCGAGGCGAATAGGAACGGACATCAGTCTGGGGTTGGAGTATCGCCCGCGATTGAGCGACAATGTTATTATAGCGGGGGGAGTGTCAACTTTGATTCCCGGAGCGGGATTTGATGATCTTTATGGAGTTCTTGATCCGCTGGCGGCAATGGCTGGCAGTTCAGGAGAAGCTGAGACGCTGTATGGCATGTTCATGGATGTTGTGCTGACCTATTAACTTCAAGCCTGATGGACTTTGGCAAATGAACCGCACTGTACGCCTGCTTGCTGCGATTGCGGCGTGGATTGCGCTGTGGCTGAGCTGTGTGCTCTGGTTGCACAAGGTGCGTCAGTCTGATCGCCATCTTGCGGCGACGGAGGACGAGCGATCGAGGGCTGGTCGGGCATCGCTGGATGATGGGCGAGACGAATCATCCGGAAAGTTTTCCGGGCGGGATAGGCACGGTTTATCGCGGCAACCTGCTGAGGTGGATTTGTCGCGTCAGTCTCGGGAGCAGGCGGATGCAAAAAGTACTGGGTGCATTCGCTGCCATGTGAACGCGCATGATCCGCATACGAGCAGCAGTGTGAAGCTGGGTTGTGTGGATTGTCATGGAGGCGACGCCCGGGCTGTTGACAAGCTTGCGGCTCACGTGAGTCCACGTTTTGGCGATGTGTTTCGGTCGTCTGCAAACCCAATTCGATCGTATACGGTGTTGAATCATGAGGATCCGGAGTTTATTCGGTTTGTGAACCCCGGTGATTTGCGAGTGGCGCATTTGAGTTGTGGTACTGCGGGCTGCCATGGGACGGAGACTCTGCAGGTTAAGAAGAGCATGATGACGCATGGCTGTATGCTGTGGGGAGCGGCTCTTTACAACAACGGAGCAGTGTCTGAGAAGTGGCCGACGTATGGCGAAAGTTACAGTATGCACGGGGTACCGCAGCGGCTGCAGACGGTTCCGACGCCGACGCCTGAGGAAACAGCTCGAAAGGGAGTGTTGCCGTATCTGGATCCGTTACCGCGTTTCGAGGTGACTCAGCCGGGAAATATTCTGCGGATTTTTGAGCGCGGTGGGAGATTTGTGCCGGACGTGGGGATACCGGAGCGTTTGGAGGAATCCGGGAGGCCGCGAGCGCGGCTGAGTAATCGTGGACTGGGCACAGCGAATCGAACGGATCCGGTGTTTATTGGCTTGCAGAAGACACGACTGCTGGATCCAACGCTGAATTTTCTCGGGACAAACGATCATCCGGGCGACTATCGTTCAAGTGGCTGTACGGCGTGCCACATGGTGTATGCGAACGATCGGTCACCGGTGAATTCCGGTCCGTGGGCTCGATTTGGCAACCGGGGGCTGGCAGCAGCAGCGGCGGATGAGCTGGCGGGTCCACCGGATCCGACGATACCGAAGAATGAACCGGGACATCCGATTACGCATCGGTTTACTGTCGGGGTACCGACGAGCCAGTGCATCGTGTGTCACATCCATCCGGGTACCACGGTGATGAACAGTTATCTGGGATTTATGTGGTGGGACATGGAGACGGATGCGCGACTGATGTATCCGCGTGAGGAGCGTGATCCGAGTTCTGAGGAGTTTACGGAATCGACGATGTCGGATCCGCATGAGGCAACGGCGCGGGGGAACTGGAGTGATCCGGAGTTTTTAGCGCGATCAGCGGAGTTGAATCCGCAGCTGGAGCACACGCAGTTTGCAGACTTTCACGGACATGGCTGGATGTTTCAGGCGGTGTTTAAGAAGGATCGTTCCGGAATTCCTCTGGATCACGCGGGAAGACAGATTGCGGAGCCGAGCGTTGAGCAGCGAAAAAAGGCGATGAAGATTCCTGAGATTGCGCAGGAGTTGCAGCGTGAGGTGGATTGGACTCAGCCGGAGGAGGAGTTATTGCGGCAGCTGCGTGAGCTCGAATCGCAACTGATGGCGGAGAAGGACAATGTGCCGGTGCACATGCTGGACATTCATCTGGAGCGGGGGATGCACTGCGTGGACTGTCACTTTGTGCAGGACGTGCATGGCAATGGGAAGCTGTATGGAGAGGTTCGGGCTGCGATTGAGATTCAGTGCATAGACTGCCATGGATCTCTGGACCGTCGGGATGCGGGGAGACTGCTGATTACTTCGGGGCCTGCGGCTGCGGAGGATACGGAGGGCAATCCGGCTGGACGTCAGCTGTTGGGTATGCGTACACCATTTGGCAGGCGTCGATTTGAGCAGACAGGGCGGAGGTGGATTCAGAATTCGATGGTGGATCCGACGCTCAGCTGGGAGTTGACTCAGGTGGCTGACACGGTGAATCCTGAGCATCCGGATTACAATGCGGCTTCGGCATTGGCGAAGACCATACGGCGTACGGAGGACGGCAGTTTCGACTGGGGTGATCCGCATGCGGAGTCGTTTGGGCATGCGAATCGAGCGATGTCATGTATAGCTTGTCACACATCATGGAATCCCAGCTGTTACGGTTGTCATTTGCCACAGAAGGCTGCTCGTAAAACACCCTCTCTGCATAACGAGGGCGATGTGAGTCGCAACGAGGTGGCATACAATTTTCAGACGCTTCGGGATGAGGTGTTCATGCTGGCGAGGGATGGAAATGTGACGGGGAGGCGCATCGGTCCATCTCGATCGTCGTGTGCGATTCACGTCACGTCGTATAATTTGAATCGGGAGGCAATTTACACGCAGCAGCAGACGATATCAGCGGAAGGACTGAGTGGAGTGGCGTTCAGTACGAATGTGCCGCACACGGTGCGTGGAAAGGGTGAGACGAAGACTTGCAGTGACTGTCATTTGTCAGCGGCGAACGACAACAATGCACTGATGGCGCAGCTGCTGATGCAGGGGACCAACTACATGAACTTCATTGGTCGTAACGTGTGGGTGGCGGCGGGTGAGCATGGGTTGTTTGCTGTGACGGTGACTGAGCGGGATGAGCCGCAGACGGTGATTGGCAGTACGATGCACCACGATGTGTATCCACAGCGATATGAGGAGCATGTGAAGGATGGCAGGGAATTGCATCATGCGCATGAGCACCCGGGGTACGACATTGGTCGGCAGTTGCTGAATCCTGGGCGTCAGCATCAGGTTTTGAGTCTGCAGGTTCGGGGGGAGTATTGTTATGCGGCCTGTGGAGATGGCGGGATTCGGGTTTATGACGTTGCTTTTATCGAGCACAAGGGGTTTTCGGAGCGGATTGTGACCGCGCCGGTGTCACCTGTGGGGCAGCGGTTTCATGTGAAGACGGCGTATGCGACGGATATCGCTTCTCCGACGACGATTGCACCTGATCCGACGCGGAGTCATCGGGAGGAGAATATGGAGCGACCGGTGGCGAAGATGTACGGGTACTTGTATGCGACTGATTTCGAAGAAGGGCTGGTGATGATTGGAGCGGGAACGCTTCTGGATGGAGATCCGCTGAACAATTTTCTGAAGAAGGACGTGGTTTTCAATCCCGGCAATGTGTTGCATGGGGCGAGTTCCATCACAATTTTTGGGCACTATGCATGGATCTGCTGCCATGCAGGTCTCGTGATTGTGGACATTGCTGACCCTGAGAAGCCGTTTGTTACGGGAATTCTGGGTCAGGACGTGGTGAAGAATCCGCGTGCGGTGGAGTTTCAGTTTCGGTATGGTTTTGTGGTGGATGAAGAGGGTTTGAAGGTACTCGATGTGACCGACATCACGAAGCCGCGGCTGGCGGCGATCATGCCACTGAGCGAGGCGCGAAACATCTATGTGGGGCGGACGTGGGCTTTCATTTCCGGGGGGCGGAGCGGGCTGGTGATTGTGGATGTTTCTAACCCGGAGGTACCGCGGCTTGATCAGATTTACAACGCTGGCGGGAGAATCAGTGACCTGAGGGACGTGAAGCTTGGCATCACCTACACGAGTCAGTTTGCGTATTTGGCGGACGGGCACAACGGGATGCATGTGGTTCAGTTGACTTCGCCGCAGACACCGGGGTCTTCGGGTTTTAGTCCGCGGATGGAGCCGACGCTGATTGCGAGCTGGAAGTTTCCGAAGGGTGGTGAGGCGTTATGTATTTCGGAGGGGGTGGACCGGGATCGGGCGGTGGACGAGGCTGGAAACCAGTTGGCGGTATTTGGGCGAGTGGGTGCAGGTCCGTTGACGCTTTCGGAGCAGCGAAAGCTTTATCTGAATCCTGATGGTACGCCGTGGTTTGTGCGGGATCCGTCGCGTGACTGGTCAATTCGGGACTGGCGTGAGCGTGAGCGGGTGCTCCACGAGCAGCTCCTGGATTCTTACCCGCGGGGGGCTCGAGTACGGCTGCGTGAGATTCGCCGGTGAGTGTGAGGAGGTCCGGGGTTTCCGGGGTGCACGAGTCTGAGCGGTTGTGTATGGTACGGTTTGTGGGGGGGGGCTGGACGCAGGAGTTGCCTGCCCTGCTCTCCCAATTCCCCTGGAATTGGCAGCGGCAGGGTTGCAGGGATTTCTGAGTTTGCTGTACTACGCAGAGTTTTCCGCGGGCTGGACGCAGGACATTCCGGCCCAATAGTCAATAAGGACTCAGGTCACGCGAATGAATAGGATCTTCATCACTGGAATTGGTGCCGTCAGTTGTCTGGGAAATGACCGGCGAACGCTCTGGAAAAACCTTCTTTCCGGGCAATGCGGCATCGACACTCTGCGAGTGCACGACACGAAGGACATGGAGGTGAACATTGGCGGCGAGGTCGTGGAGCTGAACGACGCGAGGGTGAGTGTGAACGACAAGGTTGCGTCGAGGCGGATGGATCGGGCATCGCAGTTTGCGGTACACGCGACATTCGAAGCGCTTGAGGATGCTGGTCTTCCGGTGCAGGAGATTGGTGACAATGCGGCTGTGATTCTGGGCGCTGGACTGGCGGGACTTGAGACCTACGAGACTCAGCACGAGAAGCTGCTGACACGGGGTCCATCGCGGGTCAGTCCGTTTACGATTCCGATGCTGATGCCGAACGCACCTCCGGGAAATGTGAGTCTGGCGTTTGGGATACGGGGGACTGCCTACACGACCAGCAGTGCGTGTTCATCGTCGGGGCACGCGATGATTGACGCATTTGAGTATTTGCGTCGGGGTGACGCGGATTTTGTGGTGACTGGTGGGACCGAGGCTTCTTTGACGCGGCTTGGTATTTCTTCATTTGTGAACATGCGGGCGATGAACAAGGGTTGCAACGACCGTCCGAAGAAGTCGATGCGTCCGTTTGATGCGGAGCGTGGCGGTTTCATCATGAGTGAGGGGGCGTCGATACTGATTTTTGAAACAGAAGAGCATCTGCGTCGGCGTGGAGGGCGGGCGTGGGCAGAGGTGTTGTCTGGTCGATCGACGAGTGATTCGTTCCATTTGACGCAGCCGGACCCTGAGGGTCGGCAGGCGGTACGTGCGATTCAGCAGGCGCTGCAGAAGGCGGGTCTGAATCCCGAGTCGATTTCGCGGGAGACCTACGTAAGTGCTCACGGAACAAGCACGCATTACAACGACGCCATGGAAACTGTGGCTTTGAAGTCGGTTTTTGGTGGTCGGGCAACTGATCTGCAGATCAGTTCGATCAAGAGTATGCTGGGGCATATGATTGGTGCGGCCTGTGCAATTGAGATGTCGGCGTGTGCGATGGCCCTGTCTTCTGGCGTGCTTCCGCCAACAATCAACTACGACACTCCCGATCCCGAGTGTGACCTGAATTACATCCCGAATTCTGCTGTGAACAAGTCCTGTCGGTATGCGATCAACAACAGTTTCGGGTTTGGCGGCCACAATGTTTCGCTGGTGATTGGGCGGGTCGAGGACGCAGCTCTTCAGAGAGACGACCTCTGACGATCACGAGTTTGCCTTTTTCCGCGGGGCGTCTAAAACGTTCACGAGACGTGTGGCATACGAGCTGGGTGTGATCCTGGATTTTTTTTGTCCTTCGCGGAGCATTAGCTGTGGCAAAACAGACGGTCGCTGTTTCTGGCGCATCCGGCCTTGTGGGAACTCGACTGACGGCGGTCCTGCGTGAAGCCGGGCACACAGTTGTGGCTGTCAGCCGGCGTTCATCTGAGTCGAACGCGATTCTATGGGACCCGGTTCGTGGATTCCTGAACCCTGAGCGGCTTGAGTCTGTTGATGCGATTGTGCATCTGGCTGGGGAAAATATTGCCGGGGCGCGCTGGAACAGTGATGTTAAAAAGCGGATTCGTGACAGCCGGGTCGCGGGTACAAAAAGTATGGTGGATTCGCTGCGATCGCTTTCGAGGCGTCCATCGACGTTGGTGTGTGCATCAGCGATAGGGTTTTATGGTAATCGAGGCGACGAAGTTCTGGACGAGTCGTCAGCTCAGGGGACAGGTTTCCTTGCGGACGTCTGCAGGGACTGGGAGCAGGCAGCCCTTGGGGCGAGGGAACTGGGAATACGGGTTGTCTGCGGCCGCATTGGGGTGGTGCTGTCGAGCAAAGGCGGTGCCCTTCAGAAGATGCTGTTGCCATTCAAAATGGGCGCGGGCGGCATCGTGGGAAGTGGCCGGCAGTACTGGAGCTGGATCGGTTTGTCGGATCTTGCGCGGGCGCTGGCTTTTTGTGTTGAGACAACTGGCATATCCGGATCGGTGAATCTGGTGAGTCCTCACACGGTGACCAATTTTGATTTCACAAAGACGCTGGGATCTGTGCTTCGACGACCGACGATCTTCCCGATGCCCGGATTTGTGGCAAAGATCGTGCTGGGTGAAATGGCTGAAGAACTGTTGCTGTCCAGTACTCGCGTGACACCTGCGGTGCTTCGGAAGGCAGGATTTCAGTTTACGGAAGCAGATTTGAAGGTTTGCCTTGGCAACGAGTTGAAGTGAGTTGCTGGTGTTTGGCAGATGGTGGGTGTTGGAATGAAGCTTCCGGCGGGCGGTGTGGGCAGTGTGTCGGATCTGACTGTTTCCCGAGGCACTTCGGGACCGCGGTGGGCTCGGATTTGTCTGCTGTCGGCGGCCCTGCAGTGTCTGGTCTGGGGACCATTCATCATTTTGGCACCTGCTGCTTCAGCATTGGCGTATGGTTTTTCGCGGCCGATCGCTGACGAGTTTTTATGGCAGGGTATGGGGTTGGTGATCCTGCTGTATGGTTTGGGCTACGCGGTTGCTGCTTTTGACCCCTGTCGTCATTACGCGGTTGTGTTGGTGGGGTTGCTGGCAAAGATACTTGGGCCGGTGGGAATGGCGTGGGCTGTCGGGCAGGGTCAGGTTTCGTCGAACGTTTTATGGTTAATTCCGATTCATGACATGATCTGGTGGTGGCCATTTGCGGTGATTGTGCTGCGGGGGCGGAAGCTAAGGGTCAGCCAGTAACGATGTTTGTCAGCTTTTGCGATATCCGAGCAGTTCGCGGACTTTCAGGGCTCGTTGTTGCGTTTCGTTGGGATCGTGGCCGAGCGCGGTAATGTGTCCCATTTTGCGTCCTCGACGGGCTTCTTCCTTGCCGTAGAGGTGAATTGTGGAGTTTGGGACTCCACAGGCGGATTTCCAGCGTTCTGCGGTGAGATTCTGCAGGTGGTCGCCGAGAAGATTCACCATGACGGCTGCGGAGTTTGCGTGAGTATCGCCGGAGGGCAGTCCGGCTACTGCGCGGAATTGTTGCTGGAACTGGCTTGAGCGGCAGGCTTCGATGGTCCAGTGTCCGCTGTTGTGGGGGCGTGGGGCGATTTCGTTGACGAGCAGTTGAGAGTCGGAGACAGCGAAGAATTCGACGCAGAGGACGCCGAAGACGTCAAAGTGTTCAAGGATTGCCTGCGTGATCTGGCGGGCCTGTTCAGCGAGTGTGGGAGTGATGAGCGGGGACGGGCAAACGGAGACGTCGAGGATATGATTGACGTGAGTGTTCACGGTGGGTGTGAAGAAGTGGCAGGAGTTGTCGGCGAATCGTGCGCCGACGAGGGACATTTCGAAGGCGAAGTCGATGCGTTTTTCGAGGATTGCCTGAGAAACGCGGAGGGATTTCCAGGCGTTGTCCAGGTTGTCCCCGCGGCGAACGCGGATCTGTCCTTTGCCGTCATATCCCATGGTGACAGTTTTGAGGATGCCATCACCGCCGATGGCTTCGAGAGCTGAAGTCAGTTCGGTGGCGGAGTTGACAGCGTGAAAATCTGCGGTTGGGATGCCGATGGCTTGAACGGCGGATTTCTCCAGCAGTCGATTCTGGGCTGCCTGAAGCAGTTGGGAGCCGGGGAAGACGGGGACGAGATTTTCGAGGAACTGAACAGTTTTGAGCGGGATGTTTTCCTGCTCGTAGGTGACGACGGACACCATCTGAGCGAACTGGGCGAGTTGATCAAAGTCGGTAAATTCGTCGGGGCAGCAGTGGTCACTGACCTGGCCACAGGGGGAATCGTGGGCGTCACCGAAGGTGACGATGTGAAAGCCGAACGGGCGAGCGGCGAGCGCGAACATGCGTCCGAGCTGTCCTCCACCGAGCATCCCAAGTGTGGCGCCTGGCAGGAGGGTCTGGGGTTTTCGGGGCATATCCGGAGTACCTGATCGGGAGACCGTTAGGAGGGTTGGGCGGCTGTCTGTGAGAGTGAGCGATCGCGGAGGACGGTCTCTGTTTGTTGCTGCATCCAGCTATTGAGTTGTTCGGCGAGCTGGGTGTTTTGGAGTGCGAGGATGCGGGTGGCGAGCAGACCGGCATTTTTAGCACCGGCGGGTCCGATTGCGAGAGTGGCCACGGGGACACCACCGGGCATCTGAACGATGGACAGGAGAGAGTCGAGGCCGTTGAGGGATTTGCTTTGCACCGGTACGCCGAGTACGGGGAGGTGTGTCATGGAGGCGATCATGCCGGGCAGGTGGGCTGCCCCACCGGCACCGGCGATGATGATTTGAATGCCCCTGCCTGCGGCGGTTTCAGCAAACTCGCACATCCATTTGGGGGTGCGGTGAGCAGACACGACGAGGCATTCGTGCGGGATACCGAAGTGGTCGAGGATCCTTGAGGATTCGGCCATGGTATCCCAGTCGGAGCGGCTGCCCATGACGATGGAAACGATGGGTTGGGGCATGGGAAGTGATTGAAGAAGTCAGGAACGAGTGGTTTTGGGGGGAGGAACTGCGGCTGATGAACACACCGAACCCTGAAGACTGAACGCTGAAACCGTCAGCGTTGTGGTTCACCGAGTTTGACTTCGATGATGGATTCCTGTTCCTGGCGTTTGACGGTGAGTTTCATGATATCTCCGGGTTTGGCGGCGACGAGTTGCTCGACGAGGGACTGGTAACCTTCGACCTGGAGGTCACCGACTTTGGTGATCACGTCACCGGCTGCGATGCCAGCTTCTGCGGCTGGGGATGCGGGGCGTACTGAGCGAACGACGATCCCGTTGTTTCCGGAGGCACCGAGGTCTGGCTGGAGTCCGAGGAAGGGAGTGCGGCGGGAGGCGCGGGCTCTGCGTGGCGGGCCTTCAGAGAAGGCTGGTCGAGTTTCGAGAGCATCCATACCGCGGAGGAGTTGTTCGGAGTAGTCAATGACGAGGAGAGCACCTTCCATGTTGAGGGTGGGTGCATCGTCATCGGGTGTATGGTAGGTATCAGTGAGGCCTGTGAAGCAGAACATGACGGGGATTTGTTTTTGGTAGAAGGGCAGGTGGTCGCTGCCTGCGAAGGAGCTGGGGTTGACGGTGATTTCAATGGGGCTGGCTTCGTCGGCTTTCTGGACGATATCGGGGAAAGCGGCGCTTGAGCCGACGCCGTTGACTTCGACGCGGTTGTCCTTGAGTCTGCCGATCATGTCAAAGTTGAGCATAGCGACGGTATTTTCAAGAGGGAAGATGGGGTTTTGGACGTAGTGGGCGCTGCCGACAAGTCCGCGTTCTTCTCCGGAGAAACAGATGAATACCATGCGTCGTTTGGGTTTGGGTCCAGCGG
Organism: Planctomycetaceae bacterium; assembly: GCA_046074645.1. Lineage (GTDB taxonomy): Bacteria > Planctomycetota > Planctomycetia > Planctomycetales > Planctomycetaceae > SXXK01. The sequence continues at coordinate 10,788 of JBJTOP010000161.1, read as the reverse complement.
CGACTCGACGAGCCAGTTCCATAACGGCGGCGGTACCCGAGGCATTGTCATCGGCGCCGTTGTGTACTTCGCCGGTTCTGGCCTGAGTTCGGGAGCCGTAGCCGCCGAAGCCGAGGTGATCGTAGTGCCCGCCGATCACGATGGTTTCGTTGGCGAGTGGGCCTTCACCTTCGATGACACCGACGATGTTATGGGCGGTGACAGAGTTGGTTTTGAATCGGGTGGCAATGGTGGCGGAGCAGCCTGCGAGGGGTTGTGAAACGGGTTTGAGGGTTTCGTCGATGTACCTGGCAACATCGTGAAGGCTGCTGAGTGTGCGACCGTCGGCCTGGAGAGGTGCGGCGGTGAGGAGTTTGTCGAGGACTGCCTGTTTGACGTGGACAAAGGGCACGGAGTCACCGTTGTTGCCGAAGCCGGAGGGTTCGAGCAGTTCGTCCTGATCGGCAGTTGGGGCACCGGCATGGTCATTTACGAAAAGGACAGCGGCGGCACCGGAGTTGCGGATGAGTTCCAGTTTGCGATCGATGTAGGCGTTAGGGCTTGTTTCCTGGCCTTTGAAGGCGCCGTCCGGGCGGTTTTGGGGTTCGCGGCGGATGATGACGACAACTTTGCCTTTGACATCCACACCGGCGTAGTCGTTGTAGTTGTCTTCGGTGGAAGTGATGCCGTAGCCGAGGAATACGATCTCACCTGACGCTTCGCCATTGGCACCGCGTCGAATGGGTTGAAAGTCCTGGCTGATTTTCAGATCGAGCATGAGATCGCCGGGGCCTTTGAGTCGAACGGCGGTGGAGGATTCGACAGCGATATCACCGAGGACAACTTCGAAGGGTTGTCGCCAGGTGCCATCGGGCAGTCCTGGTTTGAGCCCTGCTTTCTGGTATTCATTGAGGATGTGCTGGGCGGCGAGTTCGATGCCTTTGGTTTCTACGCCGCGTCCTTCGAGTTCATCGGATGCGAGGTATTCGATGTCGCCTTTTACTCGGGCGAGAATCTGTTCGCGGCTGGGTTCTTCTGCACTGAGGAGTGCAGGGAGATTTTGGAGGATGATAAGGGACAAGAGGGCCGTGCGGGGCCCGGAATTCAGTGTTGTCGACAATCGCATGGACCTGCCTTCTGCTGCGATGACCAAACGGAGTTCTGCACGGACAAGGTAGCCGACGACACTTCCGGGTTGGGCGGAACGGCAGCCAGCGGGACAAGATTTTACCGGGAAAAAACAGGAAAGGCGAAGCCGGAAGCGGATTTTTCAAGGTGAATTTCGAGGGGTGTGCAGAAACCACGGGGATCCTGTCGGGCAGCCTTACTCCCGTTTTTCCTCCGGGTCTTTGCTGCGGAGGAAGGCTTTTGCGATCCATTCTCCGGCCGGGCTTGCGAGCAGTGCTGGCTGGAGGATGAGGTTTCCAGCGAGACCTGCGGTGAGCATTGCGGTCATCATCAGGCCGAAGTGGCGAATGGAGCTGAAGTCGTTGACGGCCTGTGTGAGCATTCCGAGTCCCAGCAGGAGCCAGCTTTGGTAGATGGGGCGGACACAGGCTCGCCAGGCGAGCAGAACGGCCTGTCCGCGTCCGAGTCCATCGCGGACGCCTCGTCGAAACCAGACGACAAAATGGATGGAATCATCAACCGTGACCCCGAGTGCGACGCAGGGTGCGAGGACAGCACCGACATTGATGGGGATCTGCAGCCAGCCCAGTCCGCCGATGACGAGCAGGGTTGGGAAGAGGCTGGTGAGCATCAGCAGGAGTCCGTTCCAGGTACTTCGCATGGCTGGGATGATGGCGGCGACGATCAGCAGCACATCGGTGCAGAGTCCCTGCATGAGTCCATCGACCATGGACTTCCGCGCGCGGTAGATGAGTGGGGCGATGCCAGTGCTCCAGACTCTGACTCCGCTGGTTCGACTGGTGCCGACGACCTGTTCGGACTGTTGTCTGATGTCGTTGGAGAGTCGGTTGTAGTCGAGGCGTTCGGCGCGATGCAGTCTGAGGTTGATTCGCCAGAGTTCAGCGGTGGGTGTGGCGGCAAGAAACCCGGACGTCAGCAACTGATCGCGCTGTCGTTGCAGGCGGCGGTTGAGTTCTGAGCGTTGCAGGAATCCGACACCGCCACTGGCTGGTTCCGGGGCGAATCCTGCAATTGACAGCGAGCCATCGATGTCGGGGTGTGAGAGCAGTCGCTGTTCGAGCCTGCGAACGAGCAGGATGCGTTCGAGAGGACTGAGGGGGGATTCATTGGGAATTTCGACGAGTACTTCGAGCGAGGTGAGTGCTCCGAGTTTCTGTTCCAGCCATTTGCCTGCTTCCACGACCTCCGCTCCTGCTCGAAATTCTTCCAGCAGATTGAGTGTGATCTGCAGACGGGGCACACCGATAACCGCGAGGACAGCGGTGACGGCGGAGGCGAGGCAGACGGGTACGGAGAAGCGGACGAGTTGTTTTCCGGCCCAGACCCAGAAGAGTGGCAGTGGGGCATCTTCAATGAGGGTCTGATTGACTGTGTGATCACCTTGACTTGCGTTGGGATGATGCATGTTGGCAAGTGCTGCGGGGAGCCACAGGACAACCAGGAGCCAGCTGAGAGCGATGCCGATGGCAGAGAACCACCCGAATTGCTGGACAGGTTTGAGATCATTGAGGCAGAGGGTGAGCAGTCCGGCGGCTGTTGTTCCGGCGGCGAGAGCGAGAGGCAGCCAGCCTCCCTTGACAGCTCTGACCGCGGCGATTTGGGGCTGGCAGGAGCGTCGGGCTTCGAGGAAGTAGTTGCAGAGGTGAATGGCTCCCGAGACAGCTGCGGTGTAGACCATGGGAATCATGGTAATCAGGAGGGAGCTCATGGGAGTTCGTGTGAGCGGGAGCATTGCGAGGCTGAGTGTGGCGCCGTAGAAGCCGGTGACGAGAACGAGTACGGTGATGCGGACATCGCGGAGTGCGGCCCAGGCGATCAGAACGGCGGCAAGGCAGCTCATGACGATTGCCTTCAGCATGGCGTTGAGGCTGGCTTCATCGAGTGCTCGATTGAGCACGGGTGCTCCGGCCCAGCGGACGGTATTGAAGGGGACCCCGGCCTGTTCAATGGCGTTGCGGAGGCGCTGGAGGCTGCCTGGAACGTCTGCTCGGGCAGTGGGTGTGAGCCAGACCATGACGCACGTGTGGCTTCCGTCGGGGCCGGCAAGTGTCCCCTGGAGGCGGTGGATCGCTTGTTCGCGGGGCAGTTGGAGTGGTGGATCGGTGAGACGTTGGAGGACATCACGACCGGTGGAAATTCGTTCGACGAGTTCGTTGTCGGTGTTCTTTGGTGTCAGTATCAGTCTGAGTCGATCGATGCGATCATCATCCAGCGTGCAGCCATCCCATGAAATCACGATGAATTCATCATTTCCGAAGGCTGCCTGAAAACGTCTGTAGTCCTGTGTTTGTTCGTAGCGTTCAGGGAGCCAGTCGCGAACGTCGTTGCGGGCTGTGCTGAGTGCAGAGAGGCCGAGGATTCCGATGACAGGGAGCAGCCACCAGCCGATCTTTGCAATTCTCTGTTGATGGCGTTCGAAGAAAGGCTGCCACATCGCGCTGTACCGCATTCGGCCCGAAGAGCCGTCCTTCAGGCAAGAATTTCCTGGACGACATGCTGAGGTTCGACGCCGGTGAGTCGCTGATCGAGTCCCTGGTAGCGGCGGGAGAAGCGTTCGTGATCGATTCCCATGCAGTGCAGAATGGTGGCATTCAGATCGTTGACGTGGCAGGGTTTTTCGGTGATGTTGTAGCTGAAATCATCGGTAGCCCCGTGCACGACGCCGCCACGAATTCCGCCGCCGGCCATCCACATGCAGAAGTTTCGGGGATGATGATCGCGTCCGTAGTTGGTTGGCGTGAGCGTTCCCTGGGAGTAGACGGTGCGTCCGAATTCTCCGCCCCAGACGACGAGGGTGTTATCGAGGAGACCGCGTTGTCGAAGGTCGCGAAGGAGTGCTGCGCAGGGCTGATCGGTATCACTGCACTGGTGTCTGATTTCGCTGGGGAGTGAGCCGTGCTGATCCCAGCCGCGGTGGAGGATTTGAACGGCGCGAACACCTCTTTCGATCATGCGTCGGGCGAGCAGAGCGCTGGCGGCGAACGAGCCTGGTGTCTGGACTTCGGGGCCGTACATCTCCAGGGTTTGTTTGGTTTCGCCGGAGAGATCGACCAGTTCGGGGACGCTGCTTTGCATCCGCCAGGCCATTTCATACTGGGCGATGCGTGTGAGTGTTTCGGGGTCCCGGAAGCGATCGACGGTTCGCTGGTTGAGTGCGGCGAGTGCATCCAGCATGGAGCGGCGGCTGGCGGGAGCGACACCCTGAGGATTTTCGATGTAGAGGACAGGGTCACCAACGCTGCGGAGAGCGACGCCGGTGTATCTGGAGGGCAGAAATCCGCTGCTCCACATGCGAGAGAAGAGAGCCTGGGCAGCGTTTACTGAGGACCAGCGGGGAGTGAGTACGACGAAGGCGGGAAGGTTGTTGCTTTCACTGCCCAGACCGTAAGCGAGCCATGAGCCGAGGCTGGGTTTTCCGGGGACTTCGCTGCCGGTGGTGATGAAGGTGCAGGCGGGGTCATGGTTGATGGCGTTGGTAAAAACGCTGCGGACGAGCGCGATTTCATCAACGCAGCCAGCGGTATGAGGGAGAAGTTCGCTGACCCAGGTACCGCAGTTACCATGGCGGGAGAACTTGAACATGGATGGGGCAACGGGCAGGCGGGATTGTCCGCTGGTCATCGTGGTAATCCGCTGCCCATTACGGATGGAGTCGGGGAGGTCGGCATTGAAGTGCTGCTGGAGTTGGGGTTTATGGTCCCAGAGATCGATTTGGGAGGGGCCTCCATTCATGTGGAGGTAAATTACGGATGTGGCTTTGGGCGCGAAGTGTGGGAATCCCGCCAGTGGCGGATGGACGCGTTCTTTGCTGGTGCCGTCGGCGTTTGATTCGTTGGTGGCGAGAAGAGCAGCGGCAACCGAGCCGAGTCGGAGGCCGCTGGCAAGGAAGTGCCGCCGCATATTCAGCTGGTGTCGATCGATGAGCGGTTGCATATCAGTTGACGGCCTCCGCATTGCCAATCCCGGCTCCTGTGAGATCTGTCAGCTGCAGGGAGAGGGTATCTGAGCGTTTGGAGCGATCGATGGTGATGGTGAGCAGATGAGGTCCGGCGGTGAGTTCCGCTGAGAAGTCTGCGGTGGCTGGCATCGGTACGCCATCGATTCGAATTTCCAGACCTTCCGGGCGATCGACCTGGAAGCCGATTCGTCCCGGGGACGTTACCTGGATCTTTGATTGGACGAAGCTGACAGACTGTTCGCGAATCCTGAGCGTTGGGACTTCGATGAGCGGGAGTGAACCGGAGACGACGGTGTACTGGGGGGTGAAGGTGAAGGCGGGGTCTCCGGTAGCGGCGGAGCTGAAGCTGGTGCGGTTGATTTTCTGGAGTCCTTCGGGAGTGGGCTGGAGGGCTTGCCAGGATCGGATGAGGCGAAGTTTTGAGAGTGTGTATTCGGGGGTGCGTCCGAGTTCGGAGAGGAAGCGGACGAGGGCTGCGAGGTCATCATCGGTGAGGGCATCGACGAGTCCTTCGGGCATGAGTGAGACGCCCTGCCCTGCTTCTTCGATTTCATTTGCGGGGACGACGACCACCTGATTTTCGGCGGTTCGGAGCGTGACAGCCTTATCGGACTTCTGGATCTGGACTCCGGCAATCACTTGTCCGCTGGTGGTGGCGATGACCGTGGTGTGGTAATTTTCTTTGACTTTCGCGTTGGGGTTAAGGAGTGATTCGAGGAGGTAGTCTGGCTGTGCGCTGGCGCCGAGGCTGATCATATCGGGGCCGACGAGTCCTCCGGCGGCGCCGACGGCATGGCACTTGAGGCAGCCGAGTTGAGGGCTGCGGAAGACGGCTTCACCGGCGGCGGCGCTGGCGGAGGTTGTGGCTTTGGCAAGGATCGCGGCGCGGGCTTCGGGGGACAGAGTTTTTCTGGAGGGAATACTACCTACGGTTCGGAGTGTGGATTCGAGATTGGCGTCCGAGCGGCCGCTTTCGCGGAGGACTCGAAGAACTTCGAGGGCGACCGCGGTTTTGAGAGTGCGATTCTGGAGTGCTGTGTTGAGGAGTTCTGGTCCGTTACGGCCGGTGATGAGAGTTTTGGCAGCGTTGGCTGTTTTGGGGTCGGCTGCGGATTCGAGCAGAGCAGCAATTTGCGGTGCAGCTTGAGCTGGGCGAACGGAGGCGAGGGCATCAAGCAGCAGGAGTCGGCGATCGAGTGGTGTGCTGGAGGTGCTGGCGAGTTGTGTCAGGTGATCAAGGAGACCATCCTCGCGACCGGCGATGATTCCGGAGACTGTCGCTGCGAGATCACCGGGATCGGTTGCTGTGTCTGCGGTGACTGTTTTGAGTTGTTCGTAGAGGGCGGCGATTTTCCACTGTCCGGCAATTTGAAGTGCCAGTCGCCGGAGGACAGCATCGTCATCTTTCAGCACAGACTGGAGGGTTGCTGGATTGACCGGCGGAACGAGTTTCCGGGAAGCGGTGCTGGTGAGGAGTGTCTGGAGTGTTGCGGTGTCGCGGGCATCGAGCGCGGCAGCGGCGAGTCGACCGGTTTGTTCGGGGTTGGCGTTGCTGCTGATCAGTTGAACAAGTCGGGCGCGTCGGGTGTCGGGGATGTTGCCGCTGTAAAGATCTTTCATGAGGAGATCGACGGGAGCTCCGGCGCCGACGGTGGCGAAGGCGAAGGCGACCTGTTCAGCATCACCGGAGAAGTTGATGTCACCTTTTTCGAACGCAGGTCGCCAGTTAGGAGCGAGTTCTTTGGTGGTGAGCCAGAGGGCATAATCGAGGTTGCTGTCGAGAGGCTGGCGGAGTGGCAGGAGGGCAGTTTCGATGAGTCGCGGGTCCTGATATTGAGCGACGATGGCTGCGGTGGGGGGAACTGAGTCGGAGGGGAAAGCGGAGCCGTCGGCGATTTGGCGTTCGGAGTCCTGGAGTGGGGAGAAGGAGAGTGCACGGACGGCTTCGAGTCGCACGCGGGGATGGGGATCCTGGACGAGTTTGGTGAGGAGTTCGAGGGAGTCAGGGATAAAGAATTTCCAGTGGCTGAGGGCACGTACGGCTGCAGCGCGAATGCGTCCATCGGGGCTTTGGAGGAGTGATTTGAGAAGTTCGGGCTGAACGGAGCGGGCAGTTTGGTAACACCAGAGTGCTTCGAGGAGGACGCGTTCGCGTTCGTCGTCGGTGAGGTTGGTTTGGGCGAGCCATGTGGTAAGTTCGGCGGCGATTTTGGGGCCGCGTTGTCGGAGGAGTTGTTTGGCAGACTGACGTTCGACGCCGTCGTTGGAGCGGAGGCTTTCGAAGAGCGCTTGATTACTGCGATCGCTCATTTTGCGAAATTCGCGTTTGGGGGCACCTTTCCAGGTGACGCGCCAGATTCGGCCGTGTGTGCGGTCACGGCGTTCGTCGCGGAAATCGACTTCGCCGTGCTGAATGATGGGGTTGTACCAGTCTGCCACATAGATGGCACCGTCGGGGCCGATTTTGACATCGATGGGGCGGAAGGCAACGTGATTGGACCAGATGACTTCCTGCTGTTCGCGGGAGACGTAGCCGGAGGCTTCTTCGGTGAGTACGAATCGCACAACGCGGTGACCGCGGAAGTCATTGGTGATGGCATTTCCCTGCCATTCCGGGGGCAGCATAGGGGTATCGACAAGTTCGAGACCGCAGTGTTTGGGACTGCCCGGATTGAGGCCTCGTACGAGTCGTTCGGCATCAGCGGCTGTGAAGTAGTAGCCACCGGGGATGACGTAGTTAATGCCCTCTCCACCTGCGCCATCGGTGGCGAAGGACTGTCCCCAGCGATCGAAGTGATGGCCCCAGGTATTGACGAGGCCGCGGAGAAAGACACCGAGTTCGAGATTATCGGGTCGGAACTGCCAGATACCGCCGGCATTGAGGCGTCGGACGCCCCAGGGGGTTTCGACGTGGCTGTGGATGTAGATGGACTGATTGAAGTACAGATAGCCGTCATAGCCCCAGCGGAGAGTGTGCAGAATATGATGGGTGTCTTCGGTGCCGAAGCCGGAGAGGACGACGCGTCTGGAGTCAGCTTTCAGGTCCCCGTCGGTATCGGCGAAGTGTACAAGTTCGGTGCTGTTGGCAACCCATGCCCCGCCGTCTCCTGGAGCGACGCCGGTGGGAATGAGCAGGCCCTGGGCGAATATGTGTGTGCGGTCGGCGACGCCGTTGTGATCGGTATCTTCGACGACGAGGATCCGATCAGTGGCGGGGGCACCGGGGACGATTTGCGGGTAGACTTCGCTGCTTGCGATCCAGAGCCTGCCGTCTTCATCGAAGTTCATTTGGATGGGTTTGGCGATGGCTGGGTCGGCCGCGTAGAGCTGGACCTCGAACCCTTCGGGAACGCGGAAGGTAGCCTGTTCGAGAGCCGGATCCGGGGCTGGAATATCCTTTTTGGCTGGTGGCTGAGCATTTGCCGGTGGAGAAGCGATCGGCAGGATGATGAGCAGAAGGAGGATGGCCAGCGAATTCCGAAACGCGAAGGTCATGTGTACGGCCGTTGGAAAAGCGGGTTCTGAAGGTGTGAGAGCAGCGTCCGCAGGGAAGAGCCTGCGGACGCAGCGGCGGCGAGTGAGCGTTGGGATCAGTGTGAGTTTATGGGAGTGGCACAGTGCGGAGGTTGGCAGGTCCGTTTTCAGCCTGGAGGAGCACGAGTGCGGATGAGTCGTTCAGTTTGTCCATTTGGACAACGCCGGTCAGCGATGCAACGGTTTCGAACTTTTGTCCGGCGGTTCCGCCACCTCCGACGGGTTCAGTGAGAGCTTTGGCTTGCCTGAGTCCTGCGGTGCTGATTTTCATGACCCCGCGGGCGCTGTTGCTGAGCAGCAGGAAAGCGGCGCCGTCCTTTGCGTAGGAGATCATATCGAGCGGTCGGTTGCGATTGCCGAGTTCGGCAACGGTATCGGCTTTGATTCGCTCGCCGGCCTTCTCCAGTTGATTGACCGGGATTTTGACGAGTGGTGTGCAGACGTAGGCACCGAGCACAACGGGTTCGCCATCGACCATGAGCGGGACGAATGTTCGCATGGCGGCGTAGTCTTCGCTTTTTCCGTGAGCGGCATGGTAGATCTCGACGGCGACGCCTTTGTCGGCATCAGCGAAGGGGAAGTTGAGTTCTCGGAGTGTGGAGGGAGACTGGGCGTTACTGAGTCCGGAGACGAGCAGTTTGTTTTCGAAGAAGGCAATATCGGTGATGGATTCGGTGCGGCGATTCTGGGCTCGGCGACCTTCTCCGACGACCTTATCTTCGGGTGCATCGGCGAGGACAACTTTTGAGAAGTTGACATTCTGGAGGGAGAGCACGGAGACTTTGCCACCGCCGTCGATTTGTATGATGGCGGGTTTGTCGTCGGCGGTCACGGCGACGAAAGCGGCACCGGTTCGGGGATTGACGGCGAGATCATTGATGGTGACAGATTTCGCCCCAAGTTCGCCACTGAGCACCTGAGGGAGGTTATCGATGCTGATGGAGGCAGTGGTGGGATCGCCCTGAGTGTTTCCAGTGGCGATGGCGAAAACGGTGGCTGCTTTGGCGTCACCAACAAAGAGGATATCAGCGGGGCCGAAAGCCAGCGTCGAGGCGGCTTTGAGGTCGGGTGTACCAGGTTTGAGGCCATTGACATCTCCCGCGAGTGCTGAAGCGGAAACGGCCAGCCCTGCCAGAATTGCAGCGGTACTGAGGAAACACTTTGGCATACGATCGCTCCTGAGGTCGAAGAGTTCTGTGGGTCAATCACCGTGCAGGTTCCGGGTTCGGTGAAGTGTAATCAAAACCGATTGCGCAGGGAAAAGCAAACGATGGGGGGCGTGAGCGAGTTCGCACTTGCAGGGCTTTGCCGAAATCCGTAGAGTTTCGGGCAAGGTGAGAGCTTTTAACAGGACGGGGCGGTCAGGGATTTGAGCGTCCGGCAGGAAAGGGAATTCTGATGACAAAATCGTCTGCGTTGTCGGCCGGCATCGCTGTCGCAAAGGAACGATCAGGTGCACGGGTAGTGTGTCCGATTTGTGGGCCCTGTGGCACGACTTTCGTGGGGGTGTGCAGTCGCCTGCCCGTGGTCAGGTGCTGTGGCTGTGGTCTGATGTACGTGGCTGAGTGTCGCGAGCCGACTGAGACGTTCAGGATTTTCGAGGAAGCGGAGATTCCCGAGGCGCAGAAGGAGGAACAAACATTTCTGGAAACGCGTCGTCAGAATCTTGCGCGGGGGGCTGCTCGCATTCGCAGTCACAGACCCAAAGGGGGGCGATTGCTGGATGTGGGAACGGCGGATGGGTTTCTGCTGCACCAGTTTCAGGGGGATCCTGCGTGGGAGGTGTGTGGTGTTGAGCCATCGCGGGAGGCGGTGCTGTATGCGCGGCAGACGTTTGGGGTGAATGTGCACAGGGGCTTTTTGTCAGACCAGAAATTCCCGGATGGGTCTTTTGACGTGGTGTGTTCGATGGATGCGTTTTTGTGTCACACGAATCCTCTTGAGGACATGCGGGAATTTTTTCGGATTCTGTCGCCGGGCGGGGTGTTGGCGATCGAGATTCCGGGGCATCGATTTCGGATGCTGGGTGGTTCCGGTAATCTGTACCGTTGGCTGACAGGTCGATCACTCAGGCTGAATGCCGGGGTGAACTTTTTTTATTATACACGAGAGACGTTGTCGCGTCTGGCGGGGAAGTGTGGTTTCGAGCTGGTGTGCTCGTATCCTGA